>NZ_JBIWLU010000005.1:226620-623869 GCF_044766365.1 Streptomyces sp. NPDC102279 | reverse complement strand
GTGGCGCGCGCTGGCGGGGGGGGGTTTGGGGGTTGCCCGGGTGCCCGGATTCGCCCCCAATTGCGGGGGCCCGGCGCGGTTCAACCCCCCCCCCCCCCCGGGGGGGGGGGCCCCCCCCCCCGCCCGCTTCTTTGTTCCCGCCCCCTGTTCGCTCCTGGCGTTCCCGGGCGGAACGTGCGGGCCCCCTCACCGGGCTAATGTGTGCTGCGTACGGCGCGTACGAACGCGCACATGACTGACCGTCGGAGGGACAAAGCCGTGGAGGTCAAGATCGGCGTGCAGCACGCGCCCCGCGAGATCGTTCTGGAGAGCGGTCAGACCCCGGAAGAGGTCGAGCGCGCGGTGTCGGAGGCGCTGGCCGGCAAGTCGCAGCTGCTCAGCCTCGTGGACGACCACGGCCGCAAGGTCCTGGTTCCGGCCGACCGCCTGGCCTACGTGGAGCTCGGCGAGCCCACGCAGCGCAAGGTCGGATTCAGCGCTCTGTAAGAGGTTCGCAGAGCGGCACGGAGGTACACGAAGGGTCCGGTGGCGATGTCACCGGACCCTTCGCGTGCATTCCGCCCCGCGCGAACTCCTCCACAGATGGAGCACAGTTCGAGCACAGGGGAGGGTTGCGTTCCGCACGCCACGGGTAGGACCGGCTACGACCGATTTGCACCGGCCGTGAGGGAGGGACACCCCGCCATGTTCTTGGAAGCGCTCGGCTCCGCACTGCTGGGTCTGGCTCTGGCGTGGGCGGCCTCGTACCGCCTGCCCCACCGTCTGCCGGCCCGCAGTCTGGTCCTGTCGACGGGAGTGGCGGGAGGACTGTTCGGCGCCTTCCTGACGCACACCGCGCTCGGCTCGGGCCACTACCTCGTCATCCTCGTCGGAGCGGTGGCCGTCTCCGCGGCGCTGCTGTCGCTGCTGCTCCGCCCGGAGGAGCGTTTTCGCCGGCACTCGGCGACCGCCTGATCCGTTCCGCGGCATCCGCGGATTCCGATCGCGCGGGCGCCACGGCGAACGCGAGAGGGAGCGGCAGCCGCGCGGATAGCCGCCGCGCAGCCGTCCGCCGCACCCAGCACCCAGGACGGGTCCGTGACCCCGGAGGCCAGGACCCCTGTCCGAGCCCGCCCGTCCTAGGCCGCCAGCCCCAGCGCGGCCATCCGCTTGGTGTGCGCCTCGGTGATGCGGGAGAACATCCGGCCGACCTCCGCGAGGTCGAACCCGTCCGCCACGCCGCCCACGAGCATCGTCGACAGGGCGTCGCGGTCGGCGACCACACGCTGCGACTGCGACAGGGCCTCGCCCATCAGCCGTCGCGCCCACAGCGCGAGCCGGCCGCCCACGCGCGGGTCGGCGTCGATCGCGGCGCGCACCTTCTCGATGGCGAAGCTCGCGTGCCCGGTGTCGTCGAGGACGCCGAGGACCAGCCCACGGGTGTCCGAGTCGAGGCGGGCGGCGACCTCACGGTAGAAGTCACTGGCGATCGAGTCGCCGACGTACGCCTTGACGAGACCCTCCAGCCAGTCCGAGGGAGCCGTCTGCTTGTGGAAGCCGTCGAGGGCGGCGACGAAGGGGTCCATGGCCTGCCCGGCGTCGGCGCCGACCGCGGAGAGCCGGTCCGACAGCTGCTCGAAGTGGTGGAACTCGGCCGACGCCATCTTCGCCAGCTCCGCCTTGTCGCTGAGCGTGGGCGCCAGCTTGGCGTCCTCGGCGAGGCGCTCGAACGCCGCCAGCTCGCCGTACGCGAGCGCTCCGAGCAGGTCCACCACCGCGGCGCGGTACTGCGGGTCGGCGGAGGCCGTGTCCCAGTTCTGCGCGGCGACTGCGGTGGCCGTCGGAGCGGTGTCTGCGGGGGCGTCGGCGGGCTTCTCAGCGGCGTTGTCAGGCGTCGTCATGAAGCGCACAATAGCCCTCTCACCGCACGGGGGAAGTCCCTGGTCAACCAGCGTGACGGCGACTACGTGACCAAACCGGCCATCGCATATGCGCGATTCCGGGGTATGGTGGTAATGCGCCCGGCGAGTACGTGTCGGGCCGCACGAATGAGGATGCCCGGTCGGTGGCCCGATCGGCTCCGACCCGACAGCCCTCCTCGTCGGTACGGCACATTGCGTACGACATCCGGAGGGAACCCTCAGCGGCACGAGAGCTCGAGCGTCGGCAGTGGTCCCATGCCACTCGGCCCGCCCGTCACAGAGCGGCCGACGTCCCCGGCACGGTCCCGTCACGACCCCCGCGCTCGCCTCGCACCGCGTACACAGAAGAGGCAGCACCCTGACTACGACTTTCCGAGAGCTCGGAATCCTTCCCGAGACGGCCGAAGCCCTTGAGGCCGTCGGCATCATCAACCCCTTCCCCATCCAGGCGATGACGCTCCCGGTGGCCCTTTCCGGCTCCGACGTCATCGGCCAGGCCAAGACCGGCACCGGCAAGACGCTGGGCTTCGGCCTCCCGCTCCTGGAGCGCGTCACCGTCCCCGCGGACGTCGAGGCGGGCCGGGCGACGCCCGAGCAGCTGACCGACGCCCCGCAGGCCCTCGTCGTCGTCCCGACGCGCGAGCTGTGCACCCAGGTGACCAACGACCTGCTGACCGCCGGCAAGGTCCGCAACGTGCGCGTCCTCGCCATCTACGGCGGCCGCGCCTACGAGCCCCAGGTCGAGGCCCTGAAGAAGGGCGTCGACGTCATCGTCGGCACCCCGGGCCGCCTGCTGGACCTCGCGGGTCAGAAGAAACTCAACCTCGGCCACATCAGGGCGCTCGTCCTCGACGAGGCCGACGAGATGCTCGACCTGGGCTTCCTGCCCGACGTCGAGAAGATCATGAACATGCTGCCGCCCCGCCGCCAGACGATGCTGTTCTCGGCGACCATGCCGGGCGCGGTCATCGGTCTCGCGCGCCGCTACATGTCGCAGCCCACGCACATCCGCGCCTCGGAGCCGGACGACGTGGGCGCGACGGTCGCGAACACGAAGCAGTTCGTCTACCGCGCGCACAACATGGACAAGCCGGAGATGGTCTCGCGGATCCTGCAGGCCGACGGCCGCGGTCTCGCGATGGTCTTCTGCCGCACCAAGCGCACGGCGGCCGACCTCGCCGACCAGCTCCAGCAGCGCGGTTTCGCGTCCGGCGCGGTCCACGGCGACCTCGGCCAGGGCGCCCGCGAGCAGGCGCTGCGCGCCTTCCGCAACGGCAAGGTCGACGTGCTGGTCTGCACCGACGTCGCCGCCCGCGGTATCGACGTCGAGGGCGTGACCCACGTCATCAACTACCAGTCCCCCGAGGACGAGAAGACGTACCTGCACCGCATCGGCCGCACCGGCCGCGCGGGTGCCAAGGGCATCGCGATCACCCTCGTCGACTGGGACGACATCCCGCGCTGGCAGCTGATCAACAAGGCGCTGGACCTCGGTTTCCCGGCCCCGCCGGAGACCTACTCGACCTCTCCTCACTTCTTCGAGGAGCTGAGCATCCCGGCCGGCACCAAGGGTGTCCTGCCGCGTTCCGAGCGCACCCGCGCCGGGCTCGCGGCCGAGGTGGTCGAGGACCTGGGCGAGACCGGTGGCCGTGGCGGTCCGCGTGGCCGCGGTGGCCGTTCGGCCGCGCCGGCGACCCCCGCCACCACCGAGCACGAGCGTGACCGTTCGGAGCGCACCCCGCGCCGTCGGCGTCGTACGCGTAACGGTGAGCCGTCCGCGGCGCCTTCCGCGGCTCCCGAGGGCACCACGGAGGCTCCCGCGTCGGAAGGGGCCACCGAGCCCCGGACGCCGCGCCGCCGCCGTCGTACGCGCGGTTCATCGGGCTCCGAGCAGGTGGCCCCCGCGGCCGCTCCGGTGGCCGAGGCCGCGGTGACCGCCGTGGCGACGGCCGAGGGCGTCACCGACGAGGCGGCCAGGCCGCGCCGTCGCCGGGCCCGCAAGACCGCTGAGAGCATCGAGGCGATCGAGAACGCCGAAGCCGCGGTGACCGCGGCCGAGGCCGTGGTCGAGAGCGTCGCCGCCGAGGTTGTCGCGGACGCCGTCGAGACGCCGGCCAAGCCGGCCCGCCGTCGGACCCGCAAGACCGCCGAGGCCGCGCCCGTCACCGAGGCGGTCGTCGAGACCGCCGAGGTGACCGAAGCGCCGGCCAAGCCCGTGCGGCGCCGGACCCGCAAGGCCGCGGAGGCCGTCGTCGACACCGTCGAGGCCGCCGCGACCGAGGTTGCCGAGGCGGTCGCCGAGACCAAGCCGCGGCGCACCCGCGCCAAGGCCGCGACCACCGACACGGACACGGCCGAGACGGCCGAGGCCAAGCCCGTCCGCCGACGCACCCGCAAGGCCGTCGCCGACGCCGACATCCCGGCCCAGGCCACGGACGACGCGGAGGCCAAGCCGGCCACCGGCCGCCGCACCCGCAAGGCCGCCGAGGCCGTGGTCGACACGGCGGAGGGTGTCGCGGAGGCCCCGGCCAAGCCGCGGCGCACCCGCGCCAAGGCCGCGACCACCGACACGGACACGGCCGAGACCGCCGAGACGGCCGAGGCCAAGCCCGTCCGCCGACGCACCCGCAAGGCCGTCGCCGACGCCGACATCCCGGCCCAGGCGACCGACGACGCGGAGGCCAAGCCGGCCACCCGCCGCCGCACCCGCAAGGCGGTCGCCACGGAGCCCGCGGAGAGCTGATCCCCTGCCCGACGGCCCGGTCCCACCTCCCGGTGGGACCGGGCCGTCGGCGTTTTTGGCCCCGGACGGTGCACCCGTCCGGGCGTGGGCCGCCCTGCCACGGCGGGCCGGGCCCCGGGCCCCTCACCTCCCCGAGCGGCCTTCACCGGTGCCCTATAGCCTCCTGTTCATGAGCAGGCCCCACACGTTCGTCCCGCCCGCAGGTGTCCGCGCATACCGCCTGGCGACCGCCCGCGGTGAGTTCGCCGTGCTCGACGCGGCGGGGCACGGGGCTCTGAAGGGGACCGTGCTGCTGCTGCCCGGGTTCACCGGCAGCAAGGAGGACTTCATCGCGCTGCACACGCCGCTCGCCGCGGCGGGCTACCGGACGGTGGCCGTCGACGGGCGCGGGCAGTACGAGAGCAGCGGGCCACTGGACGACGAAACTCCCTACGCGCAAAGCGAGTTGGCGCGGGACGTCCTCGCGCAGGCCGCCGCGATCGGCGTCCCCGTCCACCTGTTGGGGCACTCCCTGGGCGGTCACATCGCCCGGGCGGCGGTGCTGCTCGACCCCTCGCCGTTCCTCTCGCTGACCGTCATGGCCACCGGTCCCGCGCAGGTCTCCACGCCCCAGCAGCAGCGCGTGAAGCTGCTGCGGGACGCGCTCGCGGTGATGGGCATGGACGAGGTGTGGGAGGCGATGCGGGCGATGGAACCGCCCGAGGAGACCGACACCGGCGGACTCGACGCGGGGCTCGACGACCTCGACGCCCTGCGCCGCCGCTGGCTCGCCAACAGCCCGGCCCAGCTCGTCGCCACGGGCCGCCAGCTCTGCACGGAACCCGACCGCGTCGCCGAACTGGCCGCCGTGCCGCTGCCCAAGCACGTGGTCTCCGGCGAGCACGACGACGCCTGGCCCGTGCACCTGCTGGACGACATGGCCGTACGGCTCGACGCCCGGCGTACGGTCGTGGAAGGGGCGGAGCACTCCCCCAACACGGATCAGCCGCTGGAGACCGCCCGCGCCTTGGCCGCCTTCTGGGACACGACGGCCGACTGACGGCACGCGACGGACGGCTGACGGAGGACCGCCAGAGGACCGGCGGAGGACCGGCGGACGGCCGGGGCACGCGTCGCCGAACGGTGGCACTCGAACACCACCCCGCAGCACGGACGTCTGCTCCGCGCCGCACGCCCGGACCCGTCTAGTACTGCGCCTGAAGGTGCTCCCAGAATCCGTCCCGCAGGGCGCGGCGCAGGTCCGACTGTCCGCGCAACGAGTACTGGAGCAGCCCCTCGGCCTCGACCAGCAGGTCCTGGTCGACCGATCCCGGGAGGTAGGGATGACCGGGCAGCAGCTCCACGAGGGACTCCCGGCCTCGCGCGGCGAGCCACTTCGCGGCGATCTGGGCGCCCACGAAACGCACGTCCTCCCGGCTGGGCCGTACCGCCGCCGTCGGGTCGTACGACTGGGCGGTTCGCCGGGACACGTACGGCTTGAAGAAGTCGAGGTCGAACGTGCGCTGGCTGTCGACCTCCCAGAGCAGCGGCTCCGCCTGGTTGCGGCCCTCGGGCGCCTCGATACCCCAGAGGTGGACCCGGGCCCCGTACCCCTGCGCCGCCTCGACCGCGGAGACCAGGTCCTCGTCGCCGCCGAGCAGGGCCGCGTCGCTGATGGCGCGGTGCCGGGCGAGGGATTCCAGGTCGGACCTGATGAGTGAGTCGACGCCCTTCTGCTGGTTGTTGGCGTTCAGGTTGCCCAACCGGACCTTCACGTCCGGGAGTTCGGCGATCGACTGCTGCTCCGAGGTGTGGATGCGGCGCCGGGCGCCGTCGTACCAGTAGACGCGGAGCAGCCGGCTGTCGGCGAAGATCGTGCGGGCCCGGTCGATGAGTGCCTCGATGAGGCCCTCGGTGTCCAGGTCGAACGAACGGCGGTCCTCCGTGCCGGCGACGAGCCGTCCCGCCGCCGCGTACAGATAGCCGGCGTCGACGAAGATCGCGTGCGTGGAGGGAGTCTTCGCCACCTCGGCGAGCATGCGCTGGAGCAGCTCGTTCGTGCGGTCGATGCGGGCGGCGAGCGCCGCGTGGTCGTCGTTCATCAGCACCATTGTCCCGGCGGTCACGCTGCGAACACAACCGGCGGCGGTCAGTCTCCGCCACCCTGCTTACCACTCAGTAATTAGGTTCTCGAAAAATTTCCTTAGCGTAGGGAATGTTTGTAACAAGCATCCCGTTGGATACATACGGAGGCCGAGGCAGCGATGCCGCGGCCCCCTCATACAAGTAGTTCTCCTCAGGAGGATGACCAGACGAAGGGAGAAGCCCATGCGCTTCGAAATCATGCGACTCGACGATGTCGACGGAACCCCCGTGGACAGCACTGTCGTGGATGCCGCCTCCGTCAACAGGATCGTTCAGCAGGCCGCCGCCATCGGACAGCGCCTGTGGATCCGCCCCGCCGATTCGACCGCTTCGTAATACTTCCCGTAGTGCGAGGACGCGAGTGGTGGCGCCGAGACGCGGCGCTGCGGACCGCGGCCGTCTATTGATCCAGAGACTTCAGAACCCCGTACGGCATGTATGCCGTGCGGGGTTCTGCGTGTGTTCGGGGGGCGGCGGGGAGTCAGCTCCCGCGGATCACCTGGGTGACGCCGTTGATGATCTGCTGCACCGCGATCGCGGAGAGCATCATGCCCGCGAGCCGGGTCACGAGCACCACGCCGCCGTCCTTGATGACACGGATGATCAGCAGCGAGTAGCGCATCACGATCCAGAGCACGACATGGATGGCGAGGATCGCGGTCCACACCGAGACCTGGGTGGCGACCGTGTCGGCCTTCTGCACCGCGAGGATCACGGACACGATCGCTCCGGGCCCGGCGAGCAGCGGCATGCCGAGGGGGACGAGCGCGACGTTGACGTCCTTGGTCTGCTTCGGCTCGTCGGTCTTGCCGGTCAGCAGGTCGAGGGCGATGAGCAGGAGCAGCAGTCCGCCCGCGATCATCAGCGCGGGCACGGAGACGTGCAGGTAGTTCAGGATCTGGTGGCCGAGGAGCCCGAAGACGGTGATGACGCCGCCGGCGACGCAGACCGCCTGGAAGGCCATCCGCCGCTGCACCTTGGCGGGGCGGCCCGCGGTGAGCGCCAGGAAGATCGGGGTGATCCCGGGGGGATCCATGATGACGAAGAGCGTGAGGAAGAGGGAGCCGAAGACGGCGACGTCGAACATGGTGAGGAAGAGCCTTGCGCGTGGTGAGCGGGGGCGGACGGGTGTTCCGTCCGCCGGGGTGGGCGGGCGTCCCGCGGGGCGGGACGGGACCTGGCGCGTACGGGCCGCGTACGAGCGCCGGGCGGCGGGACCGGACCGGCACCGGGGGCCTGTGCGCCTCGACGGCACGGGACCGGCCCTGCGGGCCAGGTGTGCGGCGGGGCGGCACGGACCGTCCGGATCCGACGGAGCGCCTACAGGGAAGGACCGTCCGGTACGGCGGATGCGCCGTACCGGTGGGGATCCGGATCACGTCGGTCGCGCGTGGGCGACCGGTGGCCGGCGGGTGTCCGCCCGCCGTTACGGACCTGGAGCCGAGCGTCCGGGATCAGGCTCCGCCGGCGCCCGGGACGGGGAACGCCCCGGTGGAGCGGCGGGTGATCTCTCCGTAGACCTCGGGGTCGGTGGTGAACTCGCCGAGCACACAGGTCTTGCGGCTGCCGTGGTAGTCGGAGGAGCCCGTGGTGAGCAGCCCCAGTTCGGCGGCCAGGCCGCGCAGCCGGGCGCGGGTGGACGGCTCGTGGTCCATGTGGTCGACCTCGATGCCGTCGAGGCCGGCCGTGGCGAGCTCGGCGATCACCGGCTCGGGCACGGTGCGGCCCCGCTTGGCGGCCGCGGGGTGCGCGAAGACCGTGACGCCTCCGGCTCCCTTGACGAGCCGGATCGCCTCGAAGGGGTCGGTCTCGTGCTTGGGGACGTAGGCGCGGCCGCCGTCGGCGAGCCACTCCTCGGTGAAGGCGTCGGAGACGGTGTCGACGACGCCCAGTTCGACGAGCGCGGAGGCGATGTGCGGGCGGCCGACGGACCCGTCGCCCGCGATACGCGCCACCTGCTCCCAGCTGATCGGCACGCCCGCGTCCCGGAGCCTGGCGATCATGGCCTGGGCGCGCGGCAGCCGGTCGTCCCGCACCAGTTCGCGCTCGGCGAGCAGGGCGGGCTCCTCGGGGTCGAAGAGGTAGGCCAGCAGGTGCATGCTGATGCCGTCGATGCGGCAGGAGAGTTCGGCGCCGGTGACGAGGGTGAGCCCCTCGGGCAGGGCGGCGACGGCCTCGGCGTATCCGCGGGTGGTGTCGTGGTCGGTCAGCGCGACGACGTCCAGTCCGGCGGCGGCTGCGTTGCGCACCAGCTCGGCCGGGGTGTCCGTGCCGTCGGACGCGGTGGAGTGGGCGTGCAGGTCGATGCGCACTACGCGGACTCCAAGCGGTGACGGGACGGACGGGGACGCTCAAGGATAACGGGAACCCGAGGCACTCCTGTCACACCCGAACCGCCCGAGCACCCCCTACCGTCCACACCCGCCTCCCGGGCGGGAACACGGCACCTCCGGACATCGCGGCCCGGGGCGGAAGCCCCTCGAGGCAGGCCCTAGGGCTCCAGGATCCGGGGGGACAGCGCTCCGCAGGGCAGCAGATCGACCTCCGCGCCGGCGTCCCGCAGATCCGTCAGCACCAGTTCGTCGTACATCAGCAGCCCGGTCTGCTCGGGCCAGACGACGGCCCACAGCCACAGCCCGAGCGCCTCGCCCGCGAAGACGGCGCGGTCGTCGGGAGCGCTGGGCACATGCCAGAGGGGGGTGGGGCGGCCGGCCGCGAGGACCTTCGCCTGCGGGGGCTTCTCGACGTTCATGTACGGGCCGGGGTCCGGTCCGTCGACGCCCGCGTACCGGGCGCCGAGGCCCACGCCGAGTTCCTCGGCGACCAGGATCAGCTCACCCATGCCGCCGAGTGGTCCGGGGCCCGAACAGGCGACAGCGGTGGCCCGGCCTCCGCTGCGGTCGTCCCCGGCGAAGGAGGCGCCGGTGAACAGCCAGCCGACGGGCAGCGGCCAGGGCATCCACACCGGCACCCGGGCGCGGTGCACGACCACACCGAGGGCCTCGACGCTGGGCGGGATCACGGGCTGCAGCGGATGCACCGTGCCGTGCACATCGCACTGCCACGAGTCGGCAAAGAGGCCGGGAGCCCTGACCCGGCCACCACACTTCGGGCAACTGGGTTCGCCCCTCATAGGGTCCAACGGTCCTCCCCGTCCTTCCCCGCGTCAAGGACGATCACCCGTCCGGCGCGTGCCTGACACGGCAAAACTGCGTGTACCTTGCATTAATTAGCCCACCTAACTTATTGTGTGTATAACACAACGATCTGGCGGTACGCAGTGAAGGAGCGGGCATGATCATCACCACGGAAGCCCCCGCCGAAGGGGACACGTTCGACGCGGGTGCGGGCGGCCTCCTGCGTCAGCCCAGGGCCGTCTGGGCGACGGCCGGCGCGTCCGTCGTCGCCTTCATGGGCATCGGCCTCGTCGACCCGATCCTGCCGTCCATCGCCAAGGGCCTCGACGCCACCCCGAGCCAGGTGTCGCTCCTCTTCACCTCGTACTTCCTGATCACCGCCGTCGCGATGCTGGTGACCGGCTTCGTCTCCAGCCGCATCGGCGGCAAGAAGACCCTGCTGCTCGGCCTCGCGCTCGTCGTGGTCTTCGCCGGACTCGCGGGCACCTCGGGGTCGGTCGGCGAACTGGTCGGCTTCCGCGCGGGCTGGGGTCTCGGCAACGCGCTGTTCGTCTCCACGGCCCTGGCCGTGATCGTCGGCGCCGCGGCCGGCGGCAGCGCGGCGGCGATCCTGCTCTACGAGTCCGCGCTCGGCCTCGGCATGGCCTGCGGCCCGCTGCTCGGCGCTCTGCTCGGTGACGCGAGCTGGCGCTACCCGTTCTTCGGCACCGCGTTCCTGATGGCGATCGGCTTCCTGTGCATCACGGTGTTCCTCAAGGAGCAGCCGAAGCCCGCCCGCAAGACCTCCCTGCTCGACCCGCTGCGCGCCCTCGGACACGGCGGCCTCGCCTCGGCGGCGACGTCCGCGTTCTTCTACAACTACACGTTCTTCACCGTGCTGGCCTTCACCCCGTTCGTGCTGAACATGACGCCCTACAAGTCGGGTGCGGTGTTCTTCTGCTGGGGTGTGCTGCTCGCGGTCTTCTCGGTGATCGTGGCGCCGCGCATGCAGGCCCGGTTCGGCTCGCTCAAGGTGCTCGGCGGCTCGCTGGTGCTGCTCGCGGCCGACGTCCTGGTCCTCGGGTACGGCGACCACACCACCGCGATCGTCTGCACGATCCTGTCCGGCGCCTTCATCGGCGTGAACAACACCGTCTACACGGAGCTGGCCCTCGGGGTCTCCGACGCGCCGCGACCGGTGGCGAGCGCCGGCTACAACTTCGTGCGCTGGTTCGCGGCGGCCGCGGCGCCGTTCTTCGCTCCGAAGATCGAGGAGTGGACGAACATCCGCATCCCGTTCGTGGTGGCCGCCATCACCGCGCTGCTGGGCGCCCTGGTGGTCCTCGTCCGGCGGCACGCCCTGACCCACGAGGCGGAGGAACTGGAGCCGGCCCACGCCACCGAGGACGGCGTCACGGTCTTCGCGAACTGAGCCGGCCGGTCCGTGCCGGCCGGCACGGTCGCGCCCGAGATCACCGACTCACTTGAGGAACAGGACAGTTGACGTCCTGTCAGCCTCCGGGATCAGTCGAGCGGAACGGACTTGCGCAGCGGATCGCGCAGGTCCGTTCCACCGTTCAGCCAGCGCTCCTGAAGTGCGGCGGCGCCGTGCACGCGCTTCCAGGCCGCCTCGTTGGGTGTCATGGGGAGCAGCGGCAGGAACCGCACGGGATCGGCCGGCTCGTCGAGCTCCAGGTCCTCCACCAGGCCGCCGGACTCCGCGACCAGGACGGAGGTGAACGGCGCGCCGGGCCACAGGGGTTCCCCCACGTCGAGGGAGGCACCGGGGGCCACGATCAGGCCCTCGACCTGCGGCGAGGCGGCGAGCACGGCCAGCGGGCGGAGCACCTTGTCGGTGTCGGCACCGGCCGGGCGGACCGAGAGGATCAGCTCGGCGCGCGGGCCCTTCACCGGGTCGGCGAGCGCCTCGGCGGGGTCGGCCATCGGCTGGGCGGACATGCCGAGCGTGGCGTAGCGGACGACGTCGCCCTCCGTGAAGCGCACCACCTCGATGCGGTCCGTGCCGAGGAAGGTGACCGCGGCGCGCGCGTCGGGTTCGCCCAGCGCGGAGCGCAAACGGGCCTCGACCAGGGGAAGAACATCTGCCATGCACCGAGCATAGGCGGGGGCGCCCACCAGGGCGGGCGCCGCACCCCGTGGTCAACAACGCGCAAAGCGGCGCCTTGACACATCGGTGCGCTGATACTCTTGGCCGCTGGTCGGAGCAACTGGTATCGGACGCACCCCTCATGCCCTCATGGCGCTGCGGGAGTTGGCCCCGAAGGCTCCGGCGCACTGAGACTGATCCGACTCCCCTTCGGAGGGAGCCGGACTCCCCTTCGGGGGATGGCTCGTCCCTCACGGGGGACCGACCGGAGGAGGTGGGGCTGCAATGGATCGAAGTCGATCGTGCAGTACCACCCGCTCTTCCTGTCGCTGAGTCCGTAGCTGGTCCCGCTGGTTCTTCAGTCCTGCCGGCCGCCGTCTCAGGCAATCGTGTGCATACGTGTCAGCGTTGCCCGGTGCACCACGGAAGAGCGCTTCGTTTCCGCCTGATCTGTCCGATCTGAACCCCTGATCTGTCCGATCTGAATCAGTAGCGAAGCTGCCACCGCGACGGTGCGGTGCTCCCCGCTTTGTGGACGTGCCAAACATCCGCAGTCAGGACGTCCCCATTCCGGGTAGTTCCAACCGTCGCAGGCCGCCTCCGTTGCGAAAAGGAGCCTGCCATGTCGATGATCCGTGACCTGCGCGCCGCGGTCCGCCCCCGTCCGCCGCTGCGCAAGGACAGTGGCTCGTACGACACCACGCGTGACCCCGGGACCCCGTCGGCCGTGGTCGACTGCGCCGTCTACCGCGACGGTGCCCGCGTCCAGACGCGCACGCCGCTCACCCCGCACGAGGCGATGCGCCAGGTGCGGCGCGACGGCGGGTTCGTGTGGATCGGCCTGCACGAGCCCACCGAGGACGAATTCGCCGGTATCGCCCGGGAGTTCGGCCTGCACCCGTTGGCCGTCGAGGACGCCGTCCAGGCCCACCAGCGCCCCAAGCTGGAGCGCTACGACGACTCCTTGTTCACCGTGTTCAAGACCATCCACTACGTCGAGCACGACCGGCTCACCGCGACCAGCGAGATCGTCGAGACCGGTGAGGTGATGTGCTTCACCGGAGGGGACTTCTTCATCACCGTCCGGCACGGCGGGCAGGGCTCGCTGCGCGCGCTGCGGCACCGCCTCCAGGACGATCCCGAGCTGCTCTCCAAGGGCCCCTCGGCGGTGCTGCACGCGATCGCCGACCACGTCGTCGACGGGTACATCGCGGTCGCGGACGCCGTGCAGGACGACATCGACGAGGTCGAGACCGAGGTGTTCTCGCCCGGCCGCAAAGGCACTCCGCGCGGCACGGACGCCGGGCAGATCTACCAGCTCAAGCGCGAGGTGCTGGAGTTCAAGCGGGCGGTGTCGCCGCTGCTGCGCCCCATGCAGCTGCTGAGCGAGCGGCCGATGCGGCTCGTCGACCCCGACATCCAGAAGTACTTCCGCGACGTCGCCGACCACCTCGCGCGCGTCCAGGAGCAGGTCCTCGGCTTCGACGAACTGCTCAACTCGATCCTCCAGGCCAACCTCGCGCAGGCGTCCGTCGCGCAGAACGAGGACATGCGCAAGATCACGTCCTGGGCGGCGATCATCGCCGTACCGACGATGGTCTGTGGTGTGTACGGGATGAACTTCGAGCACATGCCCGAGCTGCACTGGCGCTACGGCTACCCGGTCGTCATGGCTGTCACCGTCGGGCTCTGCCTCTCCATCCACCGCATCCTGAAGCGCAACGGCTGGCTCTAGGAACGCCTGGATAGGCTGGTGCCCATGACGCACGAGCTGCTCGACCGGGCCCTCATCGAGGAGGCCACCAAGAAGTCCGGGCTGATCTGGGTGCGCGGCGGCGGCCTGCCGGCGCATCCAGGGCCGGGCCAGGAGGTGCCCACCCGTCCGCTCTGGCACGTGTGGGCGGACGGGGCCGCCTTCCTGGTCGGCGACGGGCCGGGCGAGCAGCCGCTGCCCGACCTGGCCGACGGGGGCGAAGCGGTCGTGACCGTACGCAGCAAGGACAAGGGCGGCCGGCTCGTCTCCTGGTCCGCACGCGTCACGGAACTCGCCGCGGGCACCCCGGAGTGGGAGGCCGCCGTCGGCGAGCTCAAGGGCAAGCGGCTGAACGCGCCCGACGGCGAGGCCATGCCCGAGCGCTGGGCCCGCGAGTGCCGGCTCGTCCGGCTGGAGCCGACCGGCGCGACCGCCGGACTGCCCGACGGATCGCTCGCACAGCGGCCGGTGCCGACCTCGGCGACCACCCGCCAGGAAATCCCCGCGGCGCTCCCGCGACTCCTGCTGAAGCGCCGCAAGCGCCGCTAGCGGGCCCGGGAGCGAGACCGGGCCGGGACTACGAGGAGGGCAGTTGCTGCCCGTAGTCCACCGTCTCCTTCTCCGAAGGCTCCTTTAGCGCGAAGTCCTTGCCCCAGTCGGTCAGCCGGAGCGTGCCGGCGTTGCCCGCGCGGACGAGCAACAGCGGGTACGGGATCCCCTTCAGCGAGACGTCCAGGGCGCCGCCCGATCCCTTGTCTCCGGTGATGCGGATGGTGCGGACCCCGGACTGCTCGTGGTGGCCGTCCGTGGCGAGCGCGCCGTGCAGGCCGAGCAGCCCGTCGAGCAGGACGTCCTTGTCGGTGAAGCCGCTGAACCGCTTGTACGCGGGGTCGCCGGTCGGCACCTTCACGTACATGCCCTCCAGCTTGTCGGCCGCTGCCGTGTCCCCCGGCTTGTCGCCGTTCTTGCCGTCCTGGTGCGCCCAGAACTCCGCGTCGGCCTTGAGGAAGAGGTGCTCACCGACGCGCAGCAGCCGGAAACTGGCGCCCTTGGAGGTGACCGAGCCGGTGCCGCCGTCGGACGTGAGGCGCATGTCGAGGGTGTACGTGGTCCCGTTCGACACGACGGTCCCGGACAGCCGTACGGTCTTCGCGTCCTCGGCGGCCTTCTTCGTCTTCGCCTGGATGGTGGCGGCGGGCAGCTTGCCGACCCCGTTCGTGCCCGCGTCCGGGTCCTCGCTGCCGCACCCCGTCAGCCCCGCCATCCCTGTCACGGCCAGGGCGCACACCGCGCTCGCCCTGGCGATTCTGCGGATACGGCCCGGGGGAATTGCAGTCACAGGTGGGGCTGCCTTTCGTGCGCGGTGCTGGGCGGCGTACGGCAGCGTACCGGTGCCGCGGCCGCCCGGCGGAGGCAGTCCGTCCGGACCGCCCACCAGGGCGTATCCGACCGGGACGGGCTAGCCTGAAGCCCACCCGAGCGGACAGACCGGCACAGAACGCTTCGAAGCGAAGGAGGCGCGGGCATGGCCGCAGGTGCCCCCCGGATCTTCGTCTCGCACCTGGCCGGTGTCGCCGTCTTCGACCCGAACGGCGACCAGGTGGGCCGCGTGCGGGACCTCGTCGCCATGCTGCGCGTGGGCCGGCGGCCGCCCCGGCTGCTCGGCCTGGTCGTCGAACTGTCCACGCGCCGCCGCATCTTCCTGCCCATGACCCGGGTGACCGGCATCGAGTCGGGCCAGGTCATCTCGACCGGGGTCCTGAACGTCCGCCGCTTCGAGCAACGGCCCACCGAACGGCTCATCTTCGGCGAACTTCTCGACCGGCTCGTGACCCTGGTCGAGACGGGCGAGGAGGTCACCGTCCTCGACGTGTCGATCCAGCAGCTCCCGGCCCGCCGCGACTGGGAGATCGACCGGGTCTTCGTGCGCAAGGGACGCACGGGCGGTGCCTTCCGTCGCGCCAAGGGCGAGACGCTGACCGTCGACTGGTCCGCCGTCACCGGCGTCGCGCTGGAGGAGGACGGGCAGGGCGCGGAGAGTCTGCTCGCCACCTTCGAGCAGCTGCGCCCGGCCGACCTGGCGAACGTCCTGCACCACCTGTCTCCGAAGCGGCGCGGCGAGGTGGCCGCGGCCCTCGACGACGACCGGCTCGCCGACGTGCTCGAAGAGCTGCCCGAGGACGACCAGATCGAGATCCTCGGCAAGCTCAAGGAGGAGCGCGCGGCCGACGTGCTGGAGGCGATGGACCCCGACGACGCGGCCGACCTGCTCGCCGAGCTGCCCGCCGAGGACGTGGAGCGGCTGCTCACGCTGATGCGTCCGGGCGACGCGGCCGACGTGCGCCGGCTGATGGCGTACGAGGAGCGGACGGCGGGTGGTCTGATGACCACCGAGCCGATCGTGCTGCGGCCCGACGCGACCGTCGCCGACGCGCTGGCCCGGGTCCGCAACCCCGACCTCTCCCCCGCGCTCGCCGCCCAGGTGTACGTGTGCCGCCCGCCCGACGAGACACCGACGGGCAAGTACCTGGGCGCCGTGCACTTCCAGCGGCTGCTGCGCGATCCGCCGTTCACGCTGGTCGGCTCGCTCGTCGACGACGATCTCCAGCCGCTCGCGCCGGAGGACGAACTGCCCGTGGTCGCCGGGTTCTTCGCCACGTACGACATGGTCGCGGCGCCCGTCGTCGACGAGAGCGGCTCGCTGCTGGGCGCGGTGACCGTGGACGACGTGCTGGACCACATGCTGCCCGACGACTGGCGGGAGACGGAGTTCCACCTCGACGAGAGCGTTCCCGAGGAGGTGCACCACGCCGTCCGCGACGACGAGCCGGCGGACGGCGCCCACGCCGTGGACGGCCGGGCGGACGCGGACCCCGGAGCGGGGCCGGGCGGCGGTTCCGGGGGGGGACGCCATGGGCACTGACCGCGAGACCCGGGAGCGGACCGCCACCGGGGCCACCGCCGCCCCCCGGCCCCGTGGCCGGCTCGACCAGCCGAAGCCGCAGCGGCGCCGGTTCCTGCCCGAGTGGGACCCCGAGGCCTTCGGACGGCTCTCGGAGCGCATCGCCCGCTTCCTCGGCACCGGACGGTTCATCGTCTGGATGACGATCGTCATCATCCTGTGGGTCGTGTGGAACATCTTCGCCCCGGGCGCCCTGCGCTTCGACAGCTACCCGTTCATCTTCCTGACCCTGATGCTGTCGCTCCAGGCCTCCTACGCCGCCCCGCTGATCCTGCTCGCGCAGAACCGGCAGGACGACCGCGACCGGGTCAACCTCGAACAGGACCGCAACCAGAACGAACGGTCCATCGCGGACACCGAGTACCTCACCCGCGAGATCGCCGCGCTGCGGATGGGACTCGGCGAGGTCGCCACCCGCGACTGGATCCGCTCCGAGCTCCAGGACCTGGTCAAGGAGCTGGAGGAGCGGTACGCGGAGGGGTCGGGGGACGGCCGGATCGTATTCCCGGCGGAACGGTCGCAGGGACGTGACGTAGACGACCGGTGACAGGGCTTTCCCGGGCCCATGGGGAGCGCCGTACCATCGTCCCTATGGCTACGGAAGACGCGGTGCGTGAAGCACTGGCGACGGTGAACGACCCCGAGATCAACCGACCCATCACCGAGCTGGGGATGGTCAAATCGGTGGAGATCGGCGCGGATGGCACGGTCGCGGTCGCCGTGTACCTGACGGTCTCCGGCTGCCCGATGCGGGACACGATCACCCAGCGCGTGACGGAGGCGGTCTCGGGCGTCGAGGGCGTCACCGCTGTCGAGGTCGAACTCGACGTGATGAGCGACGAACAGCGCCGCGAGCTGGCGACCGCGCTGAAGGGCGGTGCCGCCGAGCGCGAGGTGCCGTTCGCCAAGCCCGGCTCGCTGACCCGCGTCTATGCGGTCGCCTCCGGCAAGGGTGGCGTCGGCAAGTCCTCCGTCACCGTGAACCTGGCGGCGGCGATGGCCGCCGACGGTCTCAAGGTCGGTGTCGTGGACGCCGACATCTACGGCCACTCGGTGCCGCGCATGCTCGGCGCGGACGGCCGTCCGACCCAGGTCGAGAACATGATCATGCCGCCGTCCGCGCACGGCGTGAAGGTCATCTCCATCGGTATGTTCACCCCGGGCAACGCGCCGGTGGTGTGGCGCGGCCCGATGCTGCACCGCGCCCTCCAGCAGTTCCTGGCGGACGTGTACTGGGGCGACCTCGACGTCCTGCTCCTCGACCTCCCGCCGGGCACGGGCGACATCGCGATCTCCGTGGCGCAGCTCGTCCCGAACGCCGAGATCCTCGTCGTGACGACTCCGCAGCAGGCCGCGGCCGAGGTCGCCGAGCGTGCGGGCTCGATCGCGGTGCAGACCCACCAGAAGATCGTGGGTGTCGTCGAGAACATGGCGGGGCTGCCCTGCCCGCACTGCGACGAGATGGTCGACGTGTTCGGCACGGGCGGCGGCCAGTCGGTCGCCGACGGCCTGACCCGCACCACCGGCGCGACGGTCCCGGTCCTCGGCTCCATCCCGATCGACGTCCGCCTCCGTGAGGGCGGCGACGAGGGCAAGCCGGTGGTCCTCTCCGACCCCGACTCGCCGGCCGGCTCGGCCCTGCGCGCCATCGCCGGCAAGCTCGGCGGCCGCCAGCGCGGCCTGTCGGGCATGTCGCTGGGCATCACCCCGCGCAACAAGTTCTAAGGGCCCTCGCAGGGTCCCGGTACGAAGGAGGGGCACCGTCCGCACGGACGGTGCCCCTCCTTCGTACCGGCCGCGGCCGGTACGTCCTAGGCGTACGCCCCGATGTCCTTGATCATCGCGAAGCCGAGTCCGTACGCGCTCATGCCCCGCCCGTACGCGCCCACGTGGACGCCCTCCTGGGTGGAGCCGGCGAGCACCCAGCCGAACTCGGACTCGCGGTAGTGGAAGGTCGTGGGGACCCCGTCCACGGGGAGGGACAGCGTGGACCAGTCCGAGCCGTCCAGGTCGTCTGCCAGCACCCAGGCGGTCTCGGTCTGCTGGTCCAGCCAGTCGTCGCGCAGCGTGTGGTCCATCTGGCCGGGCCAGGTGAAGGACAGCAGCCCCACACCGGCCAGCCAGGCGGCCGAGGAGACCGAGGTGGCCTCCAGCAGGCCCGTGCCGTCGGCGCTGCGCCGATCGGGGTTGGCGGCAACGGTGACGACCACCGCGAACCGCTCCTTGTCGTCGGCCGGCTCTGGGCGCACCACCGGCTCGTCACCGTGGCCGATCGAACCGTGCTCGACGACGCCTTCCGCCGACATACCCACCTGCATGAGCCAGCGCGGCCCCGTGAAGGCCTCGTCGAGGCCGTACCAGGGGAAGGGCGCCAGCAGGTAGCCGTCGACCGTGCGCCGGGTGGTGGGGACCTGCTGTCCGTCATCCGCGGCCGGCGCCTGCGCGCCTACCCGACTTGTCGTCTCCATCTGCCGGACGCCTCCTCGTTCTCGGCGGACCGGGTGGCCCGCCCCCCTCGGGCGTCCTTCGGTCCGCACAACAACTGGGCAGCATAGCCACACCGCCGCGAGCAGCGGCGAAAGCGCCCGGCGCGTGGGGCGTGTGCACGGCGGAAACGGGCCGGTCGGGGCATGTTTCCGGCCCCGGCACGCCGTCGCGGAGCCGGTCTCGCGACTCGGCGTTCCGGCTCGGTGGTACGGCTCGGCGTTCCGGCTCGGTGGTACGGCTCGGCGTTCCGGCTCGGCCGTACGGCTGGACGCCGTGGATCAGGTGGCGTCGGCGTCGTAGGGCGGGCGCTCGTCCGGGTCGGCCTTCTCGGGCTTCTTCGTCATGTCGAGGGAGCCGCCGGCCGAGCCCTTCGAGGAGGCGGAGGAGTCGGACTCCCGGTTGTGCACCGCGTCCGTGACCTCGGCCATCTCCTTCTTCAGGTCGAAGCCGTTACGGATCTCCTTGAGCCCCAGCTCGTCGTTGTCCAGCTGCTTGCGCAGGAACGTCTTGGGGTTCAGGTCCTCGAACTCGAAGTCCTTGAACTCGGGGCCGAGCTCGTCACGGATGTCCGCCTTGGCGCTCTCCGAGAACTCACGGATCTTGCGGATGGTGCGCGTGACGTCCTGAATCATCTTCGGGAGCTTGTCCGGACCGAACACGAGCACGGCGAGGACGACGAGCGTCACCAGCTCGAGAGGTCCTATGTCATTGAACACCTGGTAGCTCCTTGCGATGTCCGGGCCTCGGCCCTCGGGAGTGTTCCGTGGTCCGGGCCGTGACCAAAGGTACCCGGCGTTCCCGTCCGTCCGGAACTGTCCAGGGGCTTCCGACTTGCTGTGCACCTCTGGTTTTCCGTGATGTTTGCCGTCCGGAGCTGCGGTGTCGTCCTCCGCTGTGAGGTTCGTGTCATTCCCGGGCCGGGGCTCGCGGGCCCTCAGTCGCCGTCGGCGGATCCGAGGACGAGCGTCACCGTGCGGTCCGCGCCGCCTCGGTGAAGGGTGATTCGGAGACGGTCCCCGGGCCGGTGGGCGCGGGTCTTCACGATGAGTTCCTCACCGGAGTGCACCCGCGTGCCGTCGACCTCAGTGATGACGTCGCCCGCCTTGATGCCCGCCTCGGCACCGGGTCCGCCCGAGCTGACCGGCGGGCCGCCGTCGGCGGTCTTCGTGCCGACCCGCGCGCCGTCACCCGAGTAGTTCATGTCGAGCGTGACACCGATCACCGGGTGCGTGGCCCGGCCGGTGTTGATGAGTTCCTCGGCGACCCGCTTGGCCTGGTTCACGGGGATGGCGAAACCCAGGCCGATGGAGCCGGCCTGACCGCTCTCCAGGTCGGAGCCGTTGTCGGCGGAGCGGATGGCGCTGTTGATGCCGATGACCCGGGCCCGCGAGTCGAGGAGGGGGCCGCCCGAGTTGCCGGGGTTGATCGGGGCGTCGGTCTGCAGGGCGTCCACGTACGAGACGTCGGTGCCGTCGCCCTTCTCACCGCCCGCCGTGATGGGCCGCTCCTTGGCGCTGATGATCCCGGAGGTGACGGTGTTGGCGAGGTCGAAGGGCGCGCCGATGGCGACGACGGGGTCGCCGACCTGGACGCTGTCGGAGTTCCCGAGCGGCATGGGGGCGAGTCCCGAGACGCCGGAGACCTTCACGACGGCGAGGTCGTAGCCGCTGTCGTGCCCGACGACCTTCGCCTTCGCCGTTTCGCCGCCGCTGAACGTCACCGATATCTCACCGCTGTCACCGGCGGGTTCGATCACGTGGTTGTTGGTGAGGATGTGTCCCCGGCCGTCGAGGACGAACCCGGTGCCCGTGCCCTGCTCCTCACTCCCCCGCACATGCAGGGTGACGACGCTGGGGAGCGCGTGTGCGGCGATGCCGGCCACGCTGTCCGGGGCCCGCCCGGGGGCCTCCTTGGCGGCCTGCGGCAGCTCGACCCTCGTCGTCCCCTCGTCGCGCTGCAGATACGCGCCCACGACGCCGCCGACCCCGCCGGACAGCAGCGCGAGTACGACGGCCGCGAGCACGAGGGTCTTCCGCGTCCGCTTGCGGCGCTGCGTCACGGTGGGCACGGCGCCCCCGTTCTGCTGGAGCGGCGCCGGGGCCGCCCAGGGGTCGTAGTTCCGCCAGGGGTCCGGGGCCTGCTCCTCGGGGGTCTGCGGGGCGCTCGGCCCGGCGGGGGCCGGGGGCGGGACGTCCTGGGGCACGGGGTCGAGGGGGGAGGCGGCCTGGGCCTGCGCCGGGATCGTCGCGGAGTGGTCGGAGCCCTCGGCGTGGGGGGTGTGGGAGGTGGTGGGGTGCTGGACGGGCGGAGCGGGGGCCCAGGGGCCGGGGTGGCCGTAGGGAGGGGTGCTGTAGGGGTCGGACGCGTGCTGGGGCTCCGGACGCGCCACAGCGGGCCGCGCCAGCTCGTAGTCCCCGTCTTCACGGAGGCCGGTGCCGTCACCGGTGAGGGACGGTACGGCGGAGCCCGGGCCGTGCGGCCCGCTGGGTCCGGCGCCGGACTGCGCCGGACGGACGGCGTCGGCGGCCTCGGACGGCCCGTCGGAGTCGGAGTCCAGGCCGGAGCCGGAGTCGGAGTGCGGGGAGCCGGAGTGCGCGGGGACGGGCTCCCGGGCCGGGCCGGTGCTCGCCGAGGCAGCCTCTTGCACCACCGAGCCGGTGCTCGCCGAGGCAGCCTCTCGCACCACCACCACCGGACCGGCGTTCGCCGGGGCAGCCTCTCGCACCGGGGCGGGGTTCGCGGCAGGCCGCGCCAGCTCGTAGTCACCAGTGTCGGACTCACGGGCTCCCGGCAGGGCCGAGTCGACGTCGGCACCCTCGCCGGCGCCGGCCACGTGCAAGTCGTCGGCGTCGGCATCCGCATCGGGCTCACGGACCCCGGGCAGGCCCGACTCACCGGTGCCGCTGACACGGCCTCCGGGGAGATGGGAGTCGCCATCGGTCACGGCCCGGCCCGCATCACCGGCGTCGGCCTCACGTACCCCGGGCACGGGCGAGACACCGGTGTCGGCCTCGGGAGCTTCCGGCAGGTGGGCGTCCCGTGGTGCGCCCTCCCGGGCCCCCGGCACGTGCGCTCGGGGTGCGGGAATGCTCGGCTGCGCGGGACCGGATTCGGGCTCGGAAAGGGAAAGGCCGGGGCGGTCGGCTGTGCCGTCCGGCTCGGTCGCCGGTCCGGTGGCAGGGCCTTCGGCGTCCGGGTTCGTGAGAGGAGCCGGTGGGGTTTCGGGGCCCGGACCGTGCGGCCGGGGCCTGCTCCACCACTTCGCCTTCGTGGGCTTCCCCTCGTTCATGCTCTCCCCACACCTGGCCCGCGGCACAACTCGCCGACGGTCACCACAGACCGGTCGACGCCACGCCCGGAATCCCTCCCGCGGGCGCGGCCCACCCCGGATTCAACCAGGTTCACGGGCCGCCGCGCAGAGGGCAGGGTCAGCGAAGACTACGAGCGGAGGGGGAAGTGGGGGACGTGGACGAAGAGGGGGACGGTGTGGCGGCGGGGGCGGCGAGCAGGCCCGGGGTCGTGGTCTCCGAGGCGGCGGACCACGTGTTCAGCGCGACCGGCTGGGCACTGGTGAGCGGGCGTATCAGCGGGGACATGGCGGCGGCACCGGCGACCACCGGGGTCGTCAGCGTGTGCACGGCGTCGGCGTCGGCGCCGCGGTCCGCCGGAGCGGGAACTCCGGGCAGCAGCGGGGCGGACACCTCGGTCGGGGCGACCGGACCGTTGCCGAGGGAGCGCTCGCCCTGGGCGAGCAGCGGCCCGGCCGACCGGCGGCGCTGAGCCTCCGGGGTCGTGGGAGTGCCGGTGCCCTGGGTCCGCGCCGGCGTGACATTGCTGCCGACACCGGAGCCTCCGCGCGCGTCCGCGGTGTCCCCGGGGATTCCGGTCGACACCCCGCCGAGCGCGACGGCGGCCAGCGACACCGCGCCGGCCGCGGCGAAGGCGAGGCGCAGTCCGCGTGAGGCCGACCGCTCGGCCTCGTGACGGCCGACGTCATGGATGCGGAAGCCGCCCCCGGAGGAGGGAGGCAACACGTCGGCGTGCGGCCCCGCGGGCACGTAACCGAAGGGCTCACCCCGCACCCCGAAGACGCCGGGCATGCCCGGGCCCCCGGAGCCGCCGGGAAGTCTTCCTCCGAACGCACCTCCGCCGAACGGCGAACCGCTGTCGGAGTCCCCTCCCCCGGGCAGCCCCTGGAGACGGGCCAGGAAGCTCTCGGACGGGGGCGGCGGGGCCATTTCGGCGAAGACGTTCTTCAAACGTCGCTGGGCGTCGGCCTCGACCTTGCACTTCGCGCAGGTCGCGAGGTGGGCGAGGACACGGTCGCGCGACTCATGACCGAGCTCTCCGTCCACCAGGGCGGAAAGTCGGTCCCCTAGGTGCTGCTCGGCAGGGGTGGGTCGGGTTCCACTCACGCGGTCGCGCCCCCTCCCCCCAGCACGGGCACACGGGCCGCGAACGAGCGTCGCTCGGCGCGGGCCTCGGGGGACCGGTGTGCCAGGGCCTTGCGCAGCTGGGAGCGGCCGCGGTGGATCCGGGAACGGACCGTGCCGAGCTTGACGCCCAGGGTCGCGGCGATCTCCTCGTACGACAGTCCTTCGATGTCGCAGAGGACGACGGCGGCGCGGAACTCGGGCGCGAGGGTGTCCAGCGCCTGCTGGACGTCGGCGTCGAAGTGCGCGTCGTTGAAGACCTGCTGCGGGGAGGGCTCTCTGCTGGGCAGGCGCTCGGCCGCGTCGTCGCCGAGGGCGTCGAAACGGATGCGCTGCTTACGGCGCACCATGTCCAGGAAGAGGTTCGTGGTGATGCGGTGCAGCCAGCCCTCGAAGGTGCCGGGCGTGTAGGTGGACAGCGAGCGGAAGACGCGGACGAAGACCTCCTGGGTGAGGTCCTCGGCGTCGTGCTGGTTGCCCGTGAGGCGGTAGGCGAGGCGGTAGACGCGGCCGCTGTGGGTGCTGACGATCTCCTCCCACGTGGGCGGAGTCCACGGCTGCGACTCCGCGTCGGTGGTGAACGTCGCGGTCTGCACAGGGGCAGCAGCATGGGACTGGTCAGCTTTGTCGGTCACGGATTTCGGCTCACCCGCTGATCTGAGCAGGCGCCGGAGCACTCCGCCTCGATCCACAGGCGCAGCCGCACCTCCCCTGTCGGCTCTGGTGGTGTCCAGTGGAGCACCTACCATAGCCACCTCGCCCGTTAGCTCCGGATAAGCGGTTTTACGAGAATTTGATACGGGCTCATATGGGTGCGTCAGCACCTGCCCGCCGCCTCGCTCCGTGCGCTGGTCCATCTTCTTTCCCCCGCTCTGTTTCCCCACCCCTCTAAACGCCTGGTCCCATCGGCAGGTTCCCGGCACCAACGGATACAGTCACGCCCAGGCAACCACGGGGACAGGAGAGGGTCATTACCGGCAACCGGCAGACGAGCTGGGCGTTCGCCGACGCCTTTGTCGCCGAGGACGAGACGCTGCGCTGGGCCCGGGACCGGGCCCGCGAGGCAGGCATGCGCTCGGTGTCCCCCGGCACGGGCGCGGCGCTGCGGATGCTCGCCGCCACCGTGGACGCGAAGGCGGTCGCGGAGATCGGGACCGGGACCGGCGTCTCCGGAATCCATCTGCTGCACGGCATGCGGCCGGACGGGGTACTGACCACCGTGGATCCGGAGCCGGAGCGCCAGCAGCTCGCCCGCCAGGCCTTCCGTGCCGCCGGTTTCGCCACCAACCGCGCGCGGTTCATCCCGGGCCGCGCGCTGGACGTCCTGCCCCGCCTCGCGGACGCCGGATACGACCTCGTCTTCTGCGACGGCGACCGTCTGGAGTGCCTGGACTACCTCGCTGAATCGTTGCGCCTGTTGCGCACGGGCGGGCTCGTCGTCTTCGAGGGCGTCTTCGCGGACGGCCGCACCGTGGACTCGGGACCCCAGCCGGTCGAGGTGGGCCGGCTGCGCGAACTGCTGCGCGCGGTACGCGAGAGCCAGGAGCTGGTGCCGTCGCTGCTGCCGGTGGGCGATGGCCTGCTGTGCGCGGTCAAGCGCTGACCTGCCACGCCCGCCCGTCCCGCACCGCGCACCCCATCGCACGCCTCTGACCAGGCCATACAGCGCCGCAGCGGGCTCCGTCCCGGGCGGCGGGGCAGTGTTCTCCGTCCGAAAAGACAGCTTCCCCGACACCAGGTACGGTGCCGGGGAAGCCGAAGAGGTAGGGTCGCGTTCCGCGTCAGCCGACGACCTTCTTGAGAGCGTCGCCGAGCGCGTCGGCCTCGTCAGGGGTCAGCTCGACGACGAGCCGACCGCCGCCTTCGAGCGGAACGCGCATGACGATGCCCCGCCCCTCCTTGGTCACCTCGAGCGGGCCATCGCCCGTCCGCGGCTTCATGGCCGCCATGCTCGTTCCCCTTCCTGAAACCAGCTCATCGTCGCCGACGGCCCCCTCGGAGGGCACGCGTGTCCTCTCATAGGACACACGTCACCGGCATCGAACACATTGCTTCCAGGCCATTATCCCGCATCTCAGGACCCGATGACCAACATCAGTCGGCATCGCTTGCGCAACGCGCTTGAGCAAAACCACTCAATTCGGCGATGTGACTGCGATACTGCGCCGCCGCATGGACTTCCAGGGCGCGGAATTCTTTGACGCAGGTCACATGACCGCCCGGCTCCACCGCCGGTGATCTCCGCCATGCTGTCATCGGACAGGACGTACCGGCCGGTACGACGGAGCCGCGACACCGGAGGGGACCCACCATGGCCGACACCGTGCTCTACGAGGTGAGCGACGGACTCGCGACGATCACGCTGAACCGCCCCGAGGCGATGAACGCGATGAACACCGGGACCAAGGTCGCCCTCCGCGACGCGGCACAGGAGGCGGCGGCCGACGAGGGCGTGCGGGCGATCCTGCTGACCGCCGCGGGGAACCGGGCGTTCTGCGTCGGGCAGGACCTCAAGGAGCACATCGGGCTGCTGGCCGCCGACAAGCAGTCCGGGGAGGGCCGGACCATGAGCACCGTGCGCGAGCACTACAACCCCATCGTGCGGGCCCTGACCGGTGCCGCGAAGCCCGTGGTGGCCGGCGTCAACGGCGTCGCGGCGGGCGCCGGCTTCGGGTTCGCGCTCGCCGCGGACTACCGCGTCGTCGCCGACACGGCCGCCTTCAACACCTCGTTCGCCGGGGTCGCCCTGACCGCCGACTCCGGGGTCTCCTGGACGCTGCCCCGGGTCGTGGGACCGAGCCGCGCCGCCGACCTGCTGCTCTTCCCGCGCAGCATCAGCGCGCGGGAGGCCTACGAACTGGGCATCGCGAACAGGCTCGTTCCGGCCGCGGAGCTGCACGCCGAGGCGGAGAAGGTGGCGCGGGCGCTGGCCGCGGGGCCGACGCTCGCCTACGCGGCGCTGAAGGAGTCCCTCGCCTTCGGGCTGACCCACTCCCTCGACGAGACCCTGGAGAAGGAGGACGAACTCCAGGCGCGGGCCGGTGCCTCCGAGGACCACACCATCGCGGTCCAGGCGTTCGTCGACAAGGAGAAGCCGAAATACCTCGGACGCTGACCGTCCGACGGTTGACGGGGGAGGGGGGGGGGGGGGGGGGGGGGGGGGGGGGGGGGGGGGGGCGCCGCCCCCCCCCCCCCCCCCCCGCTCCGTCTTCCGCTCCGTTCCGTGCCTGCGCCGCCCCTGCTCCGGACCCCGCTCCGTCCGGCGGGCCTCAGACCGCGCGGACGCCCCGCCGCCAGACGCCGCTGACCAGCGGGACGCCGGGACGGTAGGCGAGGTGGACGTGGCTCGGGGCGTCCAGCAGGGTCAGGTCGGCGTACGCGCCGGGGGCGAGGCGTCCTACGTCGTCGCGGCGCAGGGCCCGCGCGCCGCCCGCCGTCGCCGACCACACGGCCTCGTCCGGCGTCATCCCCATGTCCCGCACCGCGAGCGCGACGCAGAAGGGCACGGACGACGTGAACGACGAGCCCGGGTTGCAGTCCGTGGACAGGGCGACCGTGACGCCCGCGTCGATCAGCCTGCGGGCGTCCGGCCACTCGGCGCGGGTCGAGAACTCGGCGCCCGGCAGCAGCGTCGCCACGGTGTTGCCGTTCGCGAGGGCGTCGACGTCCTCGTCCGTCAGGTGCGTGCAGTGGTCGGCGCTCGCCGCGTCCAGCTCGACGGCGAGCTGCACGCCGGGACCGTACGTGAGCTGGTTGGCGTGGACGCGGGGGTGCAGGCCCCTGTCCCGGCCCGCCGTGAGGATCGCGCGCGCCTGGTCCCCGTCGAAGGCGCCCTTCTCGCAGAAGACGTCCACCCAACGGGCGTGCGGGGCACAGGCGTCGAGCATCTCGCCGGTCACCAGGGCGACATAAGCGGCCGGGTCGTCGGCGTGGTCCGGCGGGACGATGTGCGCGCCGAGGTAGGTGACCTCGTCGGTGTGTGCGGCGGCGATGCGCAGCGCGCGGGCCTCGTCGTCCACCGTCAGGCCGTAGCCCGACTTGGTCTCCATGGTCGTGGTGCCCTGCCGGAGCGCCTCGTGGAGGTAGCGCGTGAGGTTCCGCTCCAGGTCCTCGTCGGTGGCGGCGCGGGTGGCGGCGACGGTGGTGCGGATGCCGCCGGCGCTGTAGGCGCGGCCGGACATCCGGGCGTTGAACTCCTGGGTGCGGTCACCGGCGAAGACCAGGTGCGAGTGGGAGTCGACGAAGCCGGGGATCAGCGCGCGGCCCTCGGCGTCGAACCGGTTGTCGGTGGCGGGTGCTTTGCTGGATTCACCGGTCCACACGACGCGGTCGCCGTCGATGACGACGGCCGCGTCCTGGATCAGACCGAGCGGGGACCCGTCACCTTGGGAGGGATCGTTGGTGACCAGACTGGCGATGTTGGTGATGACGGTCGTGCTGCTCATGGCGTCCTCAGGGGTGGCGGGACTGCGGGTGGGGGGACGGCCGACGGGGACGGGGGTCCGCCGGCCGCTGCCGGATGACGGGCCCCGCCGTCCGGGCCGTGTCAGGCGCGCAGTGCCTCGACGGCGCTCGCGAGCGCCGTCGGCACATCCGGTACGAGGGTGTGCGCGCCGTCGCGCACGATGTGGCGGCCCGCGACGACCGTGTGCCGCACATCGGCCGCCGTGGCCGCGAATACGGCGGTCTCGGCCCCGAGGCGCGGCAGCGGCCCCGCGGTTCTGACCGAGTCGAGGGCGATCGTCGTGAAGTCGGCGAGCGCGCCGGCCTCGATGCTGCCCGCGTCGTCCCAGCCGAGGGCCGCGTGGCCGTCGGCGGAGGCGGCGCGCAGCAGGGCGGCGGCCGTCCAGTGACCGCGGGTGCGGGTGCGCAGCCGTTCGTTCAGCTCCATCGCGCGGGCCTCTTCGAGGAGGTCGATGACGGCGTGGCTGTCGGAGCCGAGCGACAGGGGTGAGCCGGCGCGCTGGAGGGCGACGGCGGGGCCGATGCCGTCCGCGAGGTCGCGTTCGGTCGTCGGGCACATGCAGGTGCCGGTGCCCGAGCCGCCGATGAGGGCGATGTCCTCGTCCGTGAGGTGCGTGTTGTGGACGCCGGTGGTGCGCGGGCCGAGGACGCCGTGGTCGGCGAGGAGCTGGGCGGGCGTGCGGCCGTGGGCGGCGCGGCAGGCCTCGTTCTCGGCGGTCTGCTCGGACAGGTGCACGTGGAGCGGGGCGCGCCGCTCCTCGGCCCAGCGCGCGACCGTGGCGAGTTCCCCGGCCGGCACGGCCCGTACGGAGTGGATCGCCGCGCCGATCCGTGCGTGGTCCCGGTCCTTGAGAAGGGAACAGCGTTCCGCCCAGGCCTCAGCGGTGCCGTCGGAGAACCGGAGTTGGTGATGATTGGGCGGCTGCCCGAAGCCGGAGGAGAGGTAGGCCGTGTCGAGCAGGGTGACGCGGATGCCGGCGTCCGCGGCGGCGGCGACGAGTGCCTCACCCATGGCGTTGGGGTCGGCGTAGGGGGTGCCGCCGTGGGCGTGGTGAAGGTAGTGGAACTCGCCGACGGCGGTGACTCCGGCGAGCGCCATCTCCGCGTACACCGCGCGGGCCAGCGCGTGGTACGTCTCCGGGGTCAGCCGGTCGGCGAAGGAGTACATGATCTCGCGCCAGGTCCAGAAGGTGCCGGAGCCGACCTGGACGGTGCCGCGCAGGGCGCGGTGGAAGGCGTGCGAGTGGGCGTTGGCGAGACCGGGGAGGGTGAGTCCGCGGAGGATCTCGGCGCCGGGCGGCGGGGTGTCGACGCCGGTGCGGACCTCGGTGATGCGGCCGTCCGACCCGGCCGTGGAGCCGCCGGTGGACACGGTCACGGCGACGCCCGGCTCGACGTGGGTGTCGAGCCAGGCGTGTTCCAGCCAGTACGTCTGCGTCACCTGCAGGCCAGCCCTTCGAGTACGTCGGCGAGTGCGGTCACCCCGGCCACGCAGTCGTCCTCGGCGGCGAACTCGGCCGGGGAGTGCGAGACACCCGTGGGGTTGCGTACGAACAGCATGGCGGTCGGGACGGTGCCGGAGAGGATTCCCGCGTCGTGTCCGGCGCCGGTGCCCAGTACGGGCACGCTGAGGGCGGCGTCGCGCTCCTTGCCGAGGATGCGGGCGAGTTCGTCGCGCAGGGCGTGCTCGAACTCGACGACGGGGGTGAACGACTCGCGCACGACGTCGAGTTCGACGCCCTGCTCCTCGGCGTGGGCGCGGGCCGCCTTCTCGATGCCGGTGACCACGGTGTCGAGGGTCGCCTGGTCGGCGGCGCGGGAGTCGAGCCAGCCGCGCACGAGGGAGGGGATGGCGTTCACGCCGTTCGGCTCGACGGCGATCTTGCCGAACGTGGCGACGGCGCCGGCGAGCCGGGCCTCCCGCCGGGCGCTGAGCACGGTCTCCGCGTACGACAGCATCGGGTCGCGGCGGTCCACGAGGCGGGTCGTGCCCGCGTGGTTGGCCTCGCCCCGGAAGTCGAAGCGCCAGCGGCCGTGCGGCCAGATGGCGCTGGCGATGCCGATCTGGTCGCCGCCGATGTCGAGGGCGCGGCCCTGCTCGACGTGGAGTTCGACGAAGGCGCCGATCCGGCCGAGCCGCTCGGGGTCGGGGCCGATGGCGGTGGGGTCGTACCCGGCGCGCTCCATGGCCTGGGGCAGGGTGATCCCGTCGGCGTCGGTGAGGCGGTGCGCCTGCTCGACGGTGAGCTGTCCGGCGGCCAGCCGGGAGCCGACGCAGGCGAGCCCGAAGCGGGCGCCCTCCTCGTCACCGAAGTTGACGACGGCGAGCGGCCTGGTGAACTCCACGCCGCGGGCCCGGAGTTCGTCGAGCGCGGCGAAGGAGGAGACGACGCCGAGCGGGCCGTCGAAGGCGCCGCCGTCGGGGACGGAGTCGAGGTGCGAGCCCGTGACCACGGCGTCGCCCGCGGCGGGGTCGCCGAGCCAGGCCCACTGGTTGCCGTTGCGGTCGAGTTCGCAGGTGAGCCCGCGGGACTCCGCCTGCTGCCGGAACCAGGCGCGGCAGTCGGTGTCGGCGCCGGTCCAGGCGAAGCGGCGGTAGCCGCCGGAGGCGGAGCTGCGGCCGATCGGCAGCAGCTCCGCCCACATGCTGTGGAAGGTCACGCGGTGCCGCCCTCGGCGCCTTCGCGCATCGGGATGCGCACACCGCGCTCGTCGGCGACGGACTCGGCGATGTCGTAGCCGGCGTCGACGTGGCGGATGACGCCCATGCCCGGGTCGTTCGTCAGGACGCGGCGGATCTTCTCGCCGGCCAGCTCGGTGCCGTCGGCGACGCAGACCTGGCCCGCGTGGATGGAGCGGCCCATGCCGACGCCGCCGCCGTGGTGGATGGAGACCCAGGAGGCGCCGGAGGCGACGTTCACCATGGCGTTCAGCAGCGGCCAGTCGGCGATCGCGTCGGAGCCGTCGAGCATGGCCTCCGTCTCCCGGTACGGGGAGGCGACGGAGCCGCAGTCGAGGTGGTCGCGGCCGATCGCGAGGGGGGCGGCGAGCTCGCCGGAGGCCACCATGTCGTTGAAGCGCTCACCGGCCTTGTCGCGCTCGCCGTAGCCGAGCCAGCAGATCCGGGCGGGCAGGCCCTGGAAGTGGACGCGCTCGCCGGCCAGCTTGATCCAGCGGTGCAGCGACTCGTTCTCCGGGAAGAGGTCGAGGATCGCCTTGTCCGTCTTGTGGATGTCGGAGGCCTCGCCGGACAGGGCGGCCCAGCGGAAGGGGCCCTTGCCCTCGGAGAAGAGGGGGCGGATGTAGGCGGGGACGAAGCCGGGGAAGGCGAACGCCCGGTCGTACCCGGCGAGCTGGGCCTCGCCGCGGATGGAGTTGCCGTAGTCGAAGACCTCGGCGCCGGCGTCCATGAAGCCGACCATGGCCTCGACGTGCTTCGCCATGGACTCGCGGGCGCGGGTGGTGAAGCCCGCCGGGTCCTTGGCGGCCGCGTCGGCCATGTCGTCGAGGTCCATGCCGGAGGGGAGGTACGCGAGCGGGTCGTGGGCCGAGGTCTGGTCGGTCACGATGTCGATGGGGGCGCCCTCGGCGAGCATCCGCGGCAGCAGGTCGGCGGCGTTGCCCAGGAGGCCGATGGAGAGCGGCTTGCGCTGGTCGCGGGCCTCGACGGCGAGCTGGAGGGCGTGCTCCAGGGAGTCGGCCTTCACGTCCAGGTAGCGGTGCTCGATGCGCCGCTCGATGGCGCGCGGGTCCACGTCGATGCAGATGGCGACGCCGTCGTTCATCGTCACGGCGAGCGGCTGGGCGCCGCCCATGCCGCCGAGACCGGCGGTCAGCGTGATGGTGCCCGCGAGGGTGCCGCCGAACTTCTTCGCGGCGACGGCGGAGAAGGTCTCGTAGGTGCCCTGGAGGATGCCCTGGGTGCCGATGTAGATCCAGGAACCGGCGGTCATCTGGCCGTACATGGTGAGGCCGAGGGCCTCCAGACGACGGAACTCCTCCCAGTTCGCCCAGTCGCCGACCAGGTTGGAGTTGGCGATGAGGACGCGCGGGGCCCACTCGTGGGTCTGCATGACGCCGACGGGGCGGCCGGACTGGACGAGCATCGTCTCGTCCTGCTTGAGGGTGCGCAGCGTGCGGACCATGGCGTCGAAGGAGCGCCAGTCGCGGGCGGCCTTGCCGGTGCCGCCGTAGACGACGAGCTTGTCGGGGTGCTCGGCGACCTCGGGGTCGAGGTTGTTCTGCAGCATCCGAAGGGCGGCCTCCTGCTGCCATCCCAGGGCGCTCAGTTCCGTACCGCGCGGTGCTCGGACGGGGCGGGGTCCTGACATGGTCTGCCTCCCAGCGGACTGTTGCTATGGATATTCACATCCTCACCCTTTGAATAGGGCTAGTCAATAGGTCCACGGGCTGCTCCTGGCGGTCACCGATGTTTGGCTGGGATCCATGGGCGCAGAGATGGACGGGGCGGGAGATCCGCCGTTCGACGGGGTGAGTGGGGCTGCGATGTCTTCGGCAGGAACGTCCGGACCGTCTTCGGGCGACACGACGGGGAGCGGGAACGGCGTACCTGAGCGGGCCGGAGCCCCGGGCGGGAACCGGCCACCGAGGGGCGGCCGGGCCGGTGCGCCGGACTTCGGCGGCTTCGGGAGCGGAGCGGACGACCCGCGGGCGGGCAGCGGGACACCCGACCGGTACGGAAGCGGCGCCGCCGACGGGAGCGGTACCGGGAGCGACGCCGTGGCGGCGGCGGACGCCGAGCGGGTCGCCCGGCGGGACGACGCCGTGCGGGCCGCCGTGGAGCAGGGCCTCCTCACCCCGGAGCAGCCCGTCGTCGCCCTGCTCGACGTGCCGGGCATCCGGGCCTCGGCCGCCGCGCTGCGCGCCGCGTTCGACACGGTGACCGCGCCCGGCACCCCCGTGCTGCACGCCTTCGCGGTGAAGGCGGCACCCCTCGTGCCCGTCCTGCGGCTGCTGGCCGACGAGGGGATCGGCGCCGAGGTGGCGAGCCCGGGAGAGCTGGCGCTCGCCCGCGCGGCCGGGCTTCCCCCCGACCGGACCGTCCTCGACTCCCCCGCCAAGACCTCCGCCGAACTGCGCGAGGCGCTGGCGCTCGGCATCGCGGTGAACGCGGACAACCCGCAGGAGCTGGAGCGCATCGACGCCATGGTGCGCTCGGCACCCACCGGCTCGCCCATCGGACTGCGGATCAATCCGCAGGTCGGCGGGGGCTCCATCGGAGCGCTGTCCACGGCCACGGCGACCTCCAAGTTCGGCGTCGCGCTCCGGGACGAGGGCGCCCGCGCGTGGATCCTGCGGGCGTACGCCGACCGGCCCTGGCTGACCCGGCTGCACGCCCACTCGGGGTCGCAGGGCATGCCGCTCTCGCTGATGGCGCAGGGCGTGGCGGAGACGTACGCGCTGGCGGAGGAGATCAACCGGCACGTCGGACGGCGGCAGGTCGACACGATCGACATCGGCGGCGGACTGCCGGTCAACTTCGGCTCCGACGCGACGGCCCCGACGTACGCGCAGTACGCGCGGCTGCTCGCCGAGGTGGTGCCGGGTCTGTTCGACGGGCGGTACGGGCTGGTCACCGAGTTCGGCCGGTCATTGCTGGCCAAGCACGGAACCGTCCTGGCGCGGGTCGAGTACGCGAAGACCGCGGGGGGCCGCGCGATCGCCGTCACGCACGCCGGCGTCCAGGTGGCGGCCCGCACGGTGTACGCGCCGGGGGCCTGGCCGCTGCGGATCGCCGCGTACGACGCCAAGGGCCGCCCGAAGACCGGGCCGGACGTGGTCCAGGACATCGCGGGTCCCGCCTGTTTCGCGGGCGACCTGCTCGCCGAGGGTCGGGCGCTGCCGCTGCTCGAACAGGGCGACCACGCGGCCGCGTTGGACACCGGCGCGTACTACTTCGCGCACCACTACGCGTACAACTCCCTCGCGCGGCCGGGCATCTACGGCTTCGGGCCCGACGGCGACGGCACGGACGGCGGCAGCGGAGCCGACGGCGGTGGAGGCACCGGCGGTGTGCGGTTCGCGGTCGTGCGCGAGCCGCAGACGGTGGAGGAGATCGTCGCGGAGTCGGGCGGCACCAACAGCCCGTCGCTCACCTCGCTGTAGGGCTTCCCCTCGCTGCAGGGCTTCCCCTCGCTGCAGGCCTTCCCCTCGCTGCGGGGCCTCCCCCTGCAGGGCCCCCTCGCCGCAAGGGTTCCCGCGCGGCCCCGTTCGGGTTCCGGTTCCGGTGCCGCACGGAACCCGAAGGCGGGCCGGCGCGTCCGAGGAGCGTGCCGTCGGCGTGGATCTCCCGCCGGAACCGGCGGCACGCCTTGTCGAGCCGCCGTCGCGCAGCCGTGGCGCGGGCAGCTTCCCGGCGCGTGCGGCTGACCGCGCGCCCCGGCAGGCCCGTGAGCGCCCCCGTCGTGCGCCCCAAGGCCACACAAACCGCCCACCTGCGGTTTCAAGAACGCCGGAAAATATGGTCAGTTGACCCACCTTAGTCATCCCGGGCATGTTCCACAGGAAAATGCCGGATCACTCACTCATCGCGCACACAGTGCGTAACTTCTGCGTCACTCGGCCGAACCCTTGGCGGGAGGGGAGACACGGTGCCCGGAATCGACGAGTGCCTGCTGGAAGCCATGACACTGCCCGGTGCGCGGGGTGCCTCGGTGGTCGACTGGACCAGCGGGCTGGCCCTGGGCACGGTCGGCGACGCGCCGGGCGACGACCACGAGACGACCGCGGCGGAGGCGGCCGAACTGGCCCGACTCGCCGCCGAGAACCGGTCGTTCGCCCCGAAGGGCGGCTCCGACTGGTCCGAGTGGTCGGACCAGGAGACCCCCATCGAGGACCTGATCATCAGCAACCGCGACAGCTACCACGTCCTCCGGTTCGTGCGGACCAGCTTCGACAGCAGCGTGTTCCTGCACCTGTGGCTGGGCCGCTCGGACGGCAACCTCGCGCTGGCCCGGATCCGGCTCGGCGAGATGGCCGGACGGCTGGTGCTCGTATGACGACCGTCAGAACCCCTCCTCCGCCCCGGCTCCCGGTGCGCGACAGGGCTCCGAGCACCGACGCGGGCGGCGTCTCGCCCATGCTCAGCCGGCTCGCCGCCGAGCGGGCCACCGGCGTCCTCATCCGCGAACGCGGGACCCTCTACCTCGACGAGGGCGAGGTGGTGCACGCCGAGAGCCCGGCCACCCCCGGTATCGACGTGCTGTTCTCCGCCCGCGGGGTGCTGGAGCCCGAGGTGTGGCGCGAGGCCGTCGCCCTGGCCGGCGCCCGCCGCCGCGTGGGCCGGTTCCTGATCGACAGCGGGCGAATAGCGGAGGGCGCGCTGCAGCTGTGCCACCTCGGCTCGCTGTACGACGCCGCGTACTTCGTGCTCGGACCGAGCAGCACCCCGAGCCGCTTCCGGTACGGCGCCGCGCACTGGTTCGGCCCGCTCCGCCCCGTACCCGTGGCCGCGCTGGAGCGCGAGACGGTGCGCCGCCGCGAACTGCTGCACCGAATATGGCCCGACGCGGCGACCGACACCGCCCCGTTGCGGCGCGCCGGCCTCGCCGCGGGGCCCGCGGTACCGCTGCGGCAGGAGGCCGTGCTCGGACGGGTGGACGGTGTCCGCACGGCGGCCGACGTGTCCGCCGCGCTCGGCCGGCCCGCCTTCCACACGCTGGTCGACCTGCGCCGGCTCGCCGCCGCCGGCCACGTGACGGCCGCGCCCGCACCGCAGCCGCCTTCCGTGCCCGGCGTACTCACCCAGTCCTCCACCGATCCCGACGTCGCCCTGCTGCGACGTCTCAGAGACGCGCTGGAGGCCTTGTGAGTACCGAACCGCGGGAGGCCTTGTGATCCGCGCGCTGCGACAGCGTGCCGAGAGGAGACTGCTGATGGCGGCGGAACCCGAAGTCCTCGACGAACTCCATCGGTTACGGGCCCGTGTGCCCCAGCTGACCGGAGCGCTCGCGGCCAGCGCCGACGGTCTCGTCCTCGCCCACGACACCCCCGGCGTCGAGCCGGACGGTCTGGCCGCGCTCACCGCGGCGGCCCTCGGGGTCGCCATCCGGATGGCGGAGGCCACCGGACAGGGCGACCTGCGCGAGCTGCTCGTCCGCGGCGTGCACGGCTATGTGGCGACCTACGCGGCGGGTGGCTCCGCCGTACTGACGCTGCTGGCCCAGGACCGCGTCAACGTCGGCCGGCTGCACCTGGAGGGGCGGCGCTCCGGCACCCGGATCGGGGAGCTGGTCGACGCCGCCACGGCGCGCGGCGAACCGCCCGCCGCTCCGGCCCGGACGACGGCGAAACCCTCACCGGGCCCGTCGCGCACCCGCGTCCCGCGCGGCACGACGCCCGCCCGGCCCACGACCACCCCTGTCACCAACCGCCCCAGCACATCCGAGAGTTGAGAAGGAGCACCACATCATGACGAACACCGAGACCGCCCTCAAAGAGGCTCTGGCGTCCATCGAGGGCGCGACCGGAGCGGCACTCGTCGACTACACCAGCGGTATGGCGCTGGGCACGATCGGCGGCAGCAAGAGCTTCGACCTCACCGTCGCGGCGGCCGGCAACACCGACGTCGTCCGCGCCAAGCTGCGCACCATGGAACACCTGGGCCTGAAGGGCGAGATCGAGGACATCCTGATCACGCTCTCCGACCAGTACCACCTGATCCGGCTGATGAAGGGGCGCGGCGGGAACGGACTGTTCCTGTACCTCGTGCTCGACCAGAAGCGGGCCAACCTGGCGATGGCCCGCCACCAGCTCAAGCGGATCGAGACCGATCTGGAGGTCTAGGGCGGGCACGACCCGCCACGGGTCAGCGACGCCGTGCCCCTCCGGGCGCGGCGTCGCCCGCTGCCGGGCCGGTGGACCGTACGGCCTTGACCGGCTTGCCGGCGGGAGCGCCGGCGCGCGGTCCGAGCCAGTCGACGCGCACCCAGATCAGTTCCTGGCCGGCCCGTTCGATCCGGCCGAGGCGTCCGGCCTTCAGCCACAGTCCGACGCCCGCCCCGGCGAGCAGCATGCCGCCCGCGGCGGGGAGCGCGAAGGAGCTGCCGAGCGCGGCGGCGAAGGCGAGCAGAAGCCACCAGCGGTGGCCCCGGCGCCAGTTGCGAACCGTCACGGCACGGTCCTGGAGCACGTCCTGCTTGCCGGCGCGGGCGGCCGACCGGACCAGGACGGCGTACCGCTTCCTGCGCCGGGCCGCCACGACGACCGCCGCGACGAGGAACAGCGCGGCCCCCGCGAGAACACCGATCCTTCGCCCGGTCAGACCGGGGACGAGCACCCCGACGCCGGCCGCGAACACCCCGCACCACCACAGCGGTGCGGCTCCGGCCCGCACCACGACGGCCATCCGGGCCAGTCCCTGTCCTCCGCGCGCCACGATCTGTCTCCTGTCCCCGAGCGTCCGCGCAACGGGACGCGCCACCGGCAGGCGCCGCGCCCGTTGTGTCTTCGGGCGCGCAGGCTAGCCGCGGAACGTGAGACGAATCTGAGAGCCCGCGGGCCGTCCCGCCGCCGTGGGCGACACCCGGGCCGGAGCGCGCCGCCTACTCCACGAACAGCCCGCGCGCGGCGGCCCGGGCGTCGAACTGCTCCAGCCGCGCCTGCGCGTCCGGCAGGTCGTCGCACATGGCCTCCAGCAGCACGCGGCCCAGCAGCATCGGCGCGCACGCCGTGTCGAAGGCGAGGCCGGTGCCGACGGCGGCGGGGATCAGCAGGTCGGACACCTTGGCCACCGGTGCGAACGCCGAGTCCGCGACGGTGACGACGGTCAGTCCCGCCTCCTTGGCGTGACCGAGGGCGTCGACGACCTCGCGCGGATGCCGGGGCAGCGCGAAGCACAGCAGGGCGGTGGCCCCGGCCCGCACCGCCGCGTCGATCCGGTCCTGGAGCATCGTGCCGCCCTCGTGCAGCAGCCGGACGTCGGGGTGGACCTTGGCGGCGAAGTAGGCGAAGCCGTAGGCCTGGGAGGCGGCGGCCCGCAGTCCGAGGACGGGCAGCGGACGGGACGCGGCGAGCAGCCGGCCGGCCCGGGCGACGGGCCGCGGGTCGGCGAGCGCCTCGGCGAGGTGACGCAGGTTCTCGATCTCGGCCTCGACGGCCTGCTGGTACTCGTTGTACGCGGTCGTGTCGGTGGCCGCTTCGGCGGGCGCGACCTCGCGCAGGTGCCGGCGCAGCGCCGGATAGCCGTCGAAGCCGAGGGCGACGGCGAAGCGGGTGACGGAGGGCTGGCTGACCCCGGCGAGTTCGGCGAGTTCGACGCTGGAGAGGAACGGCACGTCGGCGGCGCTGCGCACCATGCTGTGCGCGATGCGCCGCTGGGTGGGGGTGAGCCGGCGTCCCTCGAAGAGGGCCTGGAGGCGTCCGGCGGGGCTGTCGTTCACCCGCGCCCCGCCGTCCTGGGCGGCGCCTCCGGTCCCGGTCGCGGCCCCGTCCGCGGCTCCGGCCCCGTTGATGCCTCCGCCCGTGTCCTCGCCGGTGTGCCTGCCTGTGTCCTTGCCGCCGGCCTCGCCGCCGGCCTCGCCTGCGGCCTTGTCCGCGCTCATGGCGTGCTCCCCCTCCAGATGTCCGTGAACCGGTCGAGCAGTGCGGCGGCCGCTGTCACGTCGTCCGTGAGCGGCCGGTCGGCCTGCTCGGCGTCGAGCACGGCCTCGGCCAGTTCCAGCGCCCGTCCGGCCGGCAGCTCCGGTTCGGGCCGCAGGCCACGCTGGCGCAGCGCCCGTACGGCGGCGACCAGTTCACAGCCGACGACGAGACGGTACGCGTCGCAGGCCCGCAGCGTCTGACGTGCGGCGAGCGAGGCGAAACTCGCCTGCTCCTCGACGCCTCGGGAGAGTACAGCGTGGCCGAGCGAGGCGGGCGCGGAGAACGCCCGCAGGTCACCGAGCGCGGCACCGGCGGCGTACTCCAGGATCATCACGCCGGAGGACGCCGCCTCCTGGCCCGCGAGGAAGGGGCGCAGTCGGGTGTAGGCGGGTTCGTTGAGGGTGGACAGCCGCGAGGTGGACAGCCGCGCGACCTGGGTGACGGCGAGCCGGAAATGGTCCAGGGCGAGGGCGAGTTGGGCCTGGTAGAAGCCGCCGTGGTGGTAGGCGGCCATGTCCTCGGGGGAGATGAGCGGGTTCTCGGCCGCGGCGTTGATCTCGACGGCGAGCACCTCCTCCAGCGCGTCCGCCGCGTCCTGCGCGGGGCCGTGTATCTGCGGGAGGCAGCGGAAGCCGTACGGGTCCTGGATGCGGCCGAGCGGCGGGGTGGGCCGGTCCGCGGCGCCGATCAACTCCCGCATCCTGCGGGCCACTTCGACGGAGCCCCGGTGCGGCCGGGCGGCGTGCACGGGGGCCGCGTACGCCTCGTGGGAGCCGTCGACGGCCAGCAGTGACAGAGCGGCGACGACCTGGGTGGCGCCGATCAGCCCGCGCAGTTCGTGCAGCGCGAGCGCGGCCTGTCCGAGGGTGAGCGCGTTGCTGCTGATGAGGGCGAGGGCGTCGTTGTTGTCGAGCGGCTGCGGCGCCGGCGCCAGGGCGGCGGGCGCGGTGCCGCCGGGCCCTCGCCAGGGGTGTTCGCCGGCGAGGGCGAGGCCCACCTGCGCGAGGGCGGCGATGTCGCCGGTGCCGACCGAGCCGAACTCGTTGACGACCGGGTGGGCGCCGGACTCCAGGGCCTCGCAGAGCGCCGTCACGACGCTGGGGCGCAGGCCCGCGCCGCCGGCCAGCAGTTGGTTCGCGCGGACGGCGAGCATGGCGCGGACCTGGCGTGCGGGCAGTTCCTCGCCGATGGCTCCGGCGTGGCTGCGCAGCAGGCGCAGGCCGTGGTCGGCGGCCGCCTCGGTGGGCACGTCCTCGTTCCGGTTCGCGCCGACCCCGGTGGAGCGGCCGTAGACGCGGCCGGTGGCGGCGATCTGCCGGGCGGCGTCCCAGGACGCCTCGGCGCGCTTCATGCCGTCGGTTCCGGCGACGGGCCGCGCGATCCCGTCGGCGAGACGGACCACGTCGTCCACTCCGGTGCCCCGGCCGTCCAGGACCACGAGCGGGACGCTCGCGGGGGGTGCCACCACACTCGACGTGTCCACGGTCTGAGACGACATCACTCGCACACCCTCCTCAATCCGGACATCGGATCTTGCCTGGCGGCCATGAGTGACCACCGATTACCGCCGACCCGTTGACAACCTATTCAGGTAGAGAGAACTCTGCATGACGATATGCAGACCGGGCAAGGGACACCTCATGATCCAGTTCGACGCGGTCCACAAGCGTTTCCCGAACGGCACGACAGCGGTGCACGACCTCTCCCTGGAGATGCCGGACGGGGGCGTGACCGTCCTCGTCGGATCTTCCGGTTGCGGTAAGACGACCACCCTCAGGATGGTCAACCGGATGGTCGATCCGACCTCCGGCACCATCCGGGTCGGCGGCAAGGACGTCCTGGAGCAGGACGCCGCCGAACTGCGCCGCTCCATCGGATACGTCATCCAGCAGTCGGGGCTCTTCCCGCACCGAACCGTGCTCGACAACGTTGCCACCGTGCCCCTCCTCCTCGGCTGGGGCCGCCGCAAGGCACGCGCCAGGGCCGCCGAACTGCTGGAGACCGTCGGCCTCGGAGCCGACACCGGCACGCGGTACCCGCACCAGCTCTCCGGCGGTCAGCAGCAGCGCGTCGGCGTGGCCCGCGCGCTCGCCGCCGACCCGCCCGTGCTGCTGATGGACGAGCCCTTCGGCGCGGTCGACCCGGTGGTGCGCACCCAGCTCCAGGACGAACTGCTTCGCCTCCAGAAGGACCTGAACAAGACCATCGTCTTCGTCACGCACGACATCGACGAGGCGGTCCGCCTGGGCGACCGGATCGCGGTCTTCCGCACCGGCGGTCACCTCGTGCAGTGCGCGTCCCCCGCCGAACTGCTGGCCCGCCCGGCGGACGACTTCGTCGCCGACTTCCTCGGCGCCGAACGGGGACTGAAACTGCTGTCCCTGAAGACGCTCGCGGACGTGCCGCAGCGCCCCGCCCCGCAGGGCACCGGCTGGGAGCTGGTCCTCGACGGCGCCCGCAGGCCCCGGCACTGGCGCGACGGGGACACCGAACTCCCCGTCAGGCCGCTGAAGGACACCGACTCGCTGCTGCGGGCCCTCGACGAGTCGATCGCCTCCCCCACCGGACTCGTCGTCCGCGTGGACGCGGCCGGGATCCTCACGGGCGTGACGTCCCGCGACGACATCCACGAGCGCGCGGGCCTCGCCCACGCCGAGGCGAGTGCCGCCATATGACCATCGACTGGTCGTGGATCGGCGACCACACCGACGACCTCACCTCCCTGACCGTCTCCCATCTCGAAGCCGCGCTCTCCGCCGTCCTGTTCGGGCTGCTGATCTCGCTTCCGCTGGCCGTTCTCGCCCACCGCGTCCGCCCGCTGCGCGGCCTGCTGCTCGGGCTCTCGAACGTCCTGTTCACGATCCCCTCGATCGCGGTCTTCGTGCTGCTGCTGCCGGTCAGCGGTCTCACCCGCACCACCACCGTCATCGGCCTGACGATCTACACCCTGGTCGTCCTCCTGCGGAACACCGTCGAAGGCCTCGACTCGGTGCCGGCGAAGACCCGGGAGGCCGCGAAGGCCATGGGCACGCGCCCGCTGCGCATCCTGCTGACCGTCGAACTCCCCCTCGCCCTCCCGGTGATCATGGCGGGCGTACGGATCGCCACGGTCATGTCGATCTCCCTGGTCTCGGTCGCCACGTACATCGGCGACGGTGGCCTCGGCCAGCTCTTCACCGACGGATTCCAGCGCGACTTCCCGACGCCGGTCGTCGTCGGCGTCGTCCTGACCCTGCTGCTGGCACTGGTCGCGGACGCGCTGCTGGTCGGCGTGCAGTACGTACTCACCCCGTGGACGAGGCGGCGAGCCTGATGTTCGAACTTCTCAAGAACCTCGGCGCGTGGCTGGTCGACGGCGACCAGTGGACCGGCACGGACGGCATCGCGCACCGGCTCGCCGAACACCTCCAGTACTCGCTGCTCGCCACCCTCGTGGCCGCCGCGATCGCGCTCCCGGTCGGCCTGCTCATCGGCCATACCGGCAAGGGCGCCTTCCTCGCGATCAACCTCTCCTCGTTCGGCCGCGCCCTGCCGACCGTCGGCCTGGTCGTCCTCGTCTTCCTGGCGAGCGGCCTGTCGATGTGGCCGGTCTACATCGCGCTCGTCGCCCTCGCGGTCCCCTCGATGGTGACCAACACGTACGCCGGGATGACCGCCGTCGACCCGGATGTGAAGGATGCCGCGCGCGGCCAGGGCATGCGCGGCCACCAGGTGCTGTTCCGGGTCGAGTTGCCCCTGGCGCTGCCGCTGATCATGACGGGTCTGCGGCTCGCGCTGATCCAGGTGGTCGCGACGGCGACGATCGCCGCGTACGTCTCCTTCGGCGGCCTCGGCCGCTACGTCTTCGACGGCCTCGCCCAGCGCGACCTGGTGCAGGTCCTCGGCGGCGCGGTGCTCGTCGCCGTGGTCGCCGTCGTCCTGGACCTCGCCCTGTCCGCGCTGCAGCGCGTCATCCTCCGCCACCGCCCCGCCTAGGAGCCCACCTCTCATGAACCGTCGTACCCTCCTCGGCGCGCTCGCCGGAGCGGCCGTCTCCGTCCCCGCGCTGTCCGCCTGCGGCAGCGGCGTCACCTCCCTCGACGGCGGGGGTTCCTCCGCGGGCGGAGGCGGCTCCAGCAAGGGCGGCGTCACCATCGGCACCGCCAACTTCACCGAGAACCAGGTGCTCGGCCATCTCTACGCCGCCGTCCTGAAGGCCGCGGGCGTCAAGGCGACGGTCCGCCCGAACCTGGGCACCCGCGAGATCCTCATCCCTGCGCTCAAGGGCGGCGACATCGACCTGCTCCCCGAGTACCAGGGCGCCCTGCTGCACTACCTCGCGCCGAAGTCGAAGGTCACGGAGGAGGGCGAGATGCAGAACGCCCTCGCCGTAGCCCTCCCGGCGGGCCTCCAGATCCTTCCGTACGGCCTGGCCGAGGACTCGGACGCCTTCGTCGTCACCCGGGAGACCGCGAGGAGGTACCGGCTCGGCTCGCTGGCCGACCTCGCCCGGCAGAACGGGAAACTGGTGATCGGCGCCGCCCCCGAGGTGAAGAAGCGCCAGGTCGGCGCGGTCGGCCTCAAGGACGTGTACGGGGTGGAGTTCAAGGAGTTCAAGTCCCTCGACTCCTCCGGGCCGCTGGTCAAGGGCGCGCTCAAGAAGGGCGACGTCGACGTGGCGAACCTCTTCACCACCGACACCGACATCCGGGCCAACGACTGGGTGGTCCTGACCGACCCGAAGAACCTCGTCCCGGGCCAGCACGTCGTCCCTCTCATGGCCGACCGCAAGGCCGACTCCACGGTCCGCAGGGCGCTCGCCCGGCTCGGCAACGTCCTGACGACCGCCCAGCTCACCGAGCTGAACCGCCAGGTGGACAAGGACAAGAAGGACCCCGAGGACGTGGCGAACACGTACGCCCAGCGGCACGGGCTGTCCGCGTAGCGGCCGAGGAGACGGGCGCCGGGGGTCTGCCCCGCCGCAACAGGGGGGCTAACCCCAGTGCCACGGGGCCCGCGGCTGCCTAACGTGAGGGGCATGACCGGTATGGATGCCCGCCACGGCGACGCCGAACTGAAGAAGGAACTCGACGCCACCCTGCACGCGCGCAGGGAGCTCGGCGACGAGTACGAGTCCGTGCTCGTCGACTCGTTCCTGGAGAAGGTCGAGCAGCGCCTCGACGGAGCTGTCGACCGCCGGGTGCGGCGCCAGCTCGCCGAGCAGCAGATGGTGGCGGCACGCGGCGCGCGTTCGCCCCAGTCGTCCGACTCCTGGGGCGAGCGGTTCGGCTTCGGGATCGTCTCGCTCGTACTCGCCATCCCGCTGTCCGCGATCGGCGGCGGGGTCGCGCACCTGCCAGGGCTGCTCGTCGCCTGGGGCGGCATCGTGGGGGTGAACGTGGTGCAGGCCGCCCGCCTGTCCCCGAACTTCTTCGGCCGCCGCAAGTCGGGGCAGGAGTCGGACTGGGAGGACTAGAAAACCAGGGGACCCATGGGGCCGGGGGCGCCAGGGGGACGGACATACGCGAGGGCCCGGCACTCGATGCGAGTGCCGGGCCCTCGTGACGTCTTGCGCGGGGACCGCCGCACCCCCGTTACCGGGGGGCGGGACGACGGCGGTCCCCGCGAGGGACGCGTGCCGGGTCAGGGCCGGGCGTGCGCGTCCTTGGCGTCCATGGAGGTCCGGGAGCCGCTCCGGAGGTCCTTGGCGCCGTTTTGGCGTCGGCCGGGGCGGGGAGCCGCTCCCGCCCTGCCGACATCCACCAATGTGCCGGACGCGTGTTAAGCGGGTGCTGCGCGGACGTGACGCGCTCGTACCACTTCCGCGAAGTTCGCCCCGGACCCGGCGGGAAGATCCATCACGGTCCGGCCGGCCGGACCGAAGCACGGCACCAGGGCGGTGCCGTGCGCCGGGCGGGCGTGCCCGGGTTACTGCCGGACGCCGCCCTTGGCCAGGAAGGACAGCAGGTCCTGACGGCTGACGACGCCGGTGGGCTTGCCCTCGACCAGCACGATCGCGGCGTCGGCGGTGCCCAGCACGGTCATCAGGTCGCCGACCGGCTCACCGGAACCGACCTGCGGCAGCGGCGCCGACATGTGCTTCTCCAGCGGGTCGTGCAGCGAGGCCCGCTGGGTGAACAGCGCATCGAGCAGTTCGCGCTCCACGACCGATCCGATGACCTCGGCGGCCATCACGTCGGGGTGGCCGGCTCCCGGCTTCACGATCGGCATCTGCGAGACGCCGTACTCGCGCAGCACCTCGATGGCCTCGCCGACGCTCTCCTCCGGGTGCATGTGGACGAGGGACGGGATGGAGCCGTGCACCTTGTCCCTGAGCACGTCGGCGACGCGCGCGTTCGGGCCGGTGTCCTCCAGGAAGCCGTAGTCGGCCATCCACTCGTCGTTGAAGATCTTGCTGAGGTAGCCGCGCCCGCTGTCGGGGAGCAGCACCACGACGACGTCGTCCGGGCCGAGGCGCTCGGCGACGCGCAGCGCGGCGACCACGGCCATGCCGCAGGAGCCGCCGACGAGCAGGCCCTCCTCCTTGGCGAGGCGGCGCGTCATCTGGAAGGAGTCCTTGTCGGACACGGCGACGATCTCGTCGGCGACCGTACGGTCGTACGCGGTCGGCCAGAAGTCCTCACCGACGCCCTCGACCAGGTACGGGCGGCCCGAACCGCCGGAGTAGACGGACCCCTCGGGGTCGGCGCCGATGACCTGGACGCTGCCGTCGCTGGCGTCCTTCAGGTACCGGCCGGTGCCGGAGATGGTGCCGCCGGTGCCCACGCCCGCGACGAAGTGGGTGATCTTCCCCTCCGTCTGCGTCCACAGCTCGGGGCCGGTCGAGTGATAGTGCGAAAGGGGGTTGTTCGGGTTGGAGTACTGGTCGGGCTTCCAGGCTCCGGGCGTCTCCCGGACCAGCCGGTCGGAGACGTTGTAGTACGAGTCCGGGTGCTCGGGGTCGACGGCGGTGGGGCAGACCACGACCTCCGCCCCGTACGCGCGCAGCACGTTGATCTTGTCGGTGGAGACCTTGTCGGGGCACACGAAGATGCACTTGTACCCCTTCTGCTGCGCCACGATGGCGAGGCCCACACCGGTGTTCCCACTGGTCGGCTCGACGATCGTGCCGCCCGGCTCGAGGGCGCCGCTCTCCTCCGCGGCCTCGATCATGCGCAGGGCGATGCGGTCCTTCACGGAACCGCCGGGGTTGAAGTACTCGACCTTCGCCAGGACGGTCGCCTGGATGCCCGCGGTCACGTTGTTGAGCCTCAGCAGCGGGGTGTTGCCGACGAGGCTGATCATCGAGTCGTGGAATTGCACCGTTGTCTCCGGAGCTGCGTTTTTTACAGGAATGGTCCCGTCAGCCTACGGCCCTGGGCAGTCGTTCACGCGCCGTTGAGATTGGCCGACCTCCTCTTCGGGGCAAGCAGTGGTTGTACGGCTACGAGGAGGTGGCGGCGACGGATGTCGAGCTTGTCGAGGGCGAGGGTGGCCCGGCGGATCGCTGCGGGAGCGGCGTACGGCGGTGGCGGGGTCGGGCTGGTGGGCGCGGCTGCCGTCGGTCTGGTGCTGGCGGAGGTGCAGCTGGCGAAGCGGCACGTGGGCAACGGACACGCTCCGTACGCCCCGCGCGCGGACGGTCTCTACGGGTACGACTACGCGGGCGCCTCCCCTGACGAGCCGCCGCTGCGTCTGATGATGCTCGGCGACTCGACGGCCGCGGGCCAGGGTGTGCGGCGGGCCCGCCAGACGCCGGGTGCGCTGCTGGCGTCGGGGCTCGCGGCGGTGGCGGAGCGGCCGGTGGAGCTGTGCAACGTGGCGCTGCCCGGTGCCCAGTCGGACGACCTCGACCGGCAGGTCGTGCTGGCCCTGACGGACAGCTCCCAGGTGCCGGACATCTGCGTGATCATGGTCGGCGCGAACGACGTGACGCACCGGATGCCGCCGACGCGTTCCGTACGCCATCTGTCGGCGGCGGTACGGCGCCTGCGGACGGCGGGTGCGGAGGTCGTCGTCGGGACGTGTCCCGACCTCGGGACGGTCGAGCAGGTCCAGCAGCCGCTGCGGTGGCTCGCCCGGCGGGCGTCCCGTCAGCTGGCCGCGGCGCAGACGATCGGCACGGTCGAGCAGGGCGGGCGCACGGTGTCGCTGGGCGACCTGCTGGGTCCCGAGTTCGAGGCGAACCCGCGCGAGCTGTTCGGTCCCGACCACTACCACCCCTCCGCCGAGGGGTACGCGACCGCGGCCATGGCGCTGCTGCCCACGGTGTGTGCCGCGCTGAGTCTGTGGCCCGCCGAGGAGGAGCGGCCGGACGTCTCGCGCAACGAAGGCTTCCTGCCGGTTGCCCGGGCTGCCGCGGAGGCGGCGTCCGAGCCCGGCACGGAGGTGGCGGCCGCGATGCCCACGGGGCCTCGCGGCCCCTGGGCCCTCCTCAAACGCCGCCGACGCCGCCGCCTCCCCGCCACGGACCCGACCCCGGCCCCATCGACCTGACCCCACCGGAGCCCACCCGGTCCCCCGGGCCCCACTCCTGACCGGGGTGCGGGGCACTGCTCGCGCAGTTCCCCGCGCCCCTGGGCATCCCACCCGGCCGCCACCAAATCCGACCCCGACGACCCACGCTCCACCCCACCGCTCCCGACCGCGGGCCGACGAGGGCCGGCCACGCAGTTCCCCGCGCCCCTGGGAACCTCACCCCAGCCGGCACCGAAACCCGACCCCGGCTCACCCGACTGCGGACCCCCGAGGGGCGGGGGGAAGATTCAGCCCCTCCGGCGTTTGAGGAGCGGGGTCTGGGGCGGAGCCCCAGGTGGGGGCCGCACGGGTCCGGGCCGGAGCCCCAGGTGGGGGCCGCACGGATCCGGGGCGACCTGACAGGCCCAGGTAGGGAAAACGCCCCCGACTCCCAAGGCGCCCCCGCCAGAAAAAAGCAAGCGCTTGGAAAGTGCGGCCCGTGTCACACGTCGAGACCGGTGACCCGGGCGGTACGTGCGGGTAACTTCCCAAGCAGCCCTGCACACATCCCAGAGCGCCAATGGAGCCGTGATGCCCGAAGCCGTGATCGTCTCAGCCGCCCGCTCCCCGATCGGCCGCGCCTTCAAGGGCTCCCTGAAGGACGTGCGTCCCGACGACCTGACCGCCACGATCATCGAGGCCGCCCTGGCCAAGGTCCCCGGGCTCGACCCGAAGGACATCGAAGACCTCATGCTCGGCTGCGGCCTCCCCGGCGGCGAGCAGGGCCACAACCTCGGCCGGATCGTGGCCGTACAGCTGGGGATGGACCACCTCCCCGGCTGCACGATCACCCGTTACTGTTCCTCCTCGCTGCAGACCTCCCGCATGGCCCTGCACGCCATCAAGGCCGGCGAGGGCGACGTCTTCCTCTCGGCGGGCGTCGAGATGGTGTCGCGGTCGATCAAGGGCACCTCCGACGGCATGCCGGACACCCACAACCCGCTCTTCGCCGACGCCGAGGCCCGCACGGTCGAGGTCGCCCAGTCGGAGGGCTCGTCCTGGCACGACCCGCGCGAGGACCGCCTGATCCCGGACGCGTACATCGCGATGGGCCAGACCGCCGAGAACCTGGCCCGCCTCAAGGGCGTCACCCGCCAGGACATGGACGAGTTCGGCGTGCGCTCGCAGAACCTCGCCGAGGAAGCCGTCAAGAACGGCTTCTGGGAGCGGGAGATCACCCCGATCACCACTCCGGACGGCACGGTCGTCAGCAAGGACGACGGACCGCGCGCGGGGGTGACGCTGGAGGGCGTCCAGGGCCTCAAGCCGGTCTTCCGCCCCGACGGCATGGTCACCGCTGCCAACTGCTGCCCGCTGAACGACGGCGCCGCCGCCCTCGTGATCATGTCCGACACGAAGGCCCGCGAGCTCGGCCTGACCCCGCTCGCCCGCATCGTCTCGACCGGCGTCACCGGCCTGTCCCCCGAGATCATGGGCCTCGGCCCCGTGGAGGCGAGCAAGCAGGCGCTCCGCCGCGCCGGCCTCACGGTGGACGACATCGACCTGTTCGAGATCAACGAGGCCTTCGCCGCCCAGGTGATCCCGAGCTACCGCGACCTGAACATCCCGCTGGACAAGCTGAACGTGAACGGCGGCGGCATCGCCGTCGGCCACCCCTTCGGCATGACCGGCGCCCGCATCACCGGCACGCTCATCAACAGCCTCCAGTTCCACGACAAGCAGTTCGGTCTGGAGACCATGTGCGTCGGCGGCGGCCAGGGCATGGCGATGGTCATCGAGCGCCTCAGCTAGGACATTCGCGAACTCCCGTTACCTTCTGGGTGACGGGAGTTGAACGCAAGGTGACCGAATCGGCCCAGAGTCCCCCAACCACCAGGGCTCTGGGCCGATTTGTGATCCAATCCCATCCAAGATGTGACCTATGTCCCTCCCGACAGGCGTTCGCGCAGGTCAAAGTGGTTGCGTGGCTAAACCCCGGCCCCAAAGTCCTGTCCCATTTGTGACGTTACGCACTGACAGTTTGATGGTTCGCCCTTCAAGCTGATGTAGGAAGTCGGGGGCCGACTTTGAACCGGGAGTACGTCAGTGAGCGCCATGCCGATTGCTTTGCTGCTCACCACCGCCGCCACCGCGGCCGTGGGCGTCGCCGCTCTGCGCACCCTGCGGGGTCTGCGCCGGCAGGTCGCGGCCCTGCACAACGAACTGGCCGAGAGCCGCGCCGGTGACGCGCGCGGCCTCGTGCCCGCGGCGCGTGGAGCGGCCGACGCGGACGAGATACGCACGGCCGTGGCCGAGGCGCTCGCCGAGGAACGGGAGCGCGAGCTCGCCGAGGCGCGGGCCTTCTGGGCCGCCCAGGAGGCGCGGGACGCCTCCGACGCGCCCTCGCTGCTCGGACTGCCCGACAGTGAGCTGTTCCTGCCGCGTCACTCGGACTTCGTGGGCCTGGAGCACCTGGAGCCGGTGACCGAGGCCGGTCCGGACGTCGAGGACTTCCTCCAGGGCGGCGCCTCCGGTGACTCGCCCGAACTCGCCGCGGCCCGCCGCCGGCACCCCTCGCACCCGGACTTCGTCCCCGTCCAGTCACCCGTGGTCAACGACCACGAACGCACGGTGGCCTGCCTGGAGGAGCTCGCCGAGTGCCGTACGGAGCTGGCGGACGTCCGTCCCGGCCCGCTCGGCACGCTCGACGTGTACGTCTTCGCCGACGGCACCACGCTGTGCATGACCCCGGGCCACCGCGAGACGGCCGAGCAGCTCGCCGCCGCGCTGGACGCCGGTGAGACCCCGGTCCTGCTGGGCGGCTCCGGCGTCTCGGGCGCGTACGCCCTGACCTTCGCCTTCGGCGAGGAGAACGTGTACATCCTGGCGGACCGCGTCATAGCGTCGCTGTGACGTCCGCGCCAGGAGCGCCCCACCGAGCACCACACCGCGCGCCGGAGTCGATCCAGTGGATCAGACCCCGGCGCGTTTCTGTGCCTGCGCGACGAGCGTGACCGCTTCGGCCAGTTCGTCCTCGTCCTTCAGTACGAGCGCCAAGTCGTGCGCGGCGACGGTGATTTGGTCGGCCGCCGCGAACATCCCGGCGTCGGGCATCTCCCGGCGCTCCCCCGAGGGGTCCTCGACCCGCTGGGTGCGCAGCGCGAACTCCCTGGCCAGACCCAGCGCCTCGGCCGCTGCGCTGCGCTGCAGGCGGCTCTGCGGCGCGGCGCGCAGCCGGTCGGCGAAGTGGTCCACGGCTCGGGTCAACGGCGTCGTATCCAGCACGCCGCGAGACTACGCGCAGCGGCGGGACTGTTGCCAACAACCCAACGCTCAGGCACGGTGGCGTGAAGGACCGGCTTACATCCCCTTTGCGTCCGGAGGCGCCGATGTCCCACGTCTTCTCCGAGGAGACCCATCGCAATCTGCTCGCCCGCATCCCCCATTGCACCGGTCGTGAGATCTCCGACTGGATCCGCACCGTCGACGAAGGCCCCTCCCTCTTCCGCTTCGAGGAGAAGGTCAGCTGGCTCCGCGCCGAGCACGACCTCGCGTACGGCCACGCGAAGGCGATCATTCACGAGTACGACCTGAGGAGGGCCGCGCGCAAGCTCCTGTGAGCGCGCGCACCGCCGAGACGAACGGCACCTACGACGAAGGGCCCGCGAACCGGTGAGGTCCGCGGGCCCTTCGTGTCGGTCGACGGCCGCCCGGGCCGCCGGCTCCGCTAGTCGTCGCCGCTGAAGATGGCGACCAGCCGCAGCATCTCGACGTAGATCCACACGAGCGTCAGGGTCAGGCCGAACGCGGCCAGCCACGCCTCGTCCTTCGGCGCGCCGTAGGCGATGCCGTCCTCGATCTGCTTGAAGTCGAGGGTGAGGAAGAAGGCGCCGATCAGGATCGCCAGGATGCCGACGATCGCGCCGAGCGGGCCGTTGCTGCGCAGACCGCCGTCCGGGGCGACACCGAAGGCGACCAGCAGCAGGTTCACCGCCAGGACGACGACGAACGCGATGGCGATGGTCATGCCGATGCGCGCGTACCGCGCGGTGACCCGGATCCAGCCCGCCTTGTAGACGAGGAGGGTGGCGCCGGTGACCGCCATGGTGCCGAGCACGGCCTGGAAGGGAGCGCCGGACCATTGCGAGTTGTACATCTCGCTGAGGACCCCGAGGAAGACACCCTCGAAGGCGGCGTACCCGATGATCAGGGCCGGTGTGGCCTTGCGCTTGAACGACTGCACCATCGCCAGCACGAAGGCGACGAGCGCCGAGCCGATGGCCAGGCCGTAGCTGGTGCTGGAGACCGGCAGCAGCGCCCAGGCCAGGACGGCACCCACGACGACGGTGCCGAGCGTCATGGCCGAGCGCAGGACGACGTCGTCCATCGTCATACGGCCGGCGGAGACCGGGGCCTGCGGCGGAGCGCCCTGCTGAAGGTCCTGCTGTGCGTACGGGTTCTGCGCGTAGGGGTTGCCGCCCTGCTGGGCGTACGGGTTCCCCTGCGTGCCGACAGCGGGTCCCCCGGCCTGCGGCGCCGCGTTGAAGCCCGCGTAGCCGTTGTCGCGGCTGAACCCCCGTCGCGAGAAGACCGGGTTACTGCTCCTCATTTCACTCCTCCATGGCCACCTGCGTGTGCCTTGGCTCAAGAGTAATAGGTAGGCAAAGGACCGACCCTAGTGCTTGGGGAGGATCTTTCCCTTGGTGGTGCCACCGTACGCGTGTGCCCCCACGCACGCCCGTACTGGTACGAAGCCGTGACCACCGGCTTCCGAGAGCTCTCGTGCCCTGTCAAGCAACCTTGATCCCTTCTTATTCCGCTTCTCCTACGACCTGGGCGTCCCGCCCGGTGCCGCGGCCTCGAAGGGGAAGCCCGTGTAGCCCTCCGCGAGGTCCGCCGCGGCCGACCGGGAGGCGGCGAACCGCTCCAGGCGGGCGAGCTGGAGGCGGTCCTCGAAGGGGCTCGCGGCGGGGTCGCGGTGCAGCAGGGTCGTCATGTCGTACGAGAACCGCTCGGCCTGCCAGACCCGGCTCAGACAGGTCTCGGCATAGGAGTCGAGCAGGGCGGCCGATCCGGTGTCGCGGAGACGGACGAGGGCGCGGGCGAAGGTCACGACGTCGCCGACGGCGAGGTTGAGGCCCTTGGCGCCGGTCGGCGGCACGATGTGGGCGGCGTCCCCGGCGAGGAAGAGCCGGCCGTGCCGCATCGGCTCGTGGACGTGGCTCCGCATGGGGGTGACGGACTTCGCCGTGATGTCGCCCCGGCGCAGCCGCCACCCGTCGGTGGTCTCCAGGCGCCGCTCCAGCTCGTCCCAGATCTCCTCGTCGCCCCAGGCCGCGGGGTCGGTGCCCTCGGGCACCTGGAGGTAGAGCCGGGACACGGCGGGCGAGCGCATGCTGAGCAGGGCGAAGCCGCGGTCGTGGCGGGCGTAGACGAGTTCGTCGTGCGAGGGCGGCACGTCGGCGAGGATGCCGAGCCAGGCGAAGGGGTAGGTCCGCTCGAAGACGCGGATGAGCGCGGCGGGCACGGCCTTGCGGGCGACGCCCCAGAAGCCGTCGCAGCCGACGACGTAGTCGCACTCCAGGACGTCCTCGCGTCCCTCGTACCGGAACCGCACGCGGGGCCGGTCGCCCTCGGCGCCCTCCACGGCCAGCGCCTCGGCGCCGAAGAGCAGCGGCCCGCCCTCCTTGAGCTGGAGCGCGATGAGGTCCTTGCACACCTCGGTCTGCGCGTACACCATCACCGACCGTCCGCCGGTGAGGGCGGGGAAGTCGATGCGGTGCCGCTGTCCGGCGTACCGCAGCTCGATCCCGTCGTGGCGCAGCCCCTCCCGGTCCATCCGCTCCCCGGCGCCGGCGGCCCGGAGCACGTCGACGGTCCCCTGCTCCAGGATTCCGGCCCGCTGCCGCTGCTCCACATAGGTGCGGTCCCGGCTCTCCAGGACCACGGCGTCGATCCCGGCGCGGTGCAGCAGCCGGGCCAGCAGCAGCCCGGCCGGACCGGCCCCGACGATCCCCACGGTGGTACGCATCGGCACGCCCCTTCGCCTCCCTCTGTTCGTATGGTGAAATTTCCTTCACCTTTCCTCTCGGGGAGTCTCCGCCGCCGCACGACCGCTGTCAACGGTTCGCCTCGGGGCGCGGGAAGGTACGGGAGGGTGCGAGGAGATCGGAGGTGCCCGGAGCCGGACTTGAACCGGCACGCCCGCGAGGGGCAGCGAGGTTTAAGCTCGCCGTGTCTGCATTCCACCATCCGGGCAGGCCATGGGCTCCGCATCGAGATTCCGAGCCTATCGGGGCCCGTCCCCCGAACAGCGGGCGGGCGGACCGATGTTGTCTTATTTTATTGACGTCTGAGGGTGCATCAGCACCCGGTACGGGCCATCAGCACTTGCCAGCAGCCTTCCGGACCGTCTCGGCCCCCGTATACGGAATGACGGAATTTCACCGTCCGGGCGAAGCCGGCCCGAGGGTGGCGGGCGGTCCTGCGGCGGAGCGCGACCCGGAGGACCCTCAGGGCAGACCCGTCATCCCCAGGTATGACACAACGGCTCGCGGTGCGACCGGAGTCTGCCCCCGGAACCGGAACAGCGGCTGACTCCGGGGCGCGGATCAGCACGGACGATGGAATCCGTCCCTCGCACATCTCGTCGTCCCGACAGGAGCACCCTCCCGTGACCACCACTCCCCTCGCCGGCACAAGCACCGCGGTCGCAGCCCGCGCCACGGAACTGTCGAAGGTCTACGGGCAGGGCGAGACCCAGGTGGTCGCCCTCGACCAGGTCTCCGTCAGCTTCCGCCAGGCCGAGTTCACCGCGATCATGGGCCCCTCCGGCTCGGGCAAGTCCACGCTGATGCACTGCGTGGCCGGCCTGGACACCTTCTCCTCGGGCTCGGTGCGCATCGGCGACACCGAACTCGGCTCCCTCAAGGACAAGCAGCTCACGAAGCTGCGCAGGGACAAGATCGGCTTCATCTTCCAGGCGTTCAACCTGCTGCCCACGCTGACCGCCCTGGAGAACATCACGCTCCCGATGGACATCGCGGGCCGCAAGCCCGACAAGCAGTGGCTGGACACGGTGATCCGGATGATCGGCCTCGCCGACCGGCTGGGCCACCGGCCGTCCCAGCTCTCCGGCGGCCAGCAGCAGCGCGTCGCGGTGGCCCGCGCCCTCGCCTCCCGGCCCGACATCATCTTCGGCGACGAGCCGACCGGAAACCTCGACTCGCGCTCCGGCGCCGAGGTCCTCGGCTTCCTGCGCAACTCTGTACGGGAGTTGGGGCAGACCGTGGTGATGGTGACCCACGACCCGGTGGCCGCCGCCTACGCGGACCGGGTCGTCTTCCTCGCCGACGGCCGGATCGTCGACGAGGTGTACGAGCCGACGGCCGACTCCGTCCTCGACCGTATGAAGCAGTTCGACGGCAAGGGCCGCACGAGCTGACCCCCGGCCGGGCGTCCCACCCGGACACCCCCGGTACCCCGCACCTCCTCGGCGGCCCCGCACCCCTTCCGCGCCCGCTCGCGGCTTCCCGCGCCCTCCTGCGACTCCTGGACTGAGAAGACCCATGTTCCGTACCGCCTTGCGCACCGTGTTCGCGCACAAGGCCAGGCTCCTGATGACCGTGCTCGCCGTACTGCTCGGCGTGGCGTTCGTGTCGGGGACCCTGGTCTTCACCAACACCATCTCGGACGCCTACCAGAAGAGCTCCGCCAAGGGCTTCGACCAGGTCGACGTCGCCATCCGCCCGGAGAGCGCCGAGGACAAGGGCGACACCGTCGGCGCGACCCACAAGCTGACCCGTCCGCTGCTCGACAAGGTGGCCGGGGCACCGGGCGCCGCCTCCGCGATCGGCGTGGTCGACGGCTTCACCGCCATCGCCGACAAGGACGGCAAACTCATCGGTGGCGGCTTCCAGTCCCAGGGCGGCAACTACTGGGGTGAAAAGGACCCCCGTTACCCCCTGACGGCCGGTCACGCGCCGCACGGCACCGGCGAGGTCGCGATCGACGCCGAGACCGCGAAGCGGGCCGGCTACCACGTCGGCGACACCGTCCGGCTGTCGGTCGACGGTCCCGTCCTCAAGCCCGTCGTCACCGGCATCTTCACCACCGACGACGGCAACGTCGCGGCCGGCGGCAGCCTCGCCCTGTTCGACACGGCGACCGCCCAGAAGCTGTTCCACTCCGTCGGCTCGTACGACGAGATCGACGTCGAGGCCGCCGCCGGCACCAGCCAGACCGCGCTGCGCAACGCGCTCGACGACGTCGTGCCGAAGGAGGTCGCCTCCACGACCACCGGCAGGCAACTCGCCGACGACCAGGCCGAGATGATCTCCTCGTCGATGAGCGGCATGAAGACGGGCCTGCTGGTCTTCGCCGGGATCGCGCTGTTCGTCGGCACGTTCATCATCGCGAACACGTTCACCATGCTGGTCGCCCAGCGCACCAAGGAGCTGGCCCTGCTGCGCGCGGTCGGCGCCTCCCGCCGCCAGGTCACCCGGTCCGTACTGCTCGAGGCCTTCGTGGTCGGCGCGGTCGCGGCCGTCACCGGACTCGCCGCGGGCATCGGCATCGGCGCGGGCATGCGCTCCCTGATGGGCACGCTCGGCGCCACCGTCCCGGACGGCCCGCTCGTCGTGTCCCCCGGCACGGTCGCCACGGCGCTGCTCGTCGGTGTCCTCATCACGATGCTCGCCGCCTGGCTGCCCGGCCGCCGTGCCGCGAAGATCCCACCGGTCGCCGCGATGAGCAGCGTGCACGCGAAGGCGACGACGAAGTCCCTGGTACTGCGGAACACGATCGGCGCCCTGTTCGCGGCCGCCGGTATCGCCGTCGTCCTCGCGGCCACGACGATGGACGGCTCGGACGGCCAGGCCCCCATGGGCCTCGGCGCGGTCCTGCTCATCATCGGCGTCTTCGTCCTCACCCCGCTGCTGTCCCGCCCGCTGATCGCAGCGGCGGCGCCCGTCCTGCGGATCTTCGGCATCTCCGGGAAGCTGGCCCGGCAGAACTCGGTGCGCAACCCGCGCCGTACGGCGGCCACCGCCTCCGCGCTGATGATCGGCCTCACCCTGATCACCGGTATGACGGTGATGGCGGGCAGCCTGCAGAAGTCGATCGACAAGATGGCCAGTTCGGCGATCAGCGCGGACTACGTCGTCTCGATGGCGAACGGCAACACGCTCTCCCCGGACGTCGAGAAGAAGCTCACCGGGGTCGACGGGGTCACCGACGTCAGCCCGCTGCGCAACGCGCCCTCCCGCATCGACCGGCAGACGGAGTACCTGACCGGCGTCAACGGCGCGGCGATCGGCAAGCTCACCGATCTCACCGTCAAGAGCGGCTCGTTCACGGTCGGCGGCCCGCGCGTGGTGGTCGACGCGGACACCGCCGCGTCCCACGGCTGGAAGGCCGGCTCCGCCTTCCGCGTCTCCTACGAGGACGGCAAGCGGCAGAACCTGACCGTCGCCGGGGTCTACGAGGGCAACGAGCTGATCCAGGGCATCATGGTGGACAACGCCACGCTCGCCCCGCACCAGAGCCGTGTCTCCGACATGCAGGTCATGGTGAAGACGGCGGGCGGCGCCTCGGACGCGGCCAAGAACCGGCTGGAGAAGGCCCTCGGCGACAACCCGGCGATCACGGTCCAGGACAAGAAGGATCTCTCCGACAGCATCGCCCAGATGTTCACGCTGATGCTCAACATGCTCTACGGGCTGCTCGCGATGGCGGTCATCGTCGCCGTCCTCGGGGTCATCAACACCCTCGCGATGTCGGTCTTCGAGCGCTCGCAGGAGATCGGGATGCTCCGTGCGATCGGCCTGGACCGCAAGGGCATCAAGCGGATGGTCCGCCTGGAGTCCCTGGTCATCTCGCTCTTCGGCGGTGTCCTCGGCATCGGTCTCGGCGTGTTCTTCGGCTGGGCGGCCGGGCAGCTGATCGGCAGCAAGATGCCGACGTACGAACTGGTCCTGCCCTGGGGCCGGATGGCGGTCTTCCTCCTCCTGGCCGCGGCGGTCGGTGTCCTCGCGGCGCTGTGGCCGGCCCGCCGCGCGGCCCGCCTGAACATGCTGACGGCCATCAAGTCCGAGTAGCGGCCCGGATGCCACGAAGGGTGAGGGCCCCCGTTCCTGACACGGAACGGGGGCCCTCACCCTTCGGTCCTGCGCGGTCGGTCCCCGGGTCAGTTCCAGGTTCGCGCCCGCAGCGGCATCCCGGACTCTCCCGTTCCCTCCGGTGTCTTCACCGCCAGGACCTGGTTGACGCCGATGTTGTTGCGCTCGAAGGCCAGGGCGCTGGCCGCCATGTACAGCCGCCAGACGCGGGCCCGGCCGGGACTCGTGAGGCGGACGGCGCGGGTCCAGTCGGCCTCCAGGTTGGCGACCCAGCGGCGCAGCGTGAGCGCGTAGTGCTCACGGATGGACTCCACGTCGCGCACCTCGAACCCGGCCCGCTCCAGCTGGGTCACGGTCGTGCCCACGGGCGCGAGCTCGCCGTCGGGGAAGACGTAGGCGTCGATGAACTCGTCGACGGCGTACGCCGACTCGTCGCGCCGCGGCCGTCGGCCGATCTGGTGGTTGAGGAGCCGTCCGCCGGGCCTGAGCAGCCGGTTCAGCACCTCGGCGTACTCCAGATAGCGCTCGGCGCCGACGTGTTCGGCCATCCCGATGGAGGAGATCGCGTCGTAGGGCCCGTCGGTGACCTCCCGGTAGTCCTGCACCCGGATCTCCACCCGGTCGGTCAGGCCCTCCTCGGCGACCCGCTTGCGGGCGTAGGCGGCCTGCTCCTGCGACAGCGTCACCCCGACCACGCTCACGCCGTGCTCACGGGCGGCGTGAATGGCCATCGAGCCCCAGCCGCAGCCGACGTCCAGGAGTCGCTGACCGGGCTTCAGGTCGAGCTTGCGGGCGATGAGTTCGAGCTTGTCGCGCTGGGCGCCCTCCAGGGTGCCGCCGTCCTGCCAGTAGGCGCACGAGTAGACCATCGAGGGGCCGAGGACGATCTCGTAGAAGTCGTTGCCGACGTCGTAGTGGTGGCTGATGGCGCGTCTGTCGCTGCGTTTGGTGTGCAGGTGCCGGCGTCTGCGCATCTCCTCCGCGGGCGGCGCGGGCGGCAGCGGCGGCCCGGCCAGCTTCACCAGCCCGCGCACCGCGGCGCGCACCTCCGGGTCGCGCAGGGCCTCGCCGAGCCCCCGTGCGTCCTCGCCGCGCTCCCAGACCAGCCCGGACATGTGGGCGAGCACGGTGTAGAGGTCGCCCTCCACGCTCAGATCGCCGGAGACCCAGGCCCGCGCGAGACCCAGCTCGCCCGGCTTCCACAGCAGCCGGCGCAGGGCACGGCGGTTGCGTACGACGAGCGCCGGAGCGCCGGGCGGCCCGGCTTCGGAACCGTCCCAGGCACGGATACGCAACGGGAGCGGGACTCCCATCAACTGTTCGACAAGGCTCTTCAGCCGCGGCGCGGCGTCCTGCATGACCTACACCTCCGAGACAACACTCCCGAACGCTCCGACACCACGTAAACACCTACCCGCCCCTCGCGCAGTCCCCTCCACGCGTCACGGGTTGGCAAAATACGTGTACGCACCATGCTTTCTGTGCCGGTTCGCCCGCGCTGTCCTCCCCGGCCCCGGCTCCGGCCCCGGCGACCCTCCCGCGGGAACGCCGAAGGGGCCGCCCGCACCACGGATGGCGGGCGGCCCCTTCGGGGCGTTCGGTGACCGGAGGTCAGGAGGCCTCGGTCAGGAGGCCTTGGCCTTCTCCTCGGACTTGGCGGCGGACGCCGGGGCGGCGGCGGCCGGAGCCGGCTTGGCGGCCTCGTAGAACTCCTCGCGCGGCGTCTCCATGGCGCCGAGGGAGACCACCTCGCGCTTGAGGAACATGGCCAGCGTCCAGTCCGCGAAGACGCGGATCTTGCGGTTCCAGGTCGGCATGGCCAGACCGTGGTAGCCACGGTGCATGTACCAGGCGAGACGGCCCTTGAGCTTGATCTTCATCTTGCCCATGACGATCATCGCGACGCCCTTGTGGAGGCCGAGACCGGCCACCGCACCCTTGTTGGAGTGCGCGTACTCCTTCTGCGGGAAGCCCCGCATGCCGGAGACCACGTTGTCGCCGAGGACCTTCGCCTGACGCAGCGCGTGCTGAGCGTTCGGCGGGCACCAGGCGTTCTCGACGCCGGCCTTGCGGGCGGCCATGTCCGGCACCTGGGCGTTGTCGCCCGCTGCCCAGATGTAGTCCGTGCCCTGCACCTGGAGGGTGGTCCCGGTGTCCACGTGGCCGCGCGGACCGAGGGGCAGACCGAAGCGGGAGAGAACGGGGTTCGGCTTGACGCCGGCCGTCCACACGATGGTGTTGGAGTCGACCTCGAGGCCGTTCTTCAGCACCACGTGGCCGTCGACGCAGGAGTCCATGGAGGTGGAGAGGTAGATCTCCACACCGCGGCTCTCCAGGTGCTCCTTGCCGTACTGACCGAGCTTCGGACCGACCTCGGGGAGGATCTTGTCCGCGGCGTCGACGAGGATGAAGCGCATGTCCTCGCGGGAGACGCTGCTGTAGTACTTGGCCGCGTCGCGGGCCATGTCCTCGACCTCGCCGATCGTCTCGGCGCCGGCGAAACCGCCGCCCACGAAGACGAAGGTCAGCGCCTTGCGGCGGACGTCCTCGTCCGTGGTGGAGTCGGCCTTGTCGAGCTGCTCGAGGACGTGGTTGCGCAGGCCGATGGCCTCCTCGATGCCCTTCATACCGATGCCCTGCTCGGCGAGGCCGGGGATCGGGAAGGTGCGGGAGACCGCGCCCATCGCGATGACCAGGTAGTCGAAGGGCAGCTCGTACGCCTCGCCCACGAGGGGGGCGATCGTGGCTACCTTGCGGTCCTGGTCGATGGTGGTGACCCGGCCGGTGAGGACCTCCGCCTTCGGCAGCACGCGTCGCAGCGGGACGACGACGTGCCGAGGGGAGATGCTGCCGGCGGCGGCTTCGGGGAGGAAGGGCTGGTAGGTCATGTACGACCGGGGGTCGACGACCGTGACGGTCGCCTCTCCGTAGCGCATCTTCTTGAGAATGCGCCGAGCTGCGTACAGGCCTACGTACCCACCGCCTACTACGAGGATCCTGGGACGCTCCGTGGTGCTCATGCCATCGAGTATCCACCCGGTCATGGGGGGTCGCTCGTGCGCCCCTTCACAAGCTTGGGCGGGTGCTCTGCTACACTGCGCGGCCCACATGGGCGAGGTCATGGTCCGCGAGGGCGACCGGCGTACGGTTCGTACCCTTGTCAACACCGCGTGAGCTGCACTCCGACCCGTTCGACCCAGGGGACAACTCCCCTGTTTCACCGGCCGGAAACGTGCCCGCAACGCTCCGTCGAAGTCACTCCGGAGGCGACCCGACCCCACCCGGAGGCCCAACCGGCCCCTTCCACGCCCAGCAGGGGTTTTTTCCTTGTGAAGAACTTCACGAACTTTCTCGGCGAGGTTCCTCCGAGGGGCCCTCCGGACCCCCTAGGACCCGCTCATACGCTAGCCGACCTGCTCAGCCGAGGCTACTGATCGGTAATAAAGGAGACCTAGGCCACCGACCACGCGATGCCGTCGAGGATGTCGTGCTCGCTCACGACGACCTCCCGGGAGCCGGTGCGCTCCATGATCGACAGCAGCACGAGGGCGCCCGCGCCGATCACGTCGACGCGCCCCGGATGCATGGAGGGGACCGCCGCGCGCTCGGCGTGGGTGGAGCGCAGCAGCCACTCGGTGATCTCGCGGACCCGCTCGACGGGGATCCGCGAGTGGTGGATGGCCGCGGGGTCGTAGGCGGGCAGCTCCTGCGCGATCGCCGAGACCGTGGTGACCGAGCCCGCCAGGCCGACGAGCGTGCGCGCCTCGCGCAGCGGGACGGTCTCGGCGGCGAGGTCGAGGGCCGCCTCGATGTCGGCGCGCATGGCCGCGATCTGCTCGGCGGTGGGCGGGTCGGTGACGCCGCCGTCCCGTACGAGGTGCCGCTCCGTCATCCGTACGCAGCCGACGTCCACGGAGCGCGCCGCGCGCACCGCGTCGGCGCCGACCACGAACTCCGTCGAACCGCCGCCGATGTCCACGACCAGGTAGGGCTTGGCGAGGTCGTCGCTGCCCTTCAGCTCCAGGGTCGCGCCGGTGAAGGAGAACTCCGCTTCCTGGTCCCCGCTGATGACCTCGGGCTCGACGCCGAGGATGTCGAGGACGCCGCGTACGAAGTCGTCGCGGTTCTCGGCGTCCCGGGAGGCGGACGTGGCCACGAAGCGGAGCCGCTCGGCGCCGTGCTCCTTGATGACCCGGGCGTACTCGCGGCACGCGGCGAACGTCCGCTCCAGTGCCTCCGGCGCGAGCCGTCCCGTCCGGTCGACGCCCTGGCCGAGCCGGACGATGGTCATCCGGCGGTCGAGGTCGACGAGTTCCCCGGTCCGCGGGTCCGCGTCGGCGACCAGCAGCCGGATCGAGTTCGTACCGCAGTCGACGGCTGCGACGCGGGTCACCGGCCGGCCTCGTCGACGGGCTGCGCGGGCTCCGTGGTGCCGGGGACCGTCACGCACGCCCCCTTGCGCCACCACTCCGGCAGCATCGCGATGGTCTCGTCGCCGAGCGGGTTCACGCCCGGTCCCGCGGCCAGTGAGTGGGCGGCCAGGACGTGCAGGCACTTCACCCGGTCCGGCATGCCGCCCGCGCTCGGGAAGCCCGCCAGGACCTCGATGGCGTCACGGCGCGCGATGTAGTCCTCGTGGGCGGCGCGGTAGGCGGCGGCCAGCTCGGGGTCGGTCGCCAGCCGTTCCGTCATCTCCTTCATGACCCCGTTGGCCTCCAGCGTCCCGATCGCGGACGCGGCCCGCGGGCACGTCAGGTAGTACGTGGTCGGGAAGGGCGTGCCGTCGGGGAGGCGGGGCGCCGTCTCCACCACGTCGGGCTGACCGCAGGGGCAGCGGTGCGCGATCGCGCGCAGCCCGCGCGGCGGCCGGCCGAGCTGCTGCTTGAAGGCCTCGACGTCGGCGTCGGTGGGCTCGGTGCGCGGGGTGGTCGGCGGTGGCGTTTCCATGCCGTGAGTCACGTGTCTTTCTGGTCAGTTCAGGGGTTCGTCACTGGTCGGCGGCGTCGGACTTGTCCACGCCGTCCCAGACGTTGGTGTACCAGGGGCGGTCGGCGGCACCCTGGCCGGCGCGGGCCTGCTTCGCCGCGTCCGGGTCGACCACGACGTAGCCGGTCTCGCCGGGCATCACGTAGTGCAGCCGCTGCCGGATCTGCTGCTCGGCGTACGCGTCGTCCTGCCAGCGCGCCTTCAGGTCGCGCAGCTGCTCGACCCGTTGACGGGCCTGCTCCTGACGGTGCTCCAGGTCGGCGACCTCGGCACGCTGGGAGACGTACTGCCGCATGGGATAGGCGAGCGCGACGATCAGGGAGCACAGGACGAGTGCGAGGAGCGCGGCCCGGCCGGTGAGCCGGGAGCGGCGGGCCTGCCGTTTGGTCTGGGAGCGGTAGACCCGGGCCGCCGTCTGCTCGCCGAGCAGCTTGAGCCTGGTCGAGGTGGAGAACCGGTCCCGGTCCTTCACGGCCATGAGTCCCGCCTCCCCAGTACCGGCCCGCCGTGGTGCGGGCCCGTCACGTGCGTACGTCCCCGCACACGGTACGGGACCGAGTACGGGGACGTACGTACGACGCTTCCCAAGCAAGTGGTGCTCAGCCCTAGAAGCGGGGAACCGCCGAGCGCAGTGTGTCAGCCCTTGAAGCGGGGAAATGCGCTGCGGCCGGCGTACACCGCGGCGTCGTCGAGGATCTCCTCGATGCGCAGCAGCTGGTTGTACTTGGCGACACGGTCCGAGCGGGCCGGGGCGCCGGTCTTGATCTGGCCGCAGTTCACGGCGACCGCGAGGTCGGCGATGGTGACGTCCTCGGTCTCGCCGGAGCGGTGGGACATCATGCACTTGAAGCCGTTGCGCTGGGCCAGCTCGACGGCGTCCAGGGTCTCGGTCAGCGAACCGATCTGGTTGACCTTGACGAGCAGGGCGTTGGCGGAGCCCTCCTCGATGCCGCGGGCCAGGCGCTCCGGGTTGGTGACGAAGAGGTCGTCGCCGACGATCTGGACCTTGTCGCCCAGCTTGTCGGTGATGACCTTCCAGCCGGCCCAGTCGTCCTCGTACAGCGGGTCCTCGATGGAGACGAGCGGGTACGCGGAGACGAGCTCCTCGTAGTACTCCGTCATCTCGGCGGCCGAGCGGGACTTGCCCTCGAACTCGTACTTGCCGTCCTTGTAGAACTCGGACGCGGCGACGTCGAGCGCGAGACCGATCTGCTCACCGGGGATGTAACCGGCCTGCTTGATGGCCTCGACGATGAGGTCGAGGGCGGCGCGGTTGGACTCCAGGTTCGGGGCGAAGCCGCCCTCGTCGCCGAGACCGGTCGACAGGCCCTTGGTCTTCAGCACCTTCTTGAGGGTGTGGTAGACCTCGGCGCCCCAGCGCAGGGCCTCGGAGAAGGACTCCGCGCCGATCGGGGCGATCATGAACTCCTGGATGTCCACGTTCGAGTCGGCGTGCGACCCGCCGTTCAGGATGTTCATCATCGGAACGGGCAGCAGGTGCGCGTTCGGGCCGCCCAGGTAACGGAAGAGCGGCAGGTCGGACGCCTCGGAGGCGGCGTGCGCGACGGCGAGCGAGACGCCGAGGATGGCGTTGGCGCCGAGCGAGCCCTTGTTGTCGGTGGCGTCCAGGTCGAACATGGCCTGGTCGATCAGGCGCTGCTCGGTGGCGTCGTAGCCGACGAGCTCCGGGCCGATCTGCTCGATGACGGCGAGGACGGCCTTCTCGACACCCTTGCCGTGGTAGCGGTTGGGGTCACCGTCGCGGAGCTCGATGGCCTCGAAGGCACCGGTGGAGGCGCCGGACGGAACGGCGGCACGACCCGTGCTGCCGTCGTCGAGGCCGACCTCGACCTCGACCGTGGGGTTGCCTCGGGAGTCCAGGATTTCCCGGGCTACGACGACGTCGATGGACGGCACGAGCATCTCCTTCTGGGATGTGACGCGGGTACGCAGGGCTTGGCGAGTCCCTAGTCCTGCGGGATGAGCCTAACCGGCCCAGGGGGATCGGCCAGCCGATCGACCATCCCTTGGGCAGAACTCACGGTACATATTGTTCCCGATCGGAACAAAAAAAGAAATGAAAAACCCCGCTCCGGCGCGTACGGGGGAACACGCGCCGGAGCGGGGAGTCCGTGGGGACGGGGACCCTCGGTGGGGATCAGGCCCGGAGAGCGGGCCCGCGAGGGGGCCGTCCCGCAGCCGGGCGGAGCCGCGGGGCCGGGTCGTGGTCGCCGTCCGCCGAGGGCGACCACGTCCGGCCGGTGTGCGGCCTCGCTCAGCGGAGGTGCAGCTGCTGGCCCGGGAAGATGAAGTCGGCGTCGTCCACGATGTCGTGGTTCAGCTTGAACAGCTTCTGCCAGCCGCCCTTGACGTGCTTCTTCTCGGCGATCGAGCTGAGGGTGTCGCCCTTGACGACCTTGTACTCGCCGTCACCCTTCTTGACCTTCTTGCCGGTCGGGGTGGTGACGGTCTTCTTGGCGGCCGGGCGCTCCTGCGAACGGGAGGCGGGCTGCTCCGACGTACGGGTGTCCGAGCCGGCGGACGCCGAGGAGCCGGAGGAGGTCGAGGGGGTCGAGGGGGTGGAGCTGCCACCGCTGTACGCGGCGCTCGACAGGCCGGTGCCGCAGGTCGGCCAGGCACCCTTGCCCTGCGCGGCGAGGACCTTCTCGCCGACGGTGATCTGCTGCGACTTCGAGGCCTGGTCGGCGGTGGAGGCGTAGGCGGTACCGCCGTACGCGGCCCAGGTGGAGGACGAGAACTGCAGGCCGCCGTAGTAACCGTTGCCGGTGTTGATCGACCAGTTGCCGCCGGACTCGCACTGGGCGACGGCGTCCCACTCGGAGCCGGTCGCGGCGGAGGCGTTGCCCGCGGCCATCAGCGGGGCGGCGATGGCGACACCGGTGACACCGGCGAGCGTGGCGACACGGGTGGCCTTGTTCGGGCGGCGGTGCTTGCCCTTGCTGGAAAACAGCATCGAGTGATCCCCTCACCGACGCCTGCGAGGTGAGCTGTCGGGTTCGGGCCGGTTGAGTTGCCCGGCCGCACGTCCCGGTCCCGTCTCGGGACCACGGCGCGCGGCTTTACCCCAAGCCGTCCCCGGGTGTCTCTCAACTCCCGGTCACGGCACTTACCTTGGGTCCCCCGCTCCTGCCTACGGCGCTTGACGCGACGACTGTTCCCGTACGGCCGCTGGCAGGATTCGGCGTTGCGACCGTCGGGGCCCGCTGTGGCGAGCGGTCACGACCGTAAGCAGTCGATCGCCTGATTTTCAAAGACGATCAGGGCTTCTGAGACTCATGTCTCACTCGCACCAAACCGGACATTCCCCAGCGAACCATGACGCGAACTCCCGCTACTTTTCGACCGTTTCGCTATCAACAGCAAGGCTCTGACCGGGAAGGATGAGGTCGGGATCGATGCCCACGGTCTTCTCGTTCGCGGCGTACAGGTCGGCCCATCCGCCCGTGACGTCAAGGTCGTCGGCGATCGTCCAGAGGCTGTCGCCGGCGCGCACGACGTAGGTGTCGTCGCCGGCGTCGCGCGCGTCGTCCGAGCCGCGCGAGGCGTGCCGTCCGGACGCGCTGTCCGTACGGCCGTCGGTGGCGGCGTCCGTCGCGTCCTCGTCGGCGCTGCCACGGTGCCGCCCGGGCGCGGCGGACGCGTCCCCGGAGGCCTCCGAAGAGGTGCCGCTCCGACCGGACTTGTCCGACTTGCCCGACTTGGATGCATCGGCCGTCGCCTTGTCCGAGCTGTCCGCGTCCTGCGAGTCGCCGGACTTCGCGGTGTTCTCGGTCACCTCCGGCGAGGCGGTGTCACTCGAACCGGATGAATCCGACGATCTCGACGATTCAGTCGAAGGGGAGGAACTGGGCGACGTGGACAGGCCACTCGAACCGGAGTCGCCCGCGTCGTCACCCATGCCCGTGTCGACGTCGACCTCGGCCGAACTCTTGCTGAGCCCGGAGAGCGGTCCGCAGGTCGGCCAGGCGACGAGGCCCTGACTGTCGAGCACCTTCTCGGCGACGGCTATCTGCTGCGAGCGGCTGGCCTGGTCGGGGCTCTGGGCGTACTCGCGACCGCCGTACCGCTCCCAGTTGTCCTGGGTCAGCTGGAGTCCGCCGTAGTACCCGTTGCCGTTGTCGGCGCTCCACGCGCCGCCGCTCTCGCACTCGGCCACCCGGTCCCAGGTGGTCCCGTCGGCCGCGCTCGCGCTCGACGCCCCGAGGAGCGGGATCGCGATGGCCGACCCGGCCACCCCTGCGGCGACGATGAGAGCCGGGGCCTGACGGGGGCGCCGGTGACGGCCGTTCCCGGAGAGCATGCGGAAGCCTTTCGCGTGACAACGGGGTGACTACGGCACCTACGACGAAGTGACGATCGCCGGGGCCGCATTGATGGGTGAACGTATATGGACTCGAACGCTTGTCACAAGTCGATGCAGCGCAGATCACGTGAAGATCACAGATATGACGGCGTGTCAGTTGACGGCGCCCGTCGAGGCGGTCGGCCGGACGCCCTCCCGGCACCCGCGGGGACACCTCCGACACGGCCGGCGTGCTCCCCGGATGAACCGGTTCCGGACTATCCGACCGGGGTGAACTCCACAGGAAGCGTCCGCAATCCGCGCATAATGAGCCCGCCACGCCACCGCAAATCGGCCGAATCTCCGGCGAGTTGGAGGTCGGGGAGCCGGGTGAGGAGGGTGGCGAGCGCGGTCTGCCCCTCCAGGCGGGCGAGCGGCGCGCCCACGCAGTAGTGGATGCCGTGGCCGTAGCCGAGGTGCTGATTGTCACGCCGGGACAGATCGAGGGTGTCCGGCTGCTCGAAGCGCTCGGGGTCGCGGTCCGCCGCGGCGAGGACGACGAGCACGGGGTCGCCGGCGGCGATGTCCTGGCCGCCGATCCGCACGTCCTCGGTCGCGAACCGCCAGGTGGCCAGCTCCACGGGCCCGTCGTAGCGCAGGAGTTCCTCCACCCCCGTCTCCAGCAGGTCGCTCTCCCCGGCCGCGAGGGAGGCCTGGAGCCGGGCCCGCTGCTCGGGGTGGGTCAGCAGGGCGTACAGCCCGTTCCCGATCAGGTTGACCGTCGTCTCGAATCCCGCGAAGAGCAGGATGAAGGCCATGGCGGCGGCCTCGTTCTCCGTGAGGTGCTCGCCGTGGTCGGAGGCGCGGATCAGTGCGGAGATGAGGTCCTCGTCGGGCGCCGCTTCGACGGTCAGCGCCTCGCGCTTGCGGTGGATCAGCTCGGCGAGATATCCGCGCATCTTCTTGACGGACCGGGCGACCCCGCCCCGCGGACCGCCGCCGTGCCGGATCATCATCCCCGCCCAGTCCCGGAAGTCGTCCTGGTCCTCGCGGGGGACACCGAGCATGTCGCAGATGGCGTAGATGGGGAGCGGGAACGCGAACTCGTGGATGAGGTCCGCCGACCCCTTCTCCGCGAACCGTCCGATGAGGTCGTCCGTCAACTCCTGCACCCGCGAGGAGAACTCGGCGACGCGCCGGGGGGTGAACGCCTTGCTGACGAGCCGGCGCAGCCGCGTGTGGTCCGGCGGGTCGATGTTCAGCAGATGCGTCATCAGCTCGGCCTTGCGCTCCCCCGGGATCCCCGTCCTGCCCTTCGCGTGCGCGGACTCGTCGTGGTGCGCGGGGTTCTTGGACAGCCGCTGGTCGGCGAGGGTCTGCCGGGCGTCGGCGTACCGCGTGACGAGCCAGGCCTCCACCCCGCTGGGCAGCCGCGTCCGGTGCACGGGCGCGTGCTCCCTGAGCCAGGCGTACGCCGGGTAGGGATCGGTGGCGAACTCCCAGGTGAAGAGTTCGGGGGCGGGGCTCGCGGGGGTCTCGTGCTCGGTCACTCCCCGACGGTATCCGCCGAGGGCCGCAACGCAGGGGCGGGCCCGTGCGTGGGGGCCGCGTGCGGGGGCGGGGAAGCACTCGTCAGGTTCGCCCGGGGCTGTCCGTATATCGGAGGCTGTTTGACTCGGCCGCTCGGCAGCTCCCACATTCACGCAGTGGACCCCGAAATACTCAAGTCCAGCTTCGCGGTCGTGGAGCGGCGGGCCGAGTTCGCCGTCAAGTACTTCTACGCGCACCTGTTCCGGCACAACCCGGAGCTGCGCGAGCTGTTTCCGACTGACTTCCCGGAGGACATGGAGCGGCAGCGGGACCGGCTGTTCGCGGCGCTCACCTTCGTCATGGACCGGCTCGAAGACCCGGAACTGCCCACCTACTTACGCGATCTCGGGCGGGACCACCGCAAGTACCTGGCCCAGCCGGACCACTACGCGGCGGTGGGAGCGAGCCTGATCGCGGCGTTCGCGGCCGTCGCCGGATCGGCCTGGAGCGGCGAGGCCGAGAAGGCCTGGTCGGAGGCGTACGGGGCGATCGCGAACATCATGCTCCAGGGCGCCTGGGAGGCCCAGCACCAGGGCGAGCCCGGCTGGTGGGACGCGGAGATCGTCGCCCGCACCCGGCACGGCGACGACCTCGTGGTCCTCACCCTGCGGCCACGGCAGCGCCTCACCTACGCCGCCGGCCAGTACGTCAGCGTCAACATGTCGCATCTGCCGGGCATCTGGCGCCCCTACTCCCTCGCCAACGCACCCCGGCCCGACCGCACCCTCGACCTGCACGTCAGCCGGGTCGAGGGCGGGGTGCTCTCCACCGCTCTCGTCCGCCAGACCCGCGTGGGCGACGTCCTGCGGCTCGGCGCACCCGGCGGCGGCCTCACCCTGCGGACCCCGGCGGACCGGCCACTGACCCTCATCGCGGCCGGCACCGGCTGGGCGCCGGTGAAGGCCCTGCTGGAACAGCTCGAACCCGCCCACGAGGCCCGCCTGTTCCTCGTCGCCCGCGACATCGCGTACCTCTACGACCAGCCCTCCGTGGACCACCTGCGGGCCCGGCTTCCACGGCTCACCGTCACCCACATCACCCCCGCGCCCGGCCGCCCCAAGGCCCAGGCGACCGAACGGCTGCTGACCGCGCTGGGCAACCGGGCCGGCTGGACCCGGCACGACGTCTACCTCGCGGGGCCGCCGGACCTCGTCGAGGAGGTCGCCGACACGCTGCCCTCACTCGGCACACCGGACGGCCGGCTCTTCCACGACGTGCTGCCGCCGACCGGCGGGAGCCGTCCGCTGGGCCCGGCGGAATGGCTCCTCGACCGCCCGCGGCCGAGCTGGCACAACCCGACCGGCCGCGCCCCGGGAGTCTGAACCCCCGGCCCGTCAGGCGTCTTCCTGCTCGTCCTCCTGCTCCTCCGCCGGGGCCGCTGCCCGCTCCCGCGCGAGGATCGCGTCCCGGTACGCACGGGCCGCCGCCCGCAGCGCCGCCTCCGGATCCACTCCCCCGGCCTCGGCACGCGCCGCCAGGGACAGCAACTCGTACCCCACGCCCTCGCCCACGGGGAGCGGCACGTCGAGGCCCGCCGTGCGCACCCGGGACGACAGCTTCGCCGCCAGGGCCAGGCCCGGCTGGCCGAGCGGGACGCCCTCGGTGACGGAGGTGCGCCGCTTCTCCTCCGCCTTGGTGCGCAGCCAGTGCTCCTTGACCTCCTCGGGCGTCGTCGCCGTCGCGTCGCCGAAGACATGGGGGTGACGGTGGATCAGCTTGGCGACGATGCCGCCCGCGACGTCGTCGATCGAGAAGGGCGCGTCCTCGTCCTCCTCGGCGATGCGGGCGTGGAAGACGACCTGGAGGAGCACGTCGCCCAGCTCCTCGCGCAGCTCGTCCCGGTCGCCGTCCTCGATGGCCTCGACGAGTTCGTACGCCTCCTCGATGCCGTACTTCGCCAGGCCCTCGTGGGTCTGGCGGGACGACCAGGGGCACTCGATGCGGATGCGGTCCATCACCTGGACCAGGTCGAGGAGACGGGCGCCCGGCAGGTCGTACGAGGCGGGGAGCAGCTCCAGGTCCGGCATCCGCACCCGGCCGGAGCCGGCCAGCCGGGCCAGGCCGTCGGTGAGCCGGGGCTCGCCCTCGCCGGTGGCGACGACGACCAGGGACCGGCCGCCCGCGCAGGCGTCGAGGAGGTCCTCGGCGGCCGGGGACACCTCCTCCACGCTGATGCCCGCCTCGCGCAGATACGGCACCTGGGGATGCGCGCCGTCGGCGCACAGCACCCGGTCCGCGCCGTGCAGCGCCTGCCAGGCGGGCCACGACAGCAGTCCGGGAGCGACCCGGTGGCTGGTGGTGAGCAGGACGATACGGCCGGGATCGGTGGCGGTGGGGCCGCCCTCGGAGCTGCTGGTTGCGTTCACCCCCCGAACGTAACCCACGCCGCCGACGGCCCCGGAAGTTGTCCACAGGCCTGCCCGGGGGCCGGTGCCGCCCCCGCCCGGGTCACGTCGTCTGCTGGGTCCCCGCCGACGTGACCTCGCGCAGCCACGGCGTCTTCGCGTCGACCCGGCTGCTCTTCTGGACGTCCCAGGCGCCGTAGCGCGGGTTCAGGTCGACGTGGAGCTGCTTCGAGGCGGTCGACATCGCCTTCCAGAAGACGGCCTTGCCGTCGGTGGTGTTCATGTCGGCGCCGAGCGCGGCGGCGAGCTTCTGCGCCTCGATCTCGGTGCGCAGGCTGTCGTCGAGACGCTTGGGCGCGACCCCGTAGTTCTGCAGCCAGGCCGTCTCCAGGGCCTTCGAGCCGCCCGCCTGCTGTTCGAGGGCCGACCGCATCTGCTGGGAGTCCTTGCGGGTCACGTTCACCCCCTCGTTCTTCGCCGCCCGGTCGAGGACCTGGTCCAGGACCATGCCGTGCAGGGTGTCGCGGGTGAGCGTGCCGGTCTTGGCGATGGCCTGCTCGTACTGCGCCTCGTCCTTGGTGGCGGCGCGCTGCGCCGAGCGCACCTCGTTCACCCGGCTCTCCAGCTGCGCGACGGTGATCCGCCGGCCTCCGACGACCGCGGCCGCGCCGGGATGGGCGTCACTGCCGCAAGCGGTGAGCAGGGGGGCCGCCGCGACGATCGCGGCGGAGAGGACGAGCGCGGTGCGACGGCGGCGGTGCAAGGAAGCCTCCCGAGGAGATTGTGCGGCGGTGCACAAAGTCTTGCGGTGATCGATGGTAGGCAGTGACCGGCCTCCCGGCCAGCCATTCGACCAACGATTCACGACGACTTCGGGCACCGCCGCACGTCACATCGCGATCAGCCCGTGATCGCGACGGGCGCGTCCCACGCGTCCCGGTCCACGGTGATCGTGTAGGCGCCGCGCGTCTCCTTGCTGTTGACCATGTACTGGTGCGCACGGCTGTGGTTCGTGAACTGGGTCGAACCCCACGGCCAGTCGGTCGTCGTGGTGTTCTGCTTGTCCCACAGCGCGTACCAGAGGTTGCCCGGCAGGTCCGTCTTGTCGCTCGCGGTCGCGATCGCCTTGGCGCTGGAGCTGGTGAACCCGTAGTAGCCGGTGCGGTACGTCTTGGCGTGCAGGGTCTTGTCGAAGGCCCGCACGTACGTCAGCACGGCGTCGTTGCACGCCTTGTTCGTGACGTCGTACGACTCCATGTCGAGGTAGATCGGGCTGCCGGCCTTCATGCCGAGGGCCGAGGCCTTGGCGACCGCGTCCGCGCCGTCGCTAGCGCCGAGCGAGGCGGCCGTCGAGGCGGTCATCTTCTCGGGGCTGCTCCCGGTCTGGCAGGACGGCTGCGCGCCGACGTACAGCGGGACCAGCTTCCAGCCGAGCGCGCTGACCGACTTCACCCAGGAGGCGGTCAGGTTGGGCTGCGCGCAGCCGCGGTTCCTGCCGCCCACGTAGACGGCGGCGGCTCCGTAGAAGCCGGTGTGCCAGGCCTTCATCGCGGACAGCGAGGGCGCGGCGCAGGCGTCGAAGGCGCGGCCGGTGAAGGTGCGCTGCGCGGGCCACGTGGTCGCGGCCATCGAGTTCTGCGCGGCGATCCCCGCTCCGGCGACGACCGCGGCACCGGCCGCGGCCCAGGCCACGTATCTGCGCTTCTTGGAATGCCGATGGCTGGACATGAAAATTCCCACCCCATGGTTCAACTGGGTCGACTGGTTCAACTGGCAAGACGGTTCGAGCGGCACGACGGGTACGGCCGTGGGGCCGGTGCGGTGTGCCGGGTGCGTGGGTCGCACGGCCGCGGCGCGTCCGGACGGCGGGCGCGCACGCGCGCGTGGCGCACGGGAGATGGCAACCTACCCGGCGCGCCCCCTCCGTCCGGGAAACCCCGTATCCGGATCATCACAAGCTTCGGCCAAGGTGGCGCAAAGTCAACGGTGTCCGGGCCCGCTCAGCCCCGCACCTGCCCGAGCCACTGGAGCGTGCGCCGGATCTCCCCCGCCATGGGGTGCCCGGGCCCCCGCAGCCGGTCCACATCGTGCAGGAGCCGGGCCAGCGTGTCGTGGGCGGCGGCCCGGTCCCCGAGCGCGAGCAGCAAGTGGCCCATCCTGCGGCGCACTTCGAGGGAGATCTCCGGGTCCCCGGCGACGTACTGGTTCTCGTAGTACGGCAGCAGCGCGCGGTACTCCGCCAGCGCCGCGGCGGGTTCGCCGAGCTGTTCCAGACACTGGGCGGCGTCGTAGCGGAAGCGCAGCGACTGCGGGTCGGCGTGGCCCGCCTCGGAGGCGCGTTCGTCGGCGAGACGGCGCAGTTCGGGCAGGGCGCGGCGGTACTGGCCGTCGTCCATGAGCGTGGCCGCGTACTGCTTGCGCAGGGTGCGCACCACGGGAGAGTGCTCCCCGTGCTCGGCGGCGGCCGCCGGGAGGATCGAGCCGAGGATGTCCACGGCCTGCGTGATGCGGCCCTCGCCGAGCAGCCGCTTCACCTCGTCCACCGCGCCCGCCACGTCGGGCTTCTCCACCGCGGGCGCGGCCTGCGGCTGGGACGCGGGCGTCCGTGCCCGGTCGGGCCAGGGGGCGTGCGGGCGCAGGAACGGCCGCGTGGGGTCCAGCGGGGCGCCGGTGGGCATGCCGCGCGCCGGCAGCAGCGGGAGGAGCGATTCGTACGTCTCCTGCGCGGAACCCGGGCGGTGCTGGGGGTCCTTGGACAGCAGGCGCAGCACCAGGTCCTCCAGCGCGGGCGGCACCTCCGGGCGCAGCCGGCGCACCGGCAGCGGCGGCTCGTACAGGTGGCGGTGCAGCACGCCGAGCGCGGTCGAACCGGAGAACGGCACGTCCCCGCTGAGCAGTTCGTGCAGCAGCACACCGAGCGCGTACAGATCGGTGTACGGGCCGACCGCGCCGCCCATCGCCTGCTCGGGGGCCATGTAGGCGGGGCTGCCGATGGGCGAGCCGGTGTGCGTCAGACGCGTGGTGTCGGTGTCCATGACGGAGGCGACGCCCAGGTCGAGAACGGTGACCGTGCCGTCCTGCTTGACCATCACGTTCCGCGGTTTGAGGTCGCGGTGCACGATCGGGACGGCGTGCACCGCGCTCAGTACGGCGCACAGCTGGGCGGCGACCGCGACGGCCCACTGCCACGGGTAGGGGTCGTGCTCGGCGAGGTGGTCGGAGAGGTCCGCCCCGTCGACGTACTGCATGACGAGGAACAGCTCCTCGCCCGCGTTGCCCGCGTCGTGGACCGTGACCAGCCCGGGGTGGTCGACCTGCGCGGTCACCCGGCACTCGCGCACGAAACGGCGGCGCAGCTCGTCGGCCTCCTGGCCCGCCACCTTGTCCGGGCGCAGCAGCTTGACCGCGACCCGCCGGTCCAGGCGCTGGTCGTAGGCCGTCCAGACCTGGCCCATGCCGCCCTGGCCGATGAGCGTGGACAGTTCGTAGCGGTCGGCGATCACCCGGCCCGTCGCCACGCTCACCTGCCGTCCCCGCCGTCGGTGCGGCCGTCGCGCTTGCGGAGGTAGTCGCTGAGTTCGTCGAGCTCGGCACGCACCTGGTCGATCCGCACGGGCGCGGGCCGCTGCGGCGGAGGCGGCACGACGGGCGGCTGCGCCACGGGCCCCTGCTGGTGCGGGACCGGCGTCCCGTACGGCGATCCCGAAGCGGCGGTCTGCGGGTAGCCGTAGTGCGGGCCGGGGTGGGCGGCCTGGTGGAGCGGCACCGGGTAGCCGGGCGGGGTGAGCCGGCTGTAGTGGCGGATGTCCGCGAACAGGAAGTACCCGGTGCAGGCCGCCGCGTTGAGCAGCAGGATGATCATCCCGACGTTGCCGTTCGGGCTGCTGAAGTCGTCGGTGTGGTCGGTGCTGAGGTAGGCGAAGCTGATCCCCATCGCCAGGAGCGAACCGAGGAAGATCCACCAGTCCAGGGGCCGGCGGGTCACCAGCGCGACGCGCAGCGTGGACCCCCACGCCAGGAAGCCGATGCTCAGGAGCGGCAGCGCTCCGAAGATCACGCGCAGCACGACCAGCAGCCCGGTCGGGGGTCGCTTCGGCGGAGGCGGCGCGTAGCCGTGGCCGTGCATGGCTGCTCCTGGAGGCCTGATGGGGACGGACGTACGAGTTGGAAGTCCGAGCGTATAGGCCGACAAGGACAACCGGTCCCGGGTTGTACCGAACCGTTGTCGCGCTGATCACTTCACATGTTCCGGCGCTCTCGGCGAGCTCGTGCGGGAAGCCGCCGTTCCGCCCGCCCTGAGCGGCCGTGCCGTCGTCCGCGCGCGTCAGTCGGGGGCGACCGTCCCGTCCGTCAGGCCGTCGTACATGCCCCGTACGAGCTGCTCCCCGAGACGGCCCGCGCGCCGCAGCGCGTCCTCGAACTCGGCCAGGGCGCGGAAGCGTTCGCCGTACAGGAGCTGATCCTCCAGGGGCAGTCGCGGCAGGTGCAGCCGCCGTACGTCGAGCCGGGTGGCGGTGGACGCGTAGCTGCTGGCCTGCCGGTTGTTGGCGGTGCCGCGCAGGAAGCCCGCCAGGAACCACGGGTCCAGCGCGGTCCGGTCGGGGCGCAGGAGCGTGAGGTTGCGCCCCAGTACCGCCCCCGCCGTGTCCGCGTCGACCACGCGTGCGACGGAACCGCCCCCGAGCACGGGGACCACGACGTCGCCCGCCTCGACCGGCACGGTCTCCTCGTCGCCCTCGGGGAGACTGCCGGAGGGGGCGGTCCCGGCGAGCACGTCGTGGTCGGTGAGCACCCTCGCGCGCGCGGGGGCACTGCTTCCGCCCGTGCGCAGCAGAAGGGCTCCCCCGCGCGCGAGTTCGCCGACGGTGATGAGCGGCCAGCGCACGGCGGGGGTGTGCCGCGCCTCGGGGGGCGTGAGACCGGCGGCGAGCCGCAGGGTGTCACCGAGGTCCTCGCGTACGCTCGCGAGCCGCTCGGAGCCGCCTCCCGCGGCGGCCGGCGGCAGATGGCGGGCCGGCGCCAGGTCCACGTCGTCGTCGAGGAGTTCGATGACGGGCACCGAACGGCTGAACCCCGGCTCCTCCCGCGCGCTGCCCGCGCGCTCGAAGGGCCGCCACGCGTCGAGCACCGCACCGCGCACGGCGGCCCAGTCGAAGGCGCGGCCCTCCCCGGCGGACGCCCCGGTGTCCACGAGCAGCAACTCGGGCTGCGCGGGGGCCTTCTCGGGACGGCGCAGCACCCAGACGTGCAACGGGATGTTGTACGGGGGCGCAGCACCGATCGGCAGCGCGATCACGGCCCGCAGAGCGCCCCGGCGCAGCAGGTCGGCGCGGATACGGCGGCCGGAGCGGCGCGAGGCGGCGGCGGGCGGCATGAGGACGACCGCGGTACCGCCGTCCTTGAGGTGGGCCAGCGCGTGCTGCACCCAGGCCAGTTCGGACTCCGTACGGGCCGGGAAGCCGTACTCCCAGCGGGCGTCGTAGGCGAGTTCGTCGTGTCCCCAGTTGCGCTCGTTGAACGGCGGGTGGCACAGCACGACGTCGGCGCGGAGGGCGGGATACGCGTCCGCGCGGAGACTGTCCCCGGCGGCGGTCCGCACGGCGGCCTTGCCCTGGAGCGCCAGCCGCAGCGCGGAGAGCGCCGCGAGCTCGGGCGCGCTGTCCTGCCCGAACAGCTCCTGCCCGGGGCGGGCGGCCACGGCACGCAGCAGGGCGCCGGTCCCGCACGCCGGGTCGAGTGCGGTGCGCGCCGGTCCCGCGAGGTCCGCCATCAGCGTGGCGAGGCCGGCGGGGGTGAGCGTGTACTGACGGGGGTTGGCGTCGAGGTGGCGTCCCAGCAGGAACTCGTACGTCTGCCGCGCGCCCAGCTCGGCGGCCAGTTCGGCGGCGCCCCGCAGCAGGGGGGCGGAGGTGAGCAGCTCCGGGCCGGCCGGGGTGTTCACAGCGCGTTCGCGCGGGGGGCCGAACCTCGGGGTGATCACCTGGTCGAGGGCGGCGGGCAGCAGCGCGGCGAGCCGTTCGTCGGAACCTGCGCCCAGTTCGAGCCAGTCGGTGGGGCGGTCGTGGATGAGCAGGAGCACGCAGCCCGCGTGGACGAGGGCGGTGACGGGGCCTGCGGGGTGACCGGCGAGCTGCTGCCAGACGCGTTCGCGGAGCGGAACCTCGGCGAGTTTGCCCTGGTCGCGCAGCCAGGCCTCGACCTCGGTGAGGGCGAAGGAGGGGCTGGTCTCGGTGCCGCCGACCGGTTTGGGGAAGTCGGCGTGGCGGCGGCGCCAGTTGCTGACGGCCGCGCGGCCGACCCCGGCGAGCCGTGCGATTCCGGCGGCGGTCACCTCTGTCGCGTTGTGCTGCACCCGCCCGGCTCCCCTCGTTCTGGTCGGCGCCCCCTGTGACCCCGGCGGCCCGTCGTCGCCCCCGCACCGCACTCCCGTAGTCCCGTTAGTTCCGGTGTTTCGGAATTTCGGTGCTTCGGAATTTCGGTGTCCCGGTGTGTGACGCCGAGCATACCGGCGCATGCAAGATCTACCCCTTCACAGGCGTGTACACAACCTCTTCCGTGAACCGTGTTGACTCGGTTCACAGGCTCTGCTGTTATTGACCCATCGAACGGCCAGGCCGCCGGAGCGATCCGGTCGTCCCTGCCTTTGCCGACACCGCCACCCACACCACGCCAAGGAACTCTTATGCGTCGCACCGCACTTGCCGCTCTCTGCCTCGCCGCCGCGGCCACCGCCGGTCTCACCGGTTGCCTGCCCGGCGAGACCAAGGCGGACAGCAAGCCGAAGGGTCCGTTCGCCGGTCTGTCCGGGGGCGAGATCGCCGACCGGGCCGTGAAGGCCACGAACGGCGCCGCCTCACTCCGGATGAAGGGCGACGTGCCCGACGACGAGGACGGCGGCACCATCCGTATCGACATGGCCCTCAGCAAGAAGGGCGACTGTGCCGGCACGCTGGGCATGGGCGGCCAGGGCAAGGCCGATCTCATCAAGACCGGCGACACCGTCTACATGAAGTACGACGAGGCGTTCCTGCGCGCCCAGGGCAAGGGCGACTCCAAGGCCGACACGGACGCGGTCGTGAACATGCTGGCCGGCAAGTGGACCAAGATGTCCGCGACCGGCTCCGACGCCAAGGACATCGCGGGCTTCTGCGACCTCGACTCGGTGCTCGCCGGCGCGGAGGACGTGAACTCCAATGCCACGCGCGGCAGGACGACCACCGTCGACGGGACCGAGGCGATCATCCTGCACGAGAAGGACGGCAAGGACCGGTACACCCTGTACGTCGCCACGAAGGGCAAGCCCTACCTGCTGCGGGTCGACAGCACCTCGGCGAAGGACCCGGGCACGATCACCTTCGGCGACTACGACAAGCCGGTCCCCGCCGCCAAGCCGACCGGCGACGTCCTCGACATCGACAAGCTCGGCAGCTGACCGGCTCGGACACCTTGTGCGGCACCTGTCCGGCACCCGGCCCGCAACCGGCACGGCGCCCGGCACGATCGCTAGTTCGCGGTGAACCTCTTCGGGGCGTCGGTCGGATTGCCGCCCGAGGGGAGCTTCTGGCCGGAGCAGCCGGACAGGACCTTCTTCATCGCGGCCTTCTCGGAGGCGGTGACCCACAGCCCGTACTTCTTCTTCACGGCCACCTGCCCCGCGACGTACGTGCAGCGGTAGCCCTTGTTCGGCGGGAGCCAGGTCGCCGTGTCGCCGTCGCCCTTGCTGCGGTTGGCACTCGCGCCGACCGCGGCGAGGTTGAGCGGGTCGTTGGCCAGCGCTATCCGCTTGCTCGCGTCCCAGTACTTGGCGCCCTTCTGCCAGGCGTCCGAGAGCGCGACGAGGTGGTCGATGTCGACGAGGCTGCGCCCGCGGGTGAAGGTGACGTCCTTGCCGCCGTAGGGGTCCGGTTCGAGGACTCCGTTCGACACCTTGCACTTGCCGTCGCTGAACTTCACGTCCTTGAGGTCCCGCTTGAGGATGTCGTCGCGGGTGTCGCACCGGTTCGAGTCGGTGTCGGCCCAGGCCGTACCGAACCGCTCCCTGCTGTAACCGGTCTTGGGGGCGCGCCCCTTGACGGTGAGCGAGTCCACCGCGGAGAGCGCGGCTCCGCCACCGCCACCGCCCGCCGTCTCCTGCGGTCCCGCGGAACCCATGGCGTCCTTCTTGCAGCCGCTGACCCCGGCACCGAGCACGATCAGCACCGCCGCGGCAGCAGCCGCCCCACCCCTCATACGCACGACAAACGCCCTCCCCTTCGCCTCCCCGGGTCCGCCCTGCCCGGACGTGCTTCCCCTCTGCCCAACCTATCGGGGCCTACTCCCTGGTCATACCCGACCCAACGGGCAATTGGCGCACGCCCGGCGTATCGTCGGTGGTGAGTCACCCCCGGAAGGAGCTCTGGATGGGCATCTTCGACAGGTTCAAGAGCAACCGCGCGGCGCAGGACAAGGCGAAGGACATGTCCGACGCCGCGGAGAAGCAGGTCAACAAGAAGACCGGCGACAAGTACACGGACAAGGTCGACGACGCGCAGGGCAAAGCCGAAGGCGCGATGGGTATGGACCGTGACCGCGACCGGCCTTGACAGGTCTTGACCGGCCCGGACAACAGCCATATCCGGAGCGGTGCCCGCTCGGGCACCGGCCGACCTCGCCAGTCCGCCGCGCACCGAGGTGACGGTGTCTCGGACGGCCCCAACAGGTCAGTGATCCCACGGTCGGTGTGAACCGACCGATGGCCCTGACCCGCCTCGTGCGCCCCGTACGTCCCGCCCCACCACGGTGTCCCACCGGGTGGGGCCGGCGTCGTCGCGGCCCGGACGCGAGACGGGTCGCGGGTGGCTCGTACGTCTCACACCTTCCCGATCCCCAGCGTCGTCTCCGAGGGCAGCAGCCCCGAGCCGATGACGGCCACCCAGAACTCGCCCAGCGCTGACGCGAGACACTCGACGGCCTCCGGACCGATCGACTGCCATGGCCCGGCGGCCAGTTGGTCGGTGCGGTCCTCGACCTGGCGGCGCAGCGCACGGCCGGCGTCCGTCGCGACACCCTTTTCGTCCACCAGGCCACGGGCGGCGAGCCGCTCCCGGCCGGCCGCCCATTCCCGCGGGCTCCAGCCGCGGCTCTCGAAGCGCTCGACCGGGGCCGCGCCGATCGCCGCGAACGAGACGAGGGACTCGACGGGGTCGAGACCGGCGACGAGCAGGGCCGCGAGATGGCCGTCGCCACGGTGTTCGCGCAGGATCGTCGCCGCGTGCCACAGCTGGAGGTGCGGGGCCTCGGGCCAGTCCAACGCGGCGTTGGCCGCGGCGAGCGGGCGGCCCGCCATGTCGGCCGCCTCGGCCGCACGCCGGGCCAGAGCCGCCGCCTCGGCCATCACGGGTCCGGCGACACCGTCACCCATCAGAGCCCGATAGGCCCGGTCGACGGATCGTTCCCGCGCGGCGAGCACCTCCTTCGGACCCGCCGTCCGCCAGGCCGACTCGACGTGTTCGCCGACCATGCGCGGGCTGAAGCTGTAAAAGGCGGAGGCCACCCGCTCCGGCCCGACGGGGCCCAACGGGGCGGCACGGTAAGGGAAGTAGCTGGGCCAGCGCTCCTCGGTCCCGAACCCGAGCGCGACCGCCTCCTCGAAGCTCTCCGGCGCGTAGTACAGCACGGCGTGCAGGGGCTCCAGCAGGTGCCACAGCCGACGCACCTGGCCGAGGTCGACCCCGCCCGCGCCGGCGCTCCCCTCCGCCGCGGCCACCGCGCCACCCCCGGCGCTCCCCTCGGACCGATCCGTCCCGTCGATCCCGCTGACGCTCCCCGACATGACCGCACCCCTTGTCACGTGACGACCCGCTCCACAACTTGACACCGACAAGATTGCCCGACCGTGCCACAACTTGTCAATGACTAGATTCCGCGTACGCTGCTGCCCATGAGCCCCGTCCCGCCCAGCGACTCCGCGCGCCCCTATCACCACGGGGACCTGCGGCGCGCCATCCTCGGCGCAGCGCTCGACGTCATCGCGGCCGAGGGGCCCGCGGCGCTGAGCCTGCGCGACCTGGCCCGCCGCGCGGGTGTCTCGCACGCCGCCCCCGCGCACCACTTCAAGGACCGCACCGGCCTGCTCACGGCGATCGCGGCGGAGGGCTACGCGCTGCTGGCGGCGGCGCTCGACGCGGCCGACGACCTGCGGGACGCGGGCGTGCGCTACGTCCGCTTCGCGCGGGAGCACCCCGCCCACTTCCAGGTCATGTTCTCCCCGCAGCTGCTCCGCGGGAACGACCTGGAGCTGACGGCGGCCAGGGCCCTCGCGGGCGAGCGGCTGCGCGCCGCCGTCTCCTCGGTCTCCGCCGAGGGCCGGGGGGACGACGCCCGGCTCGCCGGCGTCGCGGCCTGGTCACTCGCCCACGGCTTCGCCACGCTCCTGCTCAGCCACAACCTGGACGGCCCGGTGGGCGACCAGGACCCCGACGAGGTCTTCCACGCCCTGACGGGCATGCTGTTCCGCCCCGGCCGGCCCTGAACCGGCCGCGAGGCCGACAGGCGCTGGGCCTTCGGACGGCGGGAGCCCGGCCGTCGCGGACGGCCGGCCGCGCGCTCCCGCCGCCGGGCCGGGCTACGACCCGAGGATCGAGGCGAGGAACTCGCCGGTCCAGCCGAGGAGTTCGCGGCCGACCAGTGGCTTCCCGCCCACCTTCGCCGTCTTCGGGCGGGGGACCAGGAGCTGGTGGGCGGCCGGCTTGATGACCGTCCCCGGGTAGAGGCGCTTGAGACGCAGCTCCTGGGACTCCCTCAACTCCACCCGCGCGAAACGGATGTTGTTGCCCTGGAGGACGATCTCCCCGACCTCGCAGCTCCGCGCCAGCATCCGCAGTCCCGCGACGAGGAGCAGGTTCTCGACCGGCTCGGGCAACTTGCCGTAGCGGTCGACGAGTTCCTCGCGTACGGCCTTGACGTCCTCCTCGGTGTTCGCGGAGGCGATGGACCGGTACGCCTGCAGGCGCAGCCGCTCACCCGGCGCGTAGTCGTGCGGGACGTGCGCGTCGACGGGCAGCTCGACCTTGACCTCCAGCATCGGCTCCTCCTCCACCCCGCCCTCCAGCGCGGCGCGGTAGTCCGCGACGGCCTCGCCGACCATGCGGACGTACAGGTCGAAGCCCACGCCCGCGATGTGCCCGGACTGCTCACCGCCGAGCAGGTTGCCCGCGCCGCGGATCTCCAGGTCCTTCATCGCCACGTACATGCCCGCGCCCATCTCGGTGTGCTGGGCGATCGTCGCGAGCCGCTCGTGCGCCGTCTCCGTCAGCGGCTTCTCCGGCGGGTACAGGAAGTAGGCGTAGCCACGCTCGCGGCCACGGCCGACCCGGCCGCGCAGCTGGTGCAGCTGCGAGAGACCGAAGTTGTCGCCGCGCTCCACGATCAGCGTGTTCGCGTTCGAGATGTCGATGCCCGACTCGACGATCGTCGTCGAGACGAGCACGTCGAACTTCTTCTCCCAGAAGTCGACGACCACCTGCTCCAGAGCCTGTTCCGACATCTGGCCGTGGGCCGTCGCGATCCGCGCCTCGGGCACGATCTCGCGCAGCCGGGCCGCCGCTCGGTCGATGGACTCGACGCGGTTGTGGATGTAGAACACCTGGCCCTCGCGCAGCAGTTCACGGCGGATCGCCGCGCCGATCTGCTTCTCCTCGTACGGGCCGACGAAGGTCAGCACCGGGTGCCGCTCCTCCGGCGGGGTGGTGATCGTGGACATCTCGCGGATGCCGGTGACCGCCATCTCCAGGGTGCGCGGGATCGGGGTCGCGGACATGGTCAGGACGTCGACGTTCGCACGCAGCTTCTTGAGCTGCTCCTTGTGCTCGACGCCGAAGCGCTGCTCCTCGTCGACGATGACCAGGCCGAGGTCCTTGAACTTGGTCTCCGAGGAGAACAGGCGGTGGGTGCCGATGACGAGGTCCACCGAACCCTCGCGCAGCCCCTCAAGGGTCGCCTTGGCCTCGGTGTCCGTCTGGAAGCGGGACAGGGCGCGGACGTTCACCGGGAACTGCGCGTAGCGCTCGGAGAACGTGCCGAAGTGCTGCTGCACCAGCAGGGTCGTGGGCACCAGGACCGCCACCTGCTTGCCGTCCTGGACGGCCTTGAACGCGGCGCGGACCGCGATCTCCGTCTTGCCGTAGCCGACGTCGCCGCAGATCAGGCGGTCCATCGGGACCGTCTTCTCCATGTCGTCCTTGACCTCGGCGATCGTGGTGAGCTGGTCGGGCGTCTCCACGTACGGGAAGGCGTCCTCCAGCTCGCGCTGCCAGGGGGTGTCGGCGCCGAACGCGTGCCCGGGGGCGGCCATCCGCGCCGAGTACAGCTTGATCAGGTCGGCGGCGATCTCCTTGACGGCCTTCTTGGCGCGCGCCTTGGTCTTGGTCCAGTCGGCGCCGCCGAGGCGGTGCAGGGTCGGGGCCTCGCCGCCGACGTACTTGGTGATCTGCTCCAGCTGATCGGTGGGGATGTAGAGACGGTCGCCGGGCTGGCCGCGCTTGGCGGGGGCGTACTCCACCACCAGGTACTCGCGGGTGGCGCTCTGGACGGTGCGCTGCACCATCTCGATGTAGCGGCCGACACCGTGCTGTTCGTGGACGATGTAGTCGCCGGACTCCAGGGTCAGCGGGTCGATCGTCTTGCGGCGGCGGGCCGGCATGCGGGCGCCGTCCTTGCCGGCCGCCTTCTGGCCGGAGAGGTCGGTCTCCGTCAGGACGGCGAGCCGGAGCGCCGGGTCCACGAACCCGTAGTCGATGGAGCCGCACGACACGTGCACGACCGAGGGGCCGATCTCGGTGAGATCGATGTCCAGGCGGGCGGGGATACCCTCGCCGCCGAGGACCTCGGCGGTGCGGGCGGCCGGGCCCTGCGCCTCGGTGACGTAGACGGCGCGCCAGCCCTCGGACAGCCAGCCCTTGGTGTCGGCGAGCGCGCGGGCGGTGTCCCCGCGGTAGGTCTCGGGGGCGTGCATGCCCAGCTTCAGGGTGTCCCCCGCCGCACCCGGGGCGAAGTCGGCGAGTTCGCCGTCGGCGGCGAACGGCGACACGGACCACCACATCATGTCCAGCGCGCGCGCCCGCTCCCGTACGTCCGCGATGGACCACAGCGAGGCGGCGCCGACGTCGATGGGCGCCTCGCCGCCGCCGGCGGTGGCCGCCCAGGACGCCTGGAGGAACTCCTGCGAGGTGGCCACGAGGTCCGCGGCCCGGGTGCGTACCCGCTCGGGGTCGCAGACGACGGCCATCGAGCCCTTGGGCAGGACGTCGAGCAGCAGTTCCATGTCGTCGACGAGGACGGGGGCGAGGGACTCCATGCCCTCCACGGCGATGCCCTCGGCGATCTTGCCGAGGAGCTCGCCCAGCTCCGGGTGGGCCGCGGCGAGTTCCGCCGCCCGTCGCCGCACGTCCTCGGTGAGCAGCAGTTCGCGGCAGGGCGGCGCCCACAGGCCGTGTTCGGCGACCTCCAGGGACCGCTGGTCGGCGATCTTGAAGTAGCGGATCTCCTCGATGTCGTCGCCCCAGAACTCCACCCGCAGGGGGTGTTCCTCGGTGGGCGGGAAGACGTCCAGGATGCCGCCGCGGACGGCGAACTCGCCGCGCTTCTCGACGAGTTCGACACGGGAGTACGCGGCTGCCGCGAGCGCTTCGGCGGTCTCGCCGAGGTCGGCGGTGCGGCCGGTGCGCAGGATGACGGGCTCCAGGTCGCCGAGGCCCTGCACCTGCGGCTGCAGCACGGAGCGCACGGGCGCGACGACGACGGACACCGGGCCGGTCTCCGGGTCGTCGGGGCGGGGGTGGGCGAGCCGGCGCAGCACCGCGAGGCGGCGGCCGACGGTGTCCGACCGGGGCGAGAGCCGCTCGTGCGGCAGCGTCTCCCACGAGGGGTAGTCGACGACGCCCTCCGGGGGGAGCAGGGAGCGCAGGGCGGCGGCCAGGTCCTCGGCCTCGCGGCCTGTCGCGGTCACGGCGAGGACGGGGCGGCCTGCCTCCCGGGCCAGTGCGGCGATCGCGAAGGGGCGCGCGGCGGGCGGGCCGACCAGGTCGACGTGCATCCGGTTGCCGTCGGTGGCGGCCTTCACCGCTTCCTTGAGGGCGGCGTCCTTGACGACGGCGTCGAGCAGACCGTGCAGGCTCATGAAGGGCTTCCATCCCGGGGAGTGGGCAACGCGAGGCGCCCGACACGTGGGACGGGCCGGGGGTATCCAGCGTACGACTCCGCGCCGACTCTCGCGTGGCCGTTCCTCGCGGGGCCCGTCACCCAGCGTGACGCACCCCGGGGCGGGCGGGTCGCGTCACGGTGTTCCCGCCCAGCGGCCGGGGCCTCGCCGGTGGGCCGGGCCCGGTCGCGGGGCGGGTCCCGGACGTGCCGAGGGCCCGGTCCGAGGAGCGTGCTGCTCCTCGGACCGGGCCCGTCCGCCGCGACCCCCGTGCGCGGTGGTCCGGTGCGGCCGTCCCCGGCCGTGATCGCCGGCTACTCGGTGGCGATGGCGTTCAGGACGTTCATCCGGCCCGCCCGGAACGCCGGGATCAGGGCGGCGAACAGGCCCACGAAGGCCGAGCCGATGAAGACCCCGATGATCGTCGGCCACGGGATGTCCAGCACCTTCAGACCCTCCAGGGCGAGGAGCTTCTGGGCGGTGGCGCCCCAGCTCATGCCGAGCCCCAGTCCGAGGAGGGCGCCGAAGAGGGCGATGACGACCGACTCCAGGCGGATCATGCGGCGCAGCTGGCGGCGAGAGAGGCCGATGGCGCGCATCAGGCCGATCTCGCGGGTCCGCTCGACGACCGACAGCGCCAGGGTGTTGACCACTCCGAGGATGGCGACCACGATCGCGAGGCCCAGCAGGCCGTAGACCATGTTCAGAAGCTGGCCTACCTGGTCCTTGAGCTCCTGCTTGTAGTCGGTCTGGTCGCGCACCTGGTACTGCGGGTACGGCTCCATGGCCTTCTTCAGGGCCGCGTAGGCCTGCTTCTGCTGCCCTTCCCTGGCCTTGGCGAACATGATCTCGTTCGGCGGGATCTTGCTCGCCGGCACGTACTTCTTCATCGTCTCGATGCTGGTGTAGCGGGCGCCCTGGTCGATGGCGACGTCGTCGTCCGTGATGGCCGCGACCTCGAGCTTCGCCGTGGAGCCGCCCTTGAAGGCGACGCTCAGGGTGTCGCCGACCTTGACGTGGTGCTTCTTGGCGTAGTCCGAGCCGACCGACATGGCGTTCGTGCCGTACGCCGCCGACAGCTCACCGGCGGTCGTCTTGCGCCGCAGGTCCTGGGCGTACGAGGGGTCGGCCGCGGTGATCTCGTAGTCGTCGACCTTGCCGTCCGGCGAGGTCATCCTGGCCGCGAGGTCCTTGTAGCGGGTGACGTGCTCCAGGCCCGGGGTGTCCTGCATGGCCTTCTCGGCCTGCGGGACGATCCGCTGCTGTCCCTGGACGATGAAGTCCGCGCCGACCGACTTGTCGAGCTCGTCGGTCGCGGAGGCCACCATGGACGAGCCGACCACCGACAGACAGGCGACCAGGGCCAGGCCGATCATGAGGGCCGCGCCGGTGGCGCCGGTGCGGCGCGGGTTGCGCAGTGCGTTGCGCTCGGCGAGCCGGCCGACCGGGCCGAACATCCGCAGCAGGACCGCGCTGATCACCCGGACCACGCCGCCGGCCAGCAGCGGGCCGACGATCACGAAGCCGATCAGGGTGAGCACGACGCCCGCGCCGAGCACGAGCGAACCGTCGCTCGCCTTGTCCGCGGTGGCCGCGGTGTACAGGGCGAACGCTCCGGCACCGGTCAGCGCCAGGCCGATCAGTCCGCGGACGAGACCGGCCCTGCCGTCGGCCGGGGTGCCGGCGTCGCGCAGCGCGGCCATCGGGGAGACCTTCCCGGCGCGCCGGGCCGGGAGATAGGCGGCGAGGACGGTGACGACGACGCCGAGGATCATGCCGATGACCGGGGTGGCCGTCTTGACGGTCAGGTCACGGGTGGAGAGGTCCATGCCCATGGACGACATGAGCTTCATCAGGCCGACCGCGAGGCCGACGCCGGCGGCGACGCCGAGGACGGAGCCGATGAAGCCGAGCAGCAGCGCCTCGACCAGTACGGAGCGGTTGACCTGCTTGCGGGAGGAGCCGATGGCGCGCATCAGGCCGATCTCGCGGGTGCGCTGGGCGACGAGCATCGAGAAGGTGTTGATGATCAGGAAGATGCCGACCAGGAACGCGATCCCGGCGAAGCCGAGCATGGCGTACTTGATGACGTTCATGAACTCGCCGACGCCCTTGCGGTTCTCGTCGGCGTTCTCCTTCTGCGTCTGGATCTTGTAGGACCCGTCGAGCGCGGTGGAGACGTTCTGCTTGAGGCGCCCGTCCGGGACGCCCGGCGCCGCGGTGACGTTGATCTGCGTGAACCGGCCGGTGGAGCCGAGGAGTTCGCGCTGGGCCGTCGCGGTGTCGAAGTAGACGACGGCGGCACCGGGGTTGGTCACCTTGAAGGTGGCGATGCCGACGATCCTGGCCTTGAAGTCGCCGGTGACGGCGATGGTGCGCAGTTCGTCGCCCATCTTCAGGTGGTGCTTGTCGACGGTGTCGGCGTCGACCATCACCTCGGTCGGTCCGCGCGGGGCGTGACCGGAGGTGATCTCCATGGAACGCAGGTCGTTGTGCGTCCAGTTGCCGGCGATGGTCGGGGCGCCGGTCGTGGAGCCCATGTTCTTGTTGTCGCTGTTCACGACGGTCACGTTCATCGAACTGACGGCACCCTCGGCCGACTTGACGCCGTCCGCCTGCCTGGCCTGCGCCAGGGTGGAGTCCGGCACCGACTCGGGCTTGCCGTTCTGCGGGGTGTCGTCGCTCTTCGCCGCCTTCGGCAGCACGGTCACGTCGGACGAGGTGACCGCGAAGAGCTTGTCGAACGTCGTGTTCATGGTGTCGGTGAACACCAGGGTGCCGCAGACGAAGGCCACCGACAGCAGGACGGCCACGGCGGACAGCGCCATGCGTCCCTTGTGCGCGAAGAAGTTGCGCATCGAGGTCCTGAGGACGGTCATGACGTCCGCCCGCGGGAGTCGAAGTCCTTCATGCGGTCGAGGACCTGGTCGGCCGTCGGCTGGTGCATCTCGTCGACGATCCGGCCGTCGGCGAGGTACAGCACGCGGTCCGCGTAGGAGGCGGCCACCGGGTCGTGCGTGACCATCACGATGGTCTGGCCGAGGTCGTCCACCGAGCGGCGCAGGAAGCCCAGCACCTCGGAGCCGGCCCGGGAGTCGAGGTTTCCGGTCGGCTCGTCACCGAAGATGATCTCGGGGCGGGCGGCCAGTGCCCGGGCCACCGCGACGCGCTGCTGCTGGCCGCCGGAGAGCTGGTTCGGGCGGTGCTTGAGCCGGTCCGCGAGTCCGACGGTCTCGACGACCTGGGCGAGCCACGCCTTGTCGGGCTTGCGGCCCGCGATGTCCATCGGGAGCGTGATGTTCTCCAGGGCGTTCAGCGTCGGCAGCAGGTTGAACGCCTGGAAGATGAACCCGATCCGGTCCCGGCGCAGCTGTGTCAGCTTCTTGTCCTTGAGGCCGGTGATCTCGGTCTCGTCGAGGAAGATCTGGCCGGAGGTGACGGTGTCGAGGCCGGCGAGGCAGTGCATCAGCGTGGACTTGCCGGACCCCGAGGGGCCCATGATCGCGGTGAAGCGGCTCCGCTCGATGTCCACGTCGACGTGGTCGAGGGCGACGACACGGGTCTCCCCCGAGCCGTACGCCTTGACGACCTGCCGCGCTCGCGCGGCAACGGCCGTACGCCCTCCAGTGCCCCCGTGCCTGGGAATGGTTACAGCCGATGTCACGGTATGTCTCCTATGTCGGCCAACAGGGCGAGCTGCTGGGCTGCGAAGGTCTCGAACGGTCGGGAAGGACGGCGGTGTTCGCGCTGCCCCCGGTGTGGTGCGCTGCCTACGTCCGTAAGTCTGGTGCCGGCGGAGGGTCGGGCGCGCTGGTGCACGGCCCCGTCTTCTGCTGGGGAAAACCCCACCCCCCAAGGTGTGGTCCGTACCCGGCGAACCCGCCCTCCGACGACGTAAAGCCAGGTTAAGGAAGCACCCCGGCCTGTCTCGTCCTCCGCCGGGACGAACCCTCCCCGACCCGTAGTAAGGAGGTCCCCCTAGGGGACCTCCACCCTTCGGTGGACAACTCCTCGGGGTCGCGTCCACCCCCGGGCCCACCGGAGTCCGCCCTCCCGCGACCCGATCGCCGAGTGGCAAGCTGGTCCCGGCAGACGGACGCAGGGGGAAGGAGTCCCGTGGGCGAGGGGGACACCGGGATACCGGTCGTACGGGAGAAGCCGCCCGTCAGGGACCGCGCGGACGACCGGCGCCGACGTGCCGTCGTCGCCGCGCTCATGCTGGCGATGGGGCTGGCCGCACTCGACTCCACGATCGTGTCGACGGCCGTACCGCAGATCGTCGGCGACCTCGGCGGGTTCTCCGTGTTCTCCTGGCTGTTCTCGGGCTACCTGCTGGCCGTCACGGTCACGCTCCCCGTCTACGGCAAGCTGTCCGACACCTTCGGCCGCAAACCGGTCCTCGTCACGGGCGCCGCCGTCTTCCTCCTCGGCTCGCTGCTCTGCGCCACCGCCTGGAACATGGCCGCGCTCATCGCCTTCCGGGTCGTGCAGGGGCTGGGTGGCGGCGCCCTCCAGGGCACCGTGCAGACCCTCGCAGCCGACCTGTACCCGCTGAAGGAACGCCCCCGGATCCAGGCCAAGTTGTCCACGGTGTGGGCGACCTCGGCGATCGCGGGCCCCGCTCTCGGCGGCGTCCTCGCCGCGTACGCCGACTGGCGGTGGATCTTCCTCATCAACCTGCCGATCGGCGCCGTCGCCCTGTGGCTGATCGTCCGCCACCTGCACGAACCGCAGCGGGCCCCGCTGACCCGCCGGCCCCGCATCGACTGGGCGGGCGCCCTCGCCGTGTTCGCCTGCGGCGGCGTCCTGCTGACCGCCCTCGTGCAGGGAGGTGTCGCCTGGGGCTGGCTGTCGGCGCCCTCGCTCGCCCTGTTCGCCGCCGGACTCGCGCTGGTCGGCGTCGTCGTGGCTATCGAGCGGCGCGCCGCCGAGCCGATCATCCCGGGATGGGTGTGGCGCCGCCGGACGATCGCCGCGGTCAACCTGGCCCTCGGTGCCCTGGGCCTGCTCATGGTCGCGCCGACGGTCTTCCTGCCCACCTACGCGCAGGCCGTCCTCGGTCTCGCCCCGGTGGCCGCCGGATTCGTGCTCTCCGTCTGGACGTTGAGCTGGCCGGTGTCCGCGGCGCTCAGCCAGCACGTCTACCGCCGGATCGGCTTCCGCAACACCGCGATGCTCGGCATCGGCACCGCCACCCTCCTCCTGCTCGCCTTCCCCTTCCTCCCGTATCCCGGTGAGCCGTGGCAGCCCGCGCTGCTGATGCTGCTGCTCGGCGGCGCGCTCGGGCTCTTCCAGCTGCCCCTGATCATCGGCGTCCAGTCCACCGTCGGCTGGGCCGAACGCGGTACGACCACGGCCTCCGTCCTCTTCTGCCGCCAGACGGGACAGACCCTGGGCGCCGCCCTGTTCGGCGCCGTCGCCAACGGAGTGCTGGCCGCACGGCTCGGCGGCGCCGGAGACCTCGACGCGGTGACCCGGGCCCTCGACTCGGGCGCACCGGCCGGACATCTTCGGCACGCGGTCGCCGACGCCGTCCACGCCGTCTATCTCGGTGCCGCGGGGGCCGCCGCCCTCGCCTTCCTGGTCCTGCTGCTCGTCGCACCGCGCCGCTTCCCCGTCCTCAAGGACGCCACGGACTGAACGCGGGCCGGCACCGGGTCACCCGGGAGCCGGGATCCGAACACCGGCGCGCACCCGGCCCGTCGAGGAGCCGCCGGACCGGGTACCGCCCGGACCCGGCACCGCCCGGCCCCGGCACCGGCCGCACCCGGAGAAAGCGCGTGCACACCCCACCTCCCACTCGATGCACTCCGGCCCCACACCTGAAGGCCGGCGAAACCCCTCCGGAACTCCAGCGGAACTCCACAGGTGAACGCGGGTAACACCCCAGGTCACTGAAGTAAGCGCATACCGACCGACCAGTTCGGTGAAACCGCTACGCGCGCGAGCTACCTACGAGTAGCGTGCGCTGCTCACCCCCCAGCTCCCTGCGGTCCCGCACCGGACCCGAGCCACGCAAGGAGAACCGGGATGCCCGACGCATTCTCGTCCCCCGAGCACCCAAGGCCACGTCAGCAGCACCCGCATCAGCCGTACCGGCAGAACCCGCCCGACGGACAGAGTCCGCCGAACCCACCTCCCCAGCCTCCGGAAAACCCCGCGTATCCCGCGTACCGGCCGCCTCGAGCGCGCCCCCCGTACCAACCGGACCCGCCGTACCGACCGGACCAGCCGCAGCTGACCTATCCCTGGCAGCCCCGGCCGAAGCCGCCCGAGCCGGTCCGGCGGCGGGTGCCGCGCCATCGCGCGCTCGGACAGCACAGCGACATCAGAGTGCTGCGCGGCGCCTACCGCCGGCAGCGCCGTGTCGCGACCCTCACCGCGCTCGGCTACTTCACGCTGTTCCTCGTCCTGTCGGCGTTCGCCCCGTCGCTGATGACGAGCACGGTGTCCGGCGGACTGTCGACCGGACTGCTCCTCGGCCTGCTCCAGGTCCCCGTGACCTGCCTGGCGATCGTGCTCTACGAGCACACCGCCCGCCGGAGCGTCGACCCGATCGCCGACCGGATCCGTAAACAGGCCGAACTGGACGCACGGCGGGAGGCGGCATGATGACCGGGTTCAGCAGTTCCGCGCAGACGATGTCGCTGGTGGCGTTCACCGCCGTGGCCACGATCACGCTCCTGTTGTGCGTGATGACCGGCCCGGACCGCGACGACCTCGACGAGTTCTACACCGGGTACGGATCGCTCTCCCCGATGCGCAACGGCCTCGCGATCGCCGGCGACTACATCTCCGCGGCGACCGTGCTCGGCACCGGCGGCGTCATCGCCCTGGCCGGCTACGACGGAGTCGTCCTCGCCCTGAGCACCGCCCTGTCCCTGATGCTGCTGATGTTCCTGCTGGCCGAACCCCTGCGCAACGCGGGCCGGTTCACCATGGGCGACGCCCTCGCCCGCCGCACTCCCGGCCGCGCCGTCCGCAACACGGCCTGCGCGGTGACCATCGTCGCGCTGCTGCCGCTGATGCTCGTCCAACTCGCGGGCGCCGGTGATCTGCTGGCCTTCATCCTCGGCTTCTCCAGCGACTCGCTGAAGACCGGCTGCGTCATCGGCCTGGGTGCGCTGATGATCAGTTACGCGGCGATCGGGGGCATGAAGGGCACCGCCCTCATCCAGATCCTGAAGATCGTGATGCTGCTCGGCTCGGGCGCCGTGGTGGCCGCCCTCGTCCTGAACCGCTTCGACTGGAACCCCGGCGCGCTCCTCGACAGCGCCGCCGCCAACAGCGGCGTCGGCGCCGCCTACCTGCACTCCGGGCTCCAGTTCGCGGGCGGCCCCAACCCCCGCCTGGACATGATCACTTCGGAGCTGACGGTCGTCCTCGGCGGCGCCTGCCTCCCGCACGTCACCATGCGCATGTACACGGCCGGCAGCGCCCGGCAGGTGCGCCGCTCGCTGTCCTGGGCGGTGCCGTGCGTCGCGCTGTTCGTCCTGATCATCAGCGTGATCGGGTTCGGGGCCACCGCCCTGGTCGGGCGGGACGTGATCATCGCGGGCGACCCGCAGGGCAACACGGCCTACCTGCTGGGGTCCCGGAGCGTCTTCGGCGCGTCCGTCTCCACCGCCGAGACCCTGCTCTTCACCACCGTCACCACGGCGATCTTCCTGACCCTGCTCGCCTCCGTCGCCGGGATGATCCTGGCCTGCGCCAACTCCCTGGCCCACGACGTGTTCGCGCACAGCCGGCTCTTCCGGGGCCGCCGCCACGACGACGAACTCTCCCCGCGCCGCGAGATGCTCCTCGCCCGCCTCTCCGCGCTGGCGGTGGGCGGACCGGCCATCCTGCTCGCCACCCTCGCCCAGCACCGCAGCCTGCAGCCCCTGATCACGCTGTCGTTCTGCCTCGGCGCCTCCGCGATCGCGCCCGCGCTCGTCTACAGCCTCTTCTGGCGCCGCTACACCCGGACCGGCCTGCTCGCCACCCTCATCGGCGGCACGCTCACGGTCCTGCTCCTCATGCCCGGCACCAACCTCGTCTCCGGCTCCCCCACCGCGGCCTTCCCGGACGCCGACTTCAACTGGTTCCCGTTCACCACCACGGGCATCGTCTCGATCCCGCTGGGCTTCGCCTACGGCTGGCTCGGCACGGTGGTCTCGGGCCGGCGCAAGGCGGAGGAACAGCGCCGTCAGTACGAGGCGGTGGAGGGCTGGATCCTGGCGGGGGCGGTGCGGAGGGGAAGGTGAGGGGCTCCGGGACCCCTCACCCGCGCACCGGGACGGACGGGCCGGGTGGGACCCCCGTCCCGGAGCGGCGGAGACGGCCTCGCGGAGCGCGCCTCCTGAGCGGTGGCTGCCTCGCGAAGCGCGCCTGCTCCGCGGCGGCGGCGGCCTCGCGGGACGGGGCTACTCCGCGGCGGTGGCGGCCTCGCGGGACGGGGCTACTCCGCGGCGGTGGCGGCCTCGCGGGACGGGGCTACTCCGCGGCGGCGGCGGCCTCGCGGGACGGGGCTACTCCGCGGCGGCGGCGGCCTCGCGGGACGGGGCTACTCCGCGGGGGCGCGCCCCGTCAGGGACGTGAGGCTGCTGCGTACGTGGTCCATGTGGGCCCGTACGTCGTCCCACCGCTCCCCGTGCTCACGCAGCACCCGCTCTGTCTCCCGGGCGATCCGCTCCTCGCGGGCCCGCGCCTCGGCGAGCACCTCGGCCGCCCGCACCTCCGCCTCCTCCTGACGGCGCCGGTCCGACTCCTCCGCCTCGGCGAGGGCACCGGCGGCCTCGGCGAGCGCGGCCTCGGCGCGGGCCACCCGGTCGTCGTGATGCGCCTCGAACGCGGCCTCCCGTTCGGCGGCGGCCCGTTCGGCCTCCGCCCAGCGCGCCGCCTGCTCCTTCTCCTGCTCGACGAGGAGCCCCTCGGTCCGCCGGCGCACCTCACGCAGAGCGGTCAGTGCCTCGCCCCGGTTCTCCTTGACCTCGCGCCGCGCGGAGATCCGTACGTCGTCGGCCTCGGCCCGTGCGGCCAACAGCCGTTGCCGGGCGCGCTCCTCGGCCTCGCCGCACACCTCCTCGGCGTACGCCCGCGCCGCCTCCCGTACCGCGCGGTCCGCCGCCTCGGCCTCCTCCACCGCCGCCCGGGCCCCCTGCCGCGCCGCTTCACGCAGCGCCTCGGCCTCCTCCTCGCCGAGCCGGAAGATCCGCCGGGCCCGCTCGCCGAGTTCGTCGTACGTCTGCGGGGCGAGGCCGGCCACGGTCTCCCGCATCCGCTCCGCCTCGGCCTCCATCTCCTTCTCCAGCACGGTCAGCCGGGCGGCCCGCTCCCAGGCGGCGTCGCGGTCCCCGGAGAGCGCCGCGGCGTACGCGTCGACCTGTTCGGGACGGTAACCACGTCCCCGTACGGCCATGAAGCCGTGCGGCGACACCGATGTGCTGCTCATCCTTTGACCCCTCTCCGCCGACCCACACAAAATGACGATTTGGCGCACATCTTGATGGATCACACGGAAGTGTTCATAACGCGACACTCCGCCCGCAGGTTCGGACGCGAAGAGGTCATTCACGCGTCATTTGAGGTCAGGGGCTCGCGGTGAGGCGGCGCGCCGGGCACGGAAAGAGGGCACCCGACCCTTCGTACGGACCCCCGCACGGCGCGTCCCCTCACGCCGCGCGCCCCGAGCCCCGCACACGCGACGAGGCGCCCGCCCCGTCACCGGGCGGACGCCTCGTCCGTTCTCCGCAGCGGTCCTGCCGCCGCCCCTCCGCTACCGCTACCGCTACCGCCGCACCGCGGCTACAGCAGCCCGTCCCACATCTGCTCCAGCAGGACCGACCACCAGCTCTCGGGCGAACCGAGCGCCGCGGGGTCGAGCGCGGCGAGCTGGGCCTGGAAGTCGACGGTCCAACGGCCCGCCTGCTCCTGGTTGAGCCCGAACCGCAGCCGCCACATCCGGCCGAGCAGCGCGAGGCAGCGCGCGAACTCGGGCAGTCCCGTGTTCACGAACTGCGGCGGCACCGGAGCACCGCCCGGACCGGCCTCCACCGGCACCGCGACGATGTTCGCCGTGCCGTACTGGACACAGATCGCCCGGCCGAAGTCGCTGCCCATGACGAGGTACGAGCCCGCGTCGGGACCGGCCGCCACCCCGCGCTCCTGCGCCAGCTCGGCGAGCGTCGGCACGGGCCGGCCCGGCTGGGCCTGCGCCCAGAAGAACGGCCCCATGTCGAGCGGCAGCCCGGCCACGACCAGGGTGTGCGCCACGATGTCGGGCACCCCCTGCCGCGACACGGCGCCCTGGTCGAACCGGAACACGCCGGGCCCGAACGCCGCCGCCAGCTCCTGCCCGATCGCCTCCGGCGGGACCGGCGGCGCGGGGTGCACCGGCGGGATCGGCGCCCGGACCGGCGCGGGACGCGCGGGCCCGTCCGCCACCTGGTGCAACTCACCCTGATGCGACAGGAGTTGATGCATCCCCTGCTGCCGGCTCGCGTGGTCGGTGCCGTACGGCGCGATGCTCGTGATCCGCGCCTGCGGCCAGGTCTCGCGGATCATCCGCGCGCAGTAGGCGCCCGGCAGTTCACAGGACTCCAGCTCCGTATGCAGTTCCAGCACCTGCTGCGGCGGCACGTTCATCGCGCGCAGTTCGTGCAGGATCTGCCACTCCGGGTGCGGAGTGCCCGGCGCGGACCGGCGGATCAGCTGCTGCTCCGAACCGTCCTGCGCGCGGTAGCGCAACACGGCCTGGTAGCCGGGCCCGACGGTCGGCTGCGCCGCCTGCGGATAGCCGTACGCGGGCGGCTGCTGACCGGGCAACGGCCCGGGGATCCCCGGCGGCGTGCCGGGAGCCTGCGGCGGGAGCGGCGCCCCGGGGCCCCCGACCGGGGGACCTCCGAACACCGTCGCCGCGTGGTGCGCCCCTCCCGGGGGCATGCCCCCGGGAGGCTGCGGCGCACCGGGAGCACCGGGAGCACCCGGCGGCTGCGGAGCGCCCGGGCCGCCAACGGGCGGCCCGGCGAACATCGTCGCGGCATGGTGCACACCGTCACCGGGAGGCGTGCCGCCCGGCGTGTTCGGCGCACCGGGACCGTTCTGCTGCCAGGGAGCGGCCGGCACACCGGGCACGCCCGGGGTGGCCGGCGGCTGCGGAGCGCCGGGACCGCCCACGGACGGCCCCGCCAGCATCGTCGCGGCATGGTGCACACCGTCACCCGCAGGCGTGGCTGCGGGAGGCCGAGGCGCGCCCGAGGGGCCGTCGGGCCCGTCGGGGCCGAGCTGCGGCACGAGACTCGTCGGCACGTACCCGCCCGCGGGGGCACCGGGAGCACCCGGCCCGGGCGGCGGCACGCTGCCCGGCCGCGCACCCGGCACACCCGGAGCGCTCGGCGGATGCGGCGTCCCCGCCCCGGCTGCGCGCGCCCCGCGCGGCGGCTGGGCCTTGCTGGTCGCGGCGTCGGCGATGTCACCGGCGTGCGGCGGCAGCGACCGCGCCGGCGCCGCGGGCGGCGTACCGGGAGCACCCGGAGCCTGCGGAGCGGCGGGCGGCGGCGTGCCGGGCCCGTGCGGGAACCCGTACGCGGGCGGCGTCCCCTGCGGACCACCGGGAACGGGCGCACCGGGCGGCGGAGTGCCCGGACCCGCGCCCGGACCCTGCGGATAGCCGTACGAGGGCGCCGCGGGCGGCGGACCCGCGGGCTCGCCGTGTCCCTGCGAGGCGCCGGACGGCGTACCGGAACCGGGCTGCTCGACCTTCGGGGCCATGGCGGTGCGCGGAAGCTGACTGCCCCCGGACATCAGAGCCGTCTTGGCCTCCGGCGGCGCGGCGGGCGGCGGGGTGCCGGAATCGTCGGAGCCGGTCAGCGGCGGCGCGAACACGGTCGCCGGCAGCGGTACGGAACGATCGTCGCCCGCATCGGCGTTCGTGTCCGTCCCGGCCCACGGCGTCGCGTCGGCGGGCACTCCCGGCGTCGTGTCGCGCAGGCCCGGATCCGCGTCGTCGGAGGTCGCTGCGGCCGGCCACGGCGTGGCACCACCCGGAGCGGACGGCACACCCGGCGGCGGAGTGGCCGACGAGGGAGAGGACGGCGGAACCGGAGCCGACGGCGCGGAAACAGCACGCTCCCCCGGCGCGGAAGGAGCGCCGCGCGCCCCCGAATGCCCCGATGCACCCGGAAGCGAACTCCCGCCCCCCGAAGCACCGTTCACGGACCCGTCCCCCGAAGCGGCGGCAGCGGCGGCCGGACGGGAACCCGCCCCGTCCGACACCGACGACCCCGCCCCCGCACGCCGGTCCGGAATACCCATCCGGTCCGCGGCCTCCTGCAACCACTCCGGCGGACTCAGCAGGAACGACGTCTGGTTCAAATCCACCCGCGCCGCAGGCTCCGGCGCCGGTTCCGGAGCACCGTCCGGCACCCCGTACTCCTCCTCGTACCGGCGGATCACCTCACCCACCGGCAACGCGGGCCACAACGTGGCCTCCCCGCTGTCCCGGGCGATGACCAGCCGCTGCGCGCCCCCGTCGGAACGCGGCCCCTCGGCCCGGTCCTCCGCCCACACCACGAAACCGAGCTCGAACTCCCGCACCCGCACCTCACGATGCTGGTAGCCGGGCACGTCCCCGTTGATCCACTCCTCGGCGCGCTCCTGCGCCTGCGCGAACGTCACCATCGCAAGCTCACTCCCCCACCGAAGAAACGGAGGACACCGAAGCCGCCGCCGGCCCCTCGGAGTCCGACGCGACGGGCACCGCGTACGCGAAACCGCCGTCCACCATCAGATTGGCCACCGTCTCCAGCTCCGGCGGATTGCCCGCGAGCCGGGACAGGAACGCGTCGAAGTCCTCACCGCACGGCAGCAACAACCGCTGCACCCGCTCGGCCGGCGGCCACGCGTCCTCGTCACGGGCATCGTCGAACGCGCAGAACCAGACCGACCCGATCCGGTCACCCTTCACCTTCACCGCCAGCAGACCACCCTGCACGAACCCCACACCCAGGTAGTCCTTGGTCAGATGGTCGCGCAGACACTTGTTGACATACACCAGGTCGTTCACCGCGGCCTCGTCCCGCACCGTGAAGAACGGCTGGTCCACCAGCAGCCCCAACTCCGCGTCGAGCGCGGCACCCACCGGCGCACAACCGCCCGCCGCCTTCAGGAACGACCGATAGGCGCCCGGCAACCGGTAGCCGAGATCCTCCTCGACCCCCTGCACCTGCTCCTCCGTCACCGCCACCGACGACCTCGGCAGCCCGAAGTGCGCGGGCCGCGTCTCCTGCAAGGGCCGCGTCCCCCGCTTCTCCTGGTCCACGGCCGTCGTCGCCACACCACCGTGATGCCGCAGCAACGCCTTGACCTCGACCGGCACCAGCTCCAGCCGCCTGGTCCCCGCCACGTGGTGCCACGTCCACCCGTGCGGCGTCGCCACCGACGGGATCGTGTCCCACAGATCGTGCCCGGCCGCGGCCAGAGCGGCGTTCGCCGACACATAGTCCGTCAGCCGCAACTCGTCGACGCCGAACCCCTCCGGGGGCTCGGCGATCTCCGCGGCAGCACGCGCGTAGAGCGAGAAGTCGGGATAGCCGTGCTCGTCGATCCGCACACCCCTGGGATGGCGGGACGCCCGGACAGGATCCGGAAAATGCACGACTTGCCCGGCATAGGCCGCGTTCGGCGGCACGGCTTGCCCCCCGGCCTGGCGGCTGGGAGGTGCCCCCAGCCCGAGCCGACCTGTCGTCATCGCTGTTGCCCCCTGCGGCGTTCTCAGTAGCTGGATGGAGCCCGGATGTCGACAGCCTATGCGGTCGTACGACACCGGTCACCGGGCCTCCGGTTCCGTGACCAGCCGTCACCCCGCCGTGACCCACAGCCGAAGACCGGGCGTGTCGCGACGCCCCAGCTTCCGCACAGGCCACGGCATTTGGCAGTCTGTCTCCGCACCGGGGGATGCACGGGAGGGAAAAAGATCATGAGCGCGACGCATACGGGCACGTCCGGGGATCCCCGGGTCGGCTGGAGCAGCACCGAGGCACCGCACACCCCCGTCCTCCTGCACCGACGCGACGGCATACTCCCCACCGTCGCCGCAGCCCTCTCCGTCCGCGGCGCCACCCTCACCGGCACCGCCGCCCGCGGCGACCAGCCACCCGCGCTTCACCCTCTGGTCCAGGACTTCCTCGACACCCTCACCAACGCCCAGCGCGACCGCTTCACCGGCCGCTGCGCCGAGGCCATCCTCATCTCCCGGCACATCGCCTCCGCCGACGCCGACCGCAGCAAGCGCGCCGCCCGCAAGCCGATGACCAACGGCGAAGCCCGCAAGGCCCTCAAGCAGGCCAAACTCACCGCCCGCCGCATCCGCGAGGACGGCGACCCCCTGCACGGCAGCTTCGCCGCACCCTGCCGCTCCTGCACCGCCCTCAGCGACCACTTCGGCGTCCGCATCGTCGACCCGTCGGCACAGGACGCCTGAACATCCCCCACCCCCGCGCACGTATCCACCAACGGCGTCCCGCGACGCAACCGTCCCATCCCCCGACGAACGAACGGCAGATGCAAGCAGAACGCTCCTCCTCCAAGCTCACCGCTCCCCCCGGGCCCGGGGGACCCACGTCGACACGCTTCCCCGAACCCGTGGACTCCGCGCTGCGCACCGCGGGATGGCAGCCCGGCCGCTGGGACATAAAGCAGGCCGAGTACTGGGCGGACGCCCTACGAGGCCACGCGTCGCCCGCCGGACACCGGCACGCCGTGTTCCCGGCGGCGGTCGAGGCGTGGGCGGAGTTCGGAGGGCTGCACGTCACCGCCGCGGGCCCCGGACGCCAGGTCGCACCCGCCGCACTCGACCTCGACCCGCTGCACGGACTCCACCTCGCCCGCACCCTCGCCGATCTCGGCCGCGCCCTCGACACCGAGGTCTGCCCCCTCGGCGAGGAGTCCGACTCCCGCGCCCTGCTCGCCATCGACGCCGAGGGCCGCGTCTACGCCCTCGACCACACCGGCGACTGGTACGTGGGCGCGCACATCGACGCGGCCCTCGCCACCCTCCTCGCCGGCACACCCCCCACCCGCCTCACAACGACGTAGCCCCCCAACCTTCCCTCGCCCCATCCACCCCGGCCCCCGCCCCTCAAACGCCGGAGGGGCTGATTCCCCCCCCACCCAAGGGCCCGCACCCAGCCACGCACGACCCACACTCGACGTCCGGAGCGAGGGGCGTCGCTCAGCCACCCACCCCTGCGGTCGACGTCCGAGCAAGGGACGGCACCCAGCCGCCTGAGCCCCGCAGCCGGCGTCCGGGACGGGGAGCCACCCACCCCCAGCACGCGACGGACCGCACCCACCCACCCACGACCCGCACTCGGCGTCCCGGGCGAGGGGCCACGCTCAACCACCCGCCCCCCGCACTCGGCGTCCGGCGGGAGGGCCGGCACTCAGCCACCCACGACCCGCACTTGGCATCCCGGGCAAGGGCCACGCTCAACCACCCGCCCCCTGCGGTCGGCGTCCGGCGGGAGGGGCCGTGCCGGTACATCAGATGCCCGTCGCTTACGTCCGGATCGAGCAGCGATCCCCTTCGACCGACGTCTGATTCAGCGGCGACGGGCGGATGTACCGGCACGGCCCCGACCCCCCACCGGACGGGCACCGCAACCCAGCACCGGAGCGGAGCGGTCTGGTCCGGACCGGCACTGCACAGCACGGCACGGCACGGCAACCGAAACCACAGCCGCAACCCACCACCACCACCGGACGGACACGCCAACCGCAACCCACCCGGAGGGCTACGCCGGGATCACCGCCGACACGCGGAATCCCCCCGCGTCCGTCGGCCCCGACACGAACACGCCCCCCAACGCCGCCACCCGCTCCTTCATCCCCAGCAACCCGTTCCCCCCACTGGGCAACCGCACCGACGACCCCGCCCCCACCTCCGGCGGACACTCGTTCTCCACCTGCATCGCGATCTCGGACATCCGATGCGCCAGCCGCACATACGTCTTCGCACCCGCCGCGTGCTTGTGGACGTTCGTCAACGCCTCCTGCACCACCCGGTAGGCGGTCTGCTCGATCTCCCGCGCATACGCCCGCACGTCCCCCTCGACCGACAGCGCCACGACCATCCCGGCCGCCGCCGACTGCCCGATCAGCTCGTCGAGCTCCGCGAGACACGGCCCCTCCACGACACCGCCCGCACCCGCACCAGCCCCGGACCCGGACCCGTCCGCCGCCCGCGAGGCCGCCACAGCCGCCGCCGCGCCCACCGCCGCCAACGGCACCGCCGACACCGCCGGGACCGAGGAAGAGGAAGAGGAAGAGGAAGCCGACGGCACCCGCGCGTCCCGCCCGTTCCCCGTCCGGAGGACACCCAGCATCTCCCGCAGCTCCGTGAGCGCCTGCCGCCCCATGTCCCCCACCAGCGCGGCGTTCTTCACGGCCTTCTCGGGATCCTTGCGGGCGATCGCCTGAAGAGCGGCCGCGTGCACGACCATCAGGGACACACGATGCGCGACGACGTCGTGCATCTCCCGCGCGATCCGCGTGCGCTCCTCGTTACGGGCCCACTCCGCCCGCTCCTCCGCCCGCTCGGCGAGCAACTGCAGCTCACGCTCCAGCGAGTCCGCCCGCTCCCGCAGGCTCTCCATCAGCCGGCGCCGCGCCCCCATGTACAGACCGAGAAGCACGGGCGGCGCGGTCATGCCGATCGCGGTCGTGATCGACGCGAAGGGGACGAACCAGTCCCCCATCGTCACGTCGCCGCTCATCACACCCTGGTGGGTCCGCACGAACGTCACGATCAGCATGCCGGCGAAGGACATCGCCGCCAGCGCGGCGGTGATCCGGCGCGGCAGCTCGGAGGCGGCGAGCGTGTACAGCCCGACGAGGCCCATCAGGAACCCCATCTGGGCGGGCGTGATCGCGATCGACACCAGCACGACCGCGATCGGCCACTTCCGGCGCACCAGCAGCACGGACCCGGCGATCACCCCGAACACGACGCCGATCGGGACGGGCAGCCCCGCGTCGTGCGCGAACCTGACCCCCTCGCCGCCGCACTCGGCCGCGGACGCCAGCGCGAGCCCCGCGTCCAGCACGGCACTGCGCCACCTGACCCACCACCACGGGCCGGTCCCGGCCGCGGTGTGCTCTTCCCCCGTCGTGGTCATGACTCCAGCCTACGGGCGGGCCCCGCCCCTTTTCCGGTGAGTTTCACCTACTGGCCTACACCACCCACCCCCTCGAACAGAAGCGAAATCAGCAGTTATCCCTCGAACTGTTGGCTGACTCACTGTTCGGCCCCGGAACGTCCGATTCCGTCCGGACGATATGCACATGGCACATGCAGAAAGCAAGCACGCAGATTTCGACGGCCTTCGGGACCAGGCGGTCGCCCTGCGGCGGGCCGGGCTCAGCCTCCGGCAGATCCGGGAGGAACTGCACATCCGCAACAACGAGACCCTCCAGCGGCTGGTGGCAGGCCAACCGCCCCCGGAGTGGACGAAGCGCCCCAACGCGAAGGACGCCCTGCGAGAGCGGGCTCGCGAGCTTCGAAGGCAAGGCTGGACGTATAACGAAATTCAGGCCGAGTTGGGCTGCTCGAAGAGTTCCGTATCACTCTGGGTGCGGCATCTCCCCCGACCGGAGCCTCGCTGCACCCCGGAGGAACAACGTGCACGCATGAACGCGGGGCTGGCTCGCCTGCGAGCCGAGCAGGATCAGGTGCGCAAGGAGACCAAGCGTCAGGCTGCGGAGTCCATCGGAGGACTCTCCGACCGGGAACTGTTCATGGCCGGGGTCGCCCTCTACTGGGCCGAGGGCCAGAAGAGCAAGCCCTACCAACGCCGCGAAACAGTTGCCTTCGTCAACAGCGATCCAGGAGTCATTCAGCTCTACCTTGCCTGGCTGGACCTGCTCGGCGTCTCCCGAGAACGGCTGCGCTTCCGTGTCATGATCCACGAGACCGCAGATGTGGACATGTCGGAGAGGTACTGGGCCGACCTCGTCGGAATCGATGCCTCCACTCTCCTCCCGACAACGCTCAAGAAGCACAACCCCAAGACCGTTCGCAAGAACGTCGGCGACGCGTACCGCGGCTGCTTGGTCATCCGCGTGTTGCAGGGAGCCGATCTCTACTGCCGCATCGAAGGCTGGTGGGGCGGAATCGTGGCCCATACGCAGACCCGACTCGGGTAAGGTCTCAAGGGCCATCCCCCGTGGTGTAACTGGCAGCACACTAGTTTTTGGTACTAGTAGGACAAGGTTCGAATCCTTGCGGGGGAGCCACAGCGCACAGGTCGCTGGTTCGGGCCCTGACACCACAGTCAGGGCCCGCTCTCATATCCCTCCTGATACGCCCCGGTATCCTGCGGATGTCCACACCCCAAGCATCCGAAGCCGAAGGGCATTCCCGTGAGCGCCAATCGCCCGGCAGCCGTCGTCGTTCTCGCAGCGGGTGAGGGCACCCGTATGAAATCGGCCACACCCAAGGTCCTGCACGACATCTGTGGCCGTTCCCTCGTCGGTCATGTGCTCGCCGCGGCGGGTGAGTTGGACCCCGCGCACCTGGTCGTCGTCGTGGGTCACGCCCGCGAGAAGGTCGTCGCCCACCTCACGGAGATCGACCCGGCCGTGCGGACCGCGGTGCAGGCCGAGCAGAACGGCACCGGGCACGCCGTGCGGATGGGCCTGGAGGAGCTGGGCGGCGGCGTGGCCGGCACCGTCGTCGTGGTCTGCGGGGACACCCCCCTGCTCAGCGGCGGGACGCTGCGCGCGCTCGCCGAGACGCACGCCGCCGACGGCAACGCCGTGACGGTGCTGACCGCCGAGGTGCCCGACGCCACCGGCTACGGCCGCATCGTGCGGGACGGCGCCAGCGGCGCGGTCACCGCGATCGTGGAGCACAAGGACGCGAGCGACTCGCAGCGTGCGATCCGTGAGATCAACTCCGGCGTCTTCGCCTTCGACGGGCAGCTCCTCGCGGACGCGCTGGGCAAGGTGCGGACGGACAACAGCCAGGGCGAGGAGTACCTGACGGACGTCCTCGGGATCCTGCGCGAGGCGGGGCACCGCGTGGGCGCGGCCGTGGCGGGCGACCACCGGGAGATCGCCGGCATCAACAACCGGGTGCAGCTGGCCGAGGCGCGCCGCATCCTGAACGACCGGCTGCTCACCGAGGCGATGCTGGCCGGTGTGAGTGTCGTGGATCCGGCGACGACGTGGGTGGATGTGACGGTCACGTTCGAGCAGGACGCGGTCGTGCATCCGGGGACGCAGTTGCAGGGTGCGACGCATCTGGCGGAGGGTGCCGAGGTGGGCCCCAACTGCCGTCTGAAGGACACCAGGGTGGGTGCGGGCGCCCGGGTGGACAACACGGTGGCGGACGGTGCCGAGGTGGGTCCGCAGGCGATGGTGGGGCCGTTCGCGTATCTGCGTCCGGGGACGCGGCTGGGCCTGAAGGCGAAGGTCGGCACGTACGTGGAGACGAAGAACGCGACGATCGGTGAGGGGACGAAGGTTCCGCATCTGTCGTATGTCGGGGACGCGACGATCGGCGAGTACTCGAACATCGGGGCCGCCAGTGTGTTCGTGAACTATGACGGACAGGACAAACACCACACGACGATCGGTTCGCACTGCCGGACGGGTTCGGACAACATGTTTGTGGCTCCTGTCACGGTCGGGGACGGCGCGTACACCGCGGCGGGGTCGGTCATCACGAAGGACGTGCCGCCCGGTTCGCTGGCCGTGGCCCGTGGCCAGCAAAGGAATATCGAGGGTTGGGTGGCCCGTAAGCGTCCCGGGAGCGCGGCGGCGAAGGCCGCGGAGACGGCTGCCCGGGGGACGGAAAGCGAAGGCTGACCGGAAAGCGGTGCGTCTGGGACGGCGTACCGTGATAAACGCACACCCCAGCTGAGACGGCCTCTCGCAACCCAGCTGAGACGACCTCTCGTGCCCACTGAGTAGACCTCTGAGGAGACAGTGCTGTGACCGGGATCAAGACGACCGGCGAGAAGAAGATGATGTTCTTCTCCGGCCGCGCCCACCCCGAGCTTGCCGAGGAGGTCGCCCACAGGCTGGGTGTCGGGGTTGTCCCGACGAAGGCCTTCGACTTCGCGAACGGTGAGATCTACATCCGCTATCAGGAGTCCGCCCGTGGGGCCGACTGCTTCCTGATGCAGAGCCACACGGCTCCGATCAACAAGTGGATCATGGAGCAGTTGATCATGATCGACGCTCTGAAGCGGGCGTCCGCGCGGAGCATCACGGTGATCGTGCCGTTCTACGGTTACGCGCGTCAGGACAAGAAGCACCGTGGGCGTGAACCGATCTCGGCGCGTCTGATCGCGGACCTGATGAAGACGGCGGGCGCGGACCGCATCCTCACGGTGGATCTGCACACGGATCAGATCCAGGGGTTCTTCGACGGCCCGGTGGACCATCTGTTCGCGCTGCCGATCCTGGCGGACTACGTGGGTGCCAAGGTGGACCGGTCGAAGCTGACGGTGGTCTCGCCGGACGCCGGCCGGGTGCGGGTGGCGGACCGCTGGTGCGACCGTCTGGACGCGCCGCTGGCGATCGTGCACAAGCGTCGTGACAAGGACGTGGCGAACAAGGTCACCGTGCACGAGGTGGTCGGTGACGTGAAGGGCCGGGTGTGCATCCTGGTCGACGACATGATCGACACGGGTGGCACGATCTGTGCCGCGGCGGACGCGTTGTTCGCGCACGGTGCGGAGGACGTCATCGTGACGGCGACGCACGGTGTGCTGTCGGGTCCCGCGGCGGACCGTCTGAAGAACTCGAAGGTCAGTGAGTTCGTGTTCACGGACACGCTGCCGACGCCGGGCGAGCTGGAGCTCGACAAGATCACGGTGCTGTCGATCGCGCCGACGATCGCGAACGCGGTGCGTGAGGTCTTCGAGGACGGTTCGGTGACGAGCCTGTTCGAGGAGCAGTAGGCCTCGGTTCCGCCGGTCCTCTAGATCGATTTCTTGTACGGCCTCCCCGCCCCGTAAGCTGTCACAGTTGCTCGGCGAGGGAGGCCGTTCCGCTGTCATCGGCGGGTACGGCGGTCCGTTATCGACGCGCTCTTCGTAGCAGGCCGATGGTTTGGCCGGGTGACCTCTTTCGCCAGGTTTCCCAGTTCTACGAGGAGTGAACATGTCCGAGGTCAAGCTCGCCGCCGAGAACCGCACCGAGTTCGGCAAGGGTGCCGCCCGTCGCATCCGCCGTGAGAGCAAGGTTCCCGCGGTCGTCTACGGTCACGGCACGGAGCCGGTCCACATCACGCTGCCGGGCCACGCGCTGCAGCTCGCGCTGCGTACGCCGAACGTCCTGCTGAGCCTGGACATCGAGGGCAAGACCGAGCTGGCGATCCCGAAGGCCGTCCAGCGTGACGCCATCAAGGGCTACCTCGAGCACGTCGACCTGCTTCTCGTGAAGAGCGGCGAGAAGGTCACCGTCGAGGTGTTCGTGCAGACCGAGGGTGAGCTGGCCCCGGGCAGCTTCCTGCTGGAGCACGTCCTGAACACGCTGACCGTCGAGGCCGAGGCCACGCACATCCCGCAGTCGGTCACCGTCTCCATCCAGGGCCTGGAGGCCGGTGCCTCCATCCACGCCAAGGACATCCCGCTCCCCAAGGGCACCACGCTGGCGATCGACGAGGACGCGGTCGTCCTCCAGGTCCTCTCCGCGCAGGCCGAGGAGCCGGCTTCCGAGGACGACTCCGCGGAGACCGCGTCCGCCGAGGCCTGATCCTCGCCGCCATCCGCAGCTGTGCCGGCCGCCGCTCCTGTCAGGGGCGGCGGCTGTCGCGTATCAAGGACACATGGGAGAGACGGACGTGACGACCGACGCCACCGCGCCCTGGCTGATCGTGGGCCTGGGCAATCCGGGCCCGGAGTACGCCATGAACCGGCACAACGTGGGCTTCATGGTGGCCGATCTGCTGGCGGGGCGGATCGGGGGGAAGTTCAAGCGGGCCGGCAAGGCGCAGGCGCAGGTGATCGAGGGCCGGATCGGGCCGCCGGGTCCGGCGAACCGGCGGGTGATCCTGGCCAAGCCGATGTCGTACATGAACCTGTCGGGTGGTCCGGTGACGGGGCTGCGGGACTTCTACAAGGTGCCGACGGGGAACATCGTGGCGGTCCATGACGAGCTGGACATCGACTACGGCGTGCTGCGGCTGAAGCTGGGGGGCGGCGACAACGGTCACAACGGGCTGAAGTCGATGACGAAGGCGATGGGCGCGGACTATCACCGGGTGCGGTTCGGGATCGGGCGGCCGCCGGGGCGGATGCAGGTGGCGGATTTCGTGCTGAAGGATTTCGCGTCGGCGGAGCGCAAGGAGCTGGACTACTTCGTGGACCGGGCGGCGGACGCGGTGGAGGCTCTGGTGATCGAGGGTCTGGAGCGGGCGCAGAGCACGTACAACTCCTGAGGTCGGGCCGGGCGGCCGAACGGCTCGGACGGCGGTCGATGTGCGGGTACAACTGTGGACTTGTCCCCGCCGGAGTTGACCGAGCGCTCAGCCATGGCCAATGATCCCCGCCATGCCTGCTGTCACCTCCCGTCAGAGCGCGTACGCGGCGCTGCGTCTCGGGCGGCTCGCGGCGATGGGCGCGGTCACGCTGCTCATCCTGGTCGCGGGTGTCTGGGCCTCCTGGGGCACCGCTCAGCACGTGATGCTGGGCAAGGGGCGGGAGCGGGGCACGCTGGCGGTGGTGTCGTGTGCGGACGGGACGTGCTGGGGGCCGTTCACGCCGCTGTCGCCGGGTTACCGGGCGCGGGACCGGGTGAGTATCGACCAGGAGCCCGCGGTGCGGAAGGGCCGGACGTACACGGTGACGGTGAAGCCGGACAGTGACGAGGTGGTCCGCAGCGGTCCGGCGGGTCTGCTGTACGCGTGGTCGCCGCTGGCCGGTGCCCTGTTGCTGGCGTCGGTGGTGGTCGCGGGCGGGCTGCGGCTGACGCGGCTGGGCTGGGTGATGGCGGGTGCGGGTCTGGCCCTGCTGACGGCCGCGTTCGTGGCGTTGTAGCCGCTCTGAGGCAGGTCCTCACCCCCCAGGAGACGCCGAAGGCGCCCTCCCTGTCCGGACGGACGGGGAGGGCGCCTTCGTGTTCCGCCGGGCGGTGCCGCCCGGCGGGGGGCTCAGCCGGTGTTGCGCAGGCCCGCGGCGACGCCGTTGACCGTCAGGAGCAGGGCCCGCGAGAGCAGCGGGTCGGGTTCCTGGCCGGCGGCGGCCTCGTCGCGCTGGCGCTTGAGGAGGGCGACCTGGAGGTAGGAGATCGGGTCCAGGTAGGCGTCGCGGATGGAGAAGGTCTGCTGGAGCACCGGGTTGGTGTCGAGCAGCTTCTTCCCGCCGGTGATGCGCAGCACCTCGCGCACGGTGACCTCGTGCTCGGCCTCGATGACGGCGAACACGTGCTTGAGTTCGTCGGGGACGAGGGTGTCGACGTAGTGGCGGGCGATCCGCAGGTCGGTCTTCGCGAGGGTCATCTCGACGTTGGAGAGGAAGTTCCGGAAGAAGTGCCACTGCTCGTGCATCTCGTCGAGCATGGTGTCCAGGCCGGCTTCGCGCAGTGCCTTGAGGCCGGAGCCGACGCCGAACCAGCCGGGCACGATCTGCCGGGACTGGGTCCAGCCGAAGACCCAGGGGATGGCGCGCAGTCCGTCGAGCGAGACGCCCGAGCCGGGGCGGCGGGAGGGCCGCGAGCCCAGGTGCAGGTCGGCGAGCTGGTCGACCGGTGTGGAGGCGAGGAAGTACGTCGGCAGGTCCGGGTCCTCGACGAGCCGCCGGTAGGCGGAGTGGGCGGCGTCGGAGACGACGTCCATCGCCGCGTCCCAGCGGGCCAGCGCCTCGTCGGACTGGCGGGGCGCGGTGTGCAGAGCGGATGCCTGGAGGGTGGCGGCGACCGTCAGTTCCAGGTTCTCGCGGGCGAGCGAGGGGACCAGGTACTTGTCGGAGATGACCTCGCCCTGCTCGGTCACCTTGATCTCGCCCTCCAGGGTGCCCCAGGGCTGCGCGAGGATCGCGTCGTGCGAGGGGCCGCCGCCGCGGCCGACGGTGCCGCCGCGGCCGTGGAAGAGGCGCAGGCGTACGCCGTAGCGGTGGGCGACGTCGCGGAGCCGGCGCTGGGCGCGGTGGATCTCCCACTGCGAGGTGGTGATGCCGCCGAACTTGGAGGAGTCGGAGTAGCCGAGCATGACCTCCTGGACGTCTCCGCGCAGCGCCACGAGGCGGCGGTAGGAGGGGTCGGAGAGCATGTCCTCCAGGATGGTGTCCGCGGCCTTGAGCTCGTCGGTGGTCTCCAGGAGCGGCACGATGCCGATCTTCGCCCAGCCGGCGTGCAGGTCGAGCAGTCCGGCCTCGCGGGCGAGGACGGCGGCGGCGAAGACGTCGTCGGCGCCCTGGCACATCGAGATGATGTACGACTCGATGACCTCGGGCCCGAAGATCTTCAGGGCCTTCTTGACGGTCTCGAAGACGCCGAGCGTCTTGTTGCCGGCGGCGTCGAGGGGGGCCGGGGTCGGGGCGAGCGGGCGGCGGGAGCGCAGTTCCTTGGCGAGGAGCTTGGCGCGGTAGTCGCGCGGCATGTCCACGTAGCGCCAGGACTCCTCGCCGAGGCGGTCGAAGAGCTGGCCGAGGGCGTGGTGGTGGGCGTCCGCGTGTTCGCGGACGTCCATGGTGGCGAGCTGGAGGCCGAAGGCGGCGAGGGTGCGGATGGTGCGGTTCATCCGGCCGTCGGCGATGAGTCCGCCGCGGTGTTCGCGCAGGGAGGCCTGGATGAGGATGAGGTCGCGCAGGAGTTCGGCGGTGCCGAGGTAGTCGCGGCCGTCCTCGTGGGCGGTTCCCTTGGCGAGGCGGAGCTTGGTGTTCTCCAGCTTCTGGCGGATGCAGGTGGCCTTGAGCCGGTAGGGCTCCTCGGCGTTGAGGCGCTTGTAGCGGGGGCTGATCTCCGGGAGGCGTCCCAGGTCGTTCTGGAGGGATTCGAGGAGGTCGTCGTTGGCGCCGGTGTAGCGGATGGAGTTCGACAGGAAGCCGCGGAGTTCGTCGATGAGGTCCAGGGCGTCGTTGATGCCGTGTTCGTGCTGGAGGATCAGGACGTCCCAGGTGACGTCGGGGGTGACGTTCGGGTTGCCGTCGCGGTCGCCGCCGATCCAGGTGCCGAAGGTGAGCGGCCTGGTCTCGTCGGGGAGGACGACGCCGACGCGTTCGAGTTCGGCGGTGAGGTCCTCCAGGACGTCGCCGACGGCGCCGGCGTGCAGTTCGTCCAGGTAGTAGATGGCGTTGCGGGCCTCGTCGGCGGGTTCGGGGCGGACGACCCGGAGCTCGTCGGTCTGCCACACGAGGTCGATGTTCTCGGCGAGGCGGGTGTCGTGGCGGCGACGGTCGGCCTCGATGACCGGGGTCTCCAGGAGGGCAGCGATGCGGCGCAGCTTGTTGAGGACGGAGCGGCGGGCCGCTTCGGTGGGGTGCGCGGTGAAGACCGGGCGGACGTTGAGGTTCTTGACCGTCTGGCGCAGGTGCTCGGGGTCGGCGTCCTTGAGCCGGTCCGCGGTGCGGGCGAGGAGGCTGCCGTCGGCGGCGCGCCGGGCGCGCAGCTCGCGGCCGCGGTGCACCTGCTCGGTGACGTTGGCGAGGTGGAAGTAGGTCGAGAAGGCGCGGACCAGCTTGGCGGCGGTCTCCAGTTCGGTGCCGCGCAGCAGCTCGGCGGCGGCCTCGCCGTCCTCGCGGGTCAGGCGGCGGACCTTCTCGACCAGTTCCAGGAGCTCGTGGCCCTCCTGCCGTACGAGGGTCTCACCGAGCAGATCGCCCAGGCGGCGGATGTCGGCGCGCAGCTCGCTGCTGGTCGTCGTGGTCTGGTCGTCGGCACTGCTCACAGGTGCGGCTCCTTGCAGTGTTGAAGCTCGTCTGAAGAGTGGGGAATCTCGTCTGAAGCTCGGCTGGGAGGGAACCCGGGTGTTCGACCGCGCGGCGGCTGCCGCTCGGCGAGGAGGCATCCGGGAAGAAATCAGAACGGACCGCGCTGTCCGACCGACTCCAAGGATAGGTGTCCATGCGGACGCGCAGGCTGTCGGGCTCTTGCCGCCGGGCTGCGCGCTGACATACTTACGACGCCGTAGGTTACGGACCCGTAGGGACTCCCGTCGGTCGACGGGTGGACCCTGGGGGCCGCGCCCGGACTCTCTTCCCCGCCCTTCATCACCTTCGAACCCCACAGGGGACGCCCATGACCACGAGTTCCGATGTGATCGACGACGCCCCACAGGCGGACGACGACGGCACCCGGCTTCCCGCTGCCACGCTGGGCGGTGAGAAGAAGGGGTCCCTCGAACAGCTCACGCTTCTCGGCTTCATCGCCGTTCCGTTCGTCGCGCTGCTCGCGGCGGTGCCGCTGGTCTGGGGGTGGGGGGTGAGCTGGCTGGATCTCGGCCTGCTGGTCTTCTTCTACTACCTGGGTTGCCACGGCGTCACGATCGGTTACCACCGCTACTTCACGCACGGCTCCTTCAAGGCGAAGCAGCCGCTGCGGATCGCGGTCGCGATCGCGGGCTCGATGGCGGTGGAGGGGCCGCTGGTGCGCTGGGTCGCCGACCATCGCAAGCACCACAAGTTCTCGGACGCGGAGGGTGACCCGCATTCGCCGTGGAAGTACGGCGAGACGGTCCCGGCGCTGCTGAAGGGCCTGTGGTGGGCGCACATCGGCTGGATGTTCGACGAGGAGCGCACGTCGCAGGAGAAGTACGCGCCGGACCTGGTCAAGGACCCGGTGATCCGGGCGATCTCGCGTCAGTTCCTCTTCTGGACCCTGCTCTCGCTGGCCCTGCCGCCGCTGATCGGCGGTCTGGCGACGATGTCGTGGTGGGGGGCGTTCACCGGGTTCTTCTGGGGCTCCCTCGTCCGGGTGGCCCTGCTGCACCATGTGACCTGGTCGATCAACTCGATCTGTCACGCGGTCGGCAAGCGCCCCTTCAAGTCGCGCGACCGATCGGGCAACGTGTGGTGGCTGGCGGTGCTGTCGTGCGGCGAGTCCTGGCACAACCTGCACCACTCCGACCCGACGTCGGCGCGGCACGGTGTGGACCGTGGCCAGATCGACTCCTCGGCGCGGATCATCCGCTGGTGCGAGCAGCTCGGCTGGGCGTACGACGTGCGGTGGCCGTCCCGCTCGCGTCTCGATTCCCGCCGGAACAGCGACGGGAACGGCTCCCGGCGCGAGACGGAATCCGCTGAAGCGGCATGATTGACGGCGTGGCGACCGACTCCAGCAGCACCTCAGGCAGCAGTGAGAAGCCGCGGCGCGCGCGCCGCACCCGTATGACCGGCGCGGAGCGCCGTCAGCAGCTGCTGGAGATCGGCCGCACCCTGTTCGCGGCGAAGGGGTTCGAGGGCACGTCGGTGGAGGAGATCGCGGCGAAGGCCGGGGTGTCCAAGCCGGTGGTGTACGAGCACTTCGGCGGCAAGGAGGGCCTGTACGCGGTGGTGGTGGACCGGGAGATGCGCCGGCTGCTGGACATGGTGACGAGTTCGCTGACGGCGGGCCATCCGCGGGAGCTGTGCGAGCAGGCGGCTTTCGCTCTTCTGGACTACATCGAGGAGTACACGGACGGTTTCCGGATCCTGGTCCGTGACTCCCCGATCCCGCAGTCGACGGGTTCGTTCGCGTCGCTGATCTCGGACATCGCCACCCAGGTGGAGGACATCCTGGGCCGCGAGTTCAAGAGCCGCGGCTTCGATTCGAAGCTGGCTCCCCTGTACGCGCAGGCCCTGGTGGGCATGGTCGCGTTGACGGGGCAGTGGTGGCTGGACGTCCGCAAGCCCCGCAAGGCGGAGGTGGCGGCGCATCTGGTGAACCTGGCCTGGCACGGTCTGGACGGGCTGGAGCCGAAGCCCCGGCTGATCGGGCACCGGAAGGCCTAGGGCTGTTCTCCCGGGCGGGACCGCTCCCCTGTGGCGGTCCCGTCCGGGAGGGGTTCGAGGAATTCGAGGCGGTTGCCTACGGGGTCCTCGGAGAAGAAGCGCCGGTGGCCGGGCAGCGCGTCGTCCCAGGTGACGGGTGCGCCGGTGGCGGCGATCCGTGCGGCGCAGGCGTCGATGCCGGTGACCCGGAGTCCGGGGTGCGCCTTCTTCGCGGGCCGGAAGCCGGTTTCGACGCCGAGGTGGAGCTGGACGGCTCCGGCCCGGAACCAGCAGCCTCCGCGGGCGGCGAGGGCGGGCGGTTTGGGTGTCTCGGTCATCCCGAGGCCGTGGACGTAGTAGGCGCGCAGCCGGTCCTCGGAGCCGGGTGGGGCGGCCAGCTGGACGTGGTCGACGGCGGTGAGCATCAGCCCTTCTTCCGGGCGACGACGAAGAGCCGGCGGAACGGCAGGACGGTGCCGTAGGACTGCTCGGGGTAGGCGTCGCGCAGCAGGTCACGGTAGGCGGTGAGGAAGCTGTCGCGGGCCTCGGGGTCGTCGGCGAGGGTGGTGAGGACGGGCCGCAGCCCGGTGCCCTTGGCCCAGTCGAGCACGGCGTCGGGTCCGTTCAGGAGTTGCATGTACGTCGTCTGCCAGATGTCCGTGGTGCAGCCGAGGGCTTCGAGGCGGTCGAGGTAGACGAGCGGGTCGTGGACGGAGTCGGTGGCGCGCAGGACGTCCGCGAGGCGGTTCTTCCAGCGGGCGGAGCCGGCGAGGTCGCGCATGAGGACGTGCAGGGGCGCGTCGATGTTGTCGGGCATCTGGACGGCGAGGGTGCCGCCGGGCGCGAGGGCGTCGAGCCAGCCGGGGAGCGCCTCCAGGTGTGCCGGCACCCACTGGAGGGCGGCGTTGGAGGCGATGAGGTCGTACGTCTCGGTGGGCGCCCAGTCGGTGAGGTCGGCGTGGGCGAAGTCGAGGCGCCCGCCGCCCAGGGTGGGCCCGGCGTACTCCTCGGTCCTGGCGAGCATCTCGGCGGAGTTGTCGTAGCCGGTGATGTGGGCGGTGGGCCAGCGTTCGGCGAGCTGGACGGTGACGTTGCCGGGGCCGCAGCCGAGGTCGGCGATGCGGGCGGGGTCGGCGGGGAGGTCCGTGACCCGGGCGAGCAGGTCGGCGAAGGGGCGGGCGCGGTGCGCGGCGTGGCGCAGGTACTGGTGGGGGTCCCAGGTGGGGGCGGCGGCTGCCATGGGCGGGTCTCCTCGCAGGTCGGCGGAGCGGTCGCGGGCGCCGGGCGGGATGCCGGGGGCGGCCGTTCCGTTGCTCCAGCCTCACCCATAAAGTCTCTTGACGTCAAGAGACTCCACATCAAGAGACTTCATGTCGACACAACCACTACACTGATCGTCATGGAGGACGAGGTCGATCGGCTGGTCGCTGCGTGGCGCCGGGAGCGCCCGGACCTCGACGTGGAACCGCTGGAGGTACTCAGCCGGGTGAGCAGGCTCGCCCGGCATCTGGACCGCGCGCGCCGGCTGGCGTTCTCCGAGCACAGCCTGGAGCCCTGGGAGTTCGACGTCCTGACGGCACTGCGGCGCGCCGGATCCCCGTACCAGCTCTCCCCCGGACAGCTCCTCACGCAGACGCTGGTCACGTCGGGCACGATGACGAACCGCATCGACCGCCTGACGAAGAAGGACCTGGTGGAGCGTCTCCCGGACCCGAGCGATCGCAGAGGCGTGCTCGTCCGGCTCACCGAGGAGGGCCGCGACCGTGCCGACCAGGCGCTGGCCGGGCTGCTCGAACAGGAGCGGGCAATCCTCGCGGAGCTGAGCCGCGGGCAGCGCGGTGAGCTGGCCGGGCTGCTACGCCAGTTGACCGCCCCGTTCGACAACATCCCCGGTTAGGTCGACGGGGCCGACGCCGGCGCGCCGGGCGAGGGCCACGGCGGCGAGGGTGGAGTGCACGCCGAGCTTCCCGAGCACGTTCTGCATGTGGGTGCGGACGGTGTGCGGGGAGAGGAACAGCCGCTCCGCCACGGCCTTGCGGCCCAGTCCGGCCACCATGCAGCGCAGCACCTCGCGCTCACGGGGTGTCAGCGACTCCACGAGCCGCTCGCTCTCGGTGCGGTGCTTGCGCGCGGCGGTCAGCTCCCGCAGCACCCCGGTGAGCAGGGCGGGCGGCAGATGCGTCTCGTCGCGCAGGACACCCCGTATGACGGTGAGCAGCCGGGACAGCGAACAGTCCTTGGCCACCCAGCCGGAGGCGCCGGCCTGCAGGGCGAGCGCGGCCCGGCGCGGGTCGTCCTTCTCCGCCAGGACGACGGTGCGGACGCCCGGCTGCCCGGTGTGCACGCCGGCGACCAGCGAGATGCCGTCCACCAGGCCGTCCTCGTTGCTCGCCTGGACGGGCACCGCCGGACGCATGCCGGGCAGATTGCCGCCCAGGTCGGCGTCGACGAGCAGCACGTCGAAGCGGCGGCCCTCGGCCGCGGCGCGTTCGAGGCAGCGCAGCGCGGCGGGCCCGCTGCCTGCCGCGGACACGTCGACATCGGGCTCGGCCGCGAGAGCTGCGGCGAGCGACTCGGCGAAGATGCGGTGATCGTCGACGACCAGTACTCGGATGCGAACCACTCAAACCCCCACTGTCGGGGGACGGTCGGTACGGGTACGGTGCCCGAAGTGATCCCGAGTCAGCTTGCGACCCGGAAGCGGGGTGCCGCAGCCGCACGGCCGCCGCCGTGCTGGAAGTGCTACCCCCACTTCGGGCGTCGTACCCGACTGTCTCGCCCCCTGATCAGCACCGGCCCCCACCGGCACTGCTCATCAGGGTACGGGCGGGGGCGGGGAGCGGAAGGCAATTTGCAGAACTGGTTGGCCAGCGCGTTTATGGTGAGCCGTATGTTTCGTATCGAGACAGGAGACGACAAAGACCGTCGGGATCTGCTCCGTCGGCGGCTGCTGGAGACCAACACGGCGGCGTCCCCGGTGCTGCGCGCGCTGCGCGGGACCCCGGGCGAGCGTCAGCGTCCGCTCCAGCTGTGGGCCCTGGACGAGGCGGGTGACCTGGCCGGCGGGCTGGTGGGGCACACGTGGACGACCTGGCTCCACGTCACCTACCTGTGGGTCGACGGCCACCGACGCGGCACCGGTCTCGGCAGCCGGCTCCTCGCCGAGGCCGAACGGGCCGCCAGCAAGCGCGGCTGCGACGCGGCCCGCCTGGAGACCTGGGACTTCCAGGCCCCCGACTTCTACCGCAAACAGGGCTACGAGGTGGTCTCCGTGATCCCCGACTACCCGCCGGGAATCACGGAGTACACCCTGACGAAGCGCTGGACGGGTTCCGGCCCGTCCGGCGAACGTTCCAGCCCGTCCGGCGTCTGAGGAGCGGGGCCCCAGGGGGCTGAGCCCCCGGGTACCGGACGGGCAGGGGCAACGGGGGAGAAACGAGCCGGGGTTCAGCCGATCCGCCGGGCCCCCGCCGAGGGAACGGCCGGGAAGATCCGCGGGCTCGTGAAGCCCGCCGCCGTGAACGCCTCCACGACCGCCTTGCCGACCGAGTCCACGTCGGTGGATTCGAGCAGCACGATCGCGGAGCCCCCGAAACCACCACCGGTCATCCGTGCGCCGAGCGCTCCCGCGGCGTTCGCAGCCGAGACAGCGAGATCCAGCTCGGGACAGGAGATCCGCAGGTCGTCCCGGAGCGAGGTGTGGCCGTCCGTCAGGACGGGCCCGATGGCGCGGACGTCGCCGGCGTCCAGCAGCGCGATGACCCGCTCCACCCGGTGGTCGTCGGAGACGACGTGCCGGACGTAGCGGCGCACCCGCTCGTCGGACAGCCGGCCGAGCGCCGCTTCGAGACCTTCGAAGGTGACGTCCCGCAGGTGGGAGACGCCCAGTTGACGGGCCCCCTCCTCGCAGCCCGTGCGCCGCTCCGCGTACGCCCCGTCTCCCAGCGCGTGCTTGACGCGGGTGTCGACGACGAGGAGTTCGAGCCCCTGCGAGGCGAGGTCGAAGGGGACCTGCCGGATCGACAGGTCCCGGCAGTCGAGGTGCAGGGCGTGGCCCTCGGTGCAGCACGCCGACGCGGTCTGGTCCATGACGCCGCACGGCACGCCGACGAAGTCGTTCTCGGCGCGCTGCGCGACACGGGCCAGCTCGGGGCGGCTGAGGCCGAGGCCGTACAGCTCGTCGAGGGCGACGGCCGTGACGACCTCCAGGGCGGCGGAGGAGGACAGGCCGGCGCCGGTGGGGACTGTGGAGGCGAGGTGGATGTCCGCGCCGCCGACCGCGTGGCCGGCCTCGCGCAGCGCCCACACGACACCCGCCGGGTACGCGGCCCAGCCGGTGTCCGAGCGCGGCACGAGTTCGTCGACCCGCAGCTCGACGACGGGGCCGTCGATGTCCGCCGAGTTGAGCCGCAGCACCCCGTCGGACCGGCGGGACACCGCCGCGACCGCCGTGTGCGGCAGCGCGAGCGGCATCACGAACCCCTCGTTGAAGTCCGTGTACTCGCCGATCAGGTTGACGCGGCCCGGTGCCGCCCACACGCCCTCGGGCGCGGCCCCGTACAGCTCCTCGAAGCCCTCACGTACCCCCACCTGCTCCACCTGCTATCCCTTCGCTACGTTCTGTGCGAACTCCCACGCGTCCGCGACGATGCCCGCGAGATCCGCGCGGGACGGGTTCCAGCCGAGCCGCTCCCGGGCGGTCTCCGCGGAGGCGACGAGCACCGCCGGGTCGCCGCCGCGGCGCGGTGCCACGACCTCGGGGATCGGGTGTCCGGTCACCCGGCGCACGGTCTCGACGACCTCGCGGACGGAGAAGCCGTTGCCGTTGCCGAGGTTGCAGATCAGGTGCTCGCCGGGCGAGGCGGCGGCGACCGCCAGCAGGTGCGCCTCGGCGAGGTCCGCGACGTGGATGTAGTCGCGGATGCAGGTGCCGTCCGGGGTCGGGTAGTCGTCGCCGTAGACGGAGATGGCGTCGCGGCGGCCCTGGGCGACCTGGAGGACCAGCGGGATGAGGTGCGACTCGGGGTCGTGCCGCTCACCGCTGTCGCCGTACGCGCCGGCCACGTTGAAGTACCGCAGCGAGACCGCGGCCAGTCCGTGGGCGGCGGCCTCGCCGGTGATCATGTGGTCGACGGCGAGCTTGGAGGCGCCGTAGGGGTTGGTGGGGCGGGTCGGCGCGGACTCGACGATCGGGGTGGTCTCCGGCTCGCCGTAGGTCGCGGCCGTGGAGGAGAAGACGAGCCTGCGCACCCCGGCGTCGCGCATCGCGGCGAGCAGCGCCATGGTGCCGCCGACGTTGTTGTCCCAGTACTTCTCGGGCTTCACCACGGACTCGCCGACCTGGGAGAACGCGGCGAAGTGCAGGACGGCGTCGTACGAGGAGTCCAGCCACTTGGCGGCGTCGCGGATGTCGCCCTCGACGAAGGCGGCGCCGGCGGGGACGCCCTCGCGGAATCCCGTCGAGAGGTTGTCGAGGACGGTGACCTCGTGGCCCGCCTCGAGCAGGTGGCGGGCGACCACGCTGCCCACATAGCCGGCTCCACCGGTGACCAGGTACTTCCCACTCATGAACTCGCTACCTCTCGCAGTCGCTGAGCCGCGGTCTCCGGCGGCACGTCGTTGATGAACACGCTCATGCCGGACTCGGAACCCGCGAGGAACTTCAGCTTGCCGGAAGTGCGGCGAATGGTGAAAAGCTCGAGGTGGAGTGCGAAGTCGTCGCGGTTGACGCCCTCGAACTCGTCGAGCGGGCCGAAGGGGGCCTGGTGCCAGGCCGCGATGTACGGCGTCGGGGACCCGCTCGCCCCGTCCTTCGCACCGTCCGGCCCGTCGAAGATCCGGTCGAAGCGCCTCAAGAGTTCCAGATAGACCTGGGGGAACTCTGTGCGTGCCCCCTCGTCGAGGCCGAGCAGGTCGGGGACGCGGCGGCGCGGATACAGGTGGACCTCGTAGGGCCAGTGCGCGGCGTACGGCACGAAGGCGACCCAGTGGTCACTCGACAGGACGACCCGTGAACCGTCCGCCAGCTCCTTCGCGACGACTTCGTCGAACAGGTTCCCGCCGCCGGTCGCCTCCTTGTGCGCCGCGAGGGACCGCAACATCAGGGCGGTACGCGGCGTGGTGAAGGGGTAGCCGTAGATCTGCCCGTGAGGGTGACCGAGTGTCACGCCGATCTCGGCGCCGCGGTTCTCGAAGCAGAAGACCTGTTCCACGGAGGGCAGATGCGACAGTTCGGCCGTGCGGTCCGTCCACGCCTCCAGCACGAGTGCCGCCTGCGGCTCCGTCAGATCGGCGAAGGACGCGTCGTGGTCGGAGGTGAAGCAGACGACCTCGCAGCGGCCCGCGTCGCCGGCCAGCGAGGGGAAACGGTTCTCGAAGACCACGACGTCGTACGAGGAGTCGGGGATCTCGCTGAGCCGCTCGCCCGAGGACGGGCACAGCGGGCACTCGTCGGCCGGCGGGTGGTAGGTGCGGCCCTGGCGGTGCGAGGCGATCGCGACCGCGTCACCGAGCAGCGCGTCGCGGCGCACCTCGGAGGTGGTGACGGTCGGGTCGAGCGGACGCCGGTCCACCGCGTCGCGGACCTGGTCGTCCCGTGCGTCGTAGTAGATGAGCTCACGACCGTCGGCGAGCCGGGTCGAGGTCTTCTTCACTGTCGGACTCCCCATCCACACCCGATCAAACCTTCAAACATAACCGAACATAACAAACCACAAGGCACCAGCGCCGTCAACATCACAATCAAACAAAGGACACCATCGGAAGTGTTCATTTCTTAGAAGCGGCGGCGTAGGTTCCGGTTCGATACGTTCACGCGACGAAGCGAGTTCTGATGCAGTCCCCCACATATCTCCCGCCATCGGGCAGCGTGCTGGCCGCCGAGCTGCGGCTCCCCACGAACGCACTCGACTACACGATCCTCGGCATCTACTTCGTGGTCGTCCTCGGCATCGGCTTCGCGGCCCGCCGTTCGGTCAAGACGAGCCTCGACTTCTTCCTCTCCGGGCGCTCGCTCCCCGCCTGGATCACCGGCCTCGCGTTCATCTCGGCCAACCTCGGCGCCACCGAGATCCTCGGCATGGCGGCCAACAGCGCCCAGTACGGCGTCTACACCGTGCACTGGTACTGGATCGGCGCCATCCCGGCGATGGTCTTCCTGGGCCTCGTGATGATGCCGTTCTACTACGGCTCCAAGGTCCGCTCGGTGCCGGAGTTCCTCTACCTGCGCTTCGACAAGTACGCGCACCTGCTGAGTTCGATCCTGTTCGCCTTCGCAGCGATCCTCATCGCCGGCGTCAACCTGTACTCGCTCGCGATCGTCGTCGAGGCGCTCCTCGGCTGGCCGCAGTGGGTGGCGATCGTCGTCGCCGGTGTCTTCGTCCTCGCCTACATCACCCTCGGCGGACTGTCCTCGGCGATCTACAACGAGGTCCTCCAGTTCTTCGTGATCCTCGCGGCGCTGATCCCGATCGCCGCGCTCGGCCTGAAGCGGGTCGGCGGCTGGGACGGCCTGACGGACTCGCTCGACAAGTCCCACGGCCACGACTTCACGACGGCCTGGGGCGGGACCGGCATCGGCAGCGTCAACCCGCTGGGCGCCAACTGGCTGACCATCGTGCTCGGTCTCGGCTTCGTGCTGTCCTTCGGCTACTGGACGACGAACTTCGCCGAGGTGCAGCGCGCGCTGTCCGCCAAGAACCTCTCCGCGGCCCAGCGCACCCCGCTCATCGCGGCCTACCCGAAGATCTTCATCGTCTTCCTGGTGATGATCCCGGGTCTGGTGGCGGCCGTCCTCGTCCCGAAGATCGGCACGAGCGGCTCGGATCTGCAGTACAACGACGCGATCCCGTATCTGATGCAGGAGTTGCTGCCGAACGGTGTCCTCGGCATCGCGGTGACGGGTCTGCTGGCCGCGTTCATGGCGGGCATGGCGGCCAACGTCTCTTCCTTCAACACCGTGTTCACGACCGACATCTGGGCGCGGTACGTGGTCAAGGACCGCGAGGACGCCTACTACGTGCGCTTCGGCCGCGGGATCACGGTGATCGGCGTCCTGGCCTCGATGGGCACGGCCTTCCTGGCCTCGTCGTTCTCGAACATCATGAGCTACCTCCAGACGCTGTTCTCCTTCTTCAACGTGCCGATGTTCGTGGTCTTCATCGTCGGCATGTTCTGGAAGCGCGCGTCGGTGAAGTCGGGCTTCTGGGGACTGCTGGCCGGTACGACGGCCGCGATGGTGAACTACTTCGTCTTCTACAAGCAGGGCATCATCGGCTTCCCGTCCGACCAGGGCGCCAACTTCGTCTCCGCGATCGCCGGCTTCGTCGCCGGTGCCGTGGTCATGGTCGCGGTGTCGCTGTTCACCGCCCCGAAGCCGGCCGAGGAGCTGGAGGGCCTGGTCTACGGCACCCGCTCCCCCGGCATGGCCGAGCCGCCGGCCGCCGGCGACGACGCCTGGTACCGCAGGCCGGCGCTGCTGGGCTGGGGCGCCGTGATCCTTGCGGCCGCCTGCTACATCCCGTTCTCGCTCTGACGAGGTCCGACGGGTTCTGACGAGGGAGAATCAAGAAATCATGTCCGACCATTCGGAACGCGACGTCCAGCGCGAGGTCACGGAGCTTCAGAAGCAGTCCGCGACCGCCGCCCGGCTGTTCGACATCCGCCGCATCATCGGCGGCCTGTTCGTGCTCTACGGCATCATCGTCACCATCGCCGGCATCACGGTCTCCGACGCCGACCTGCGCAAGGCGGACGGCGTCAACATCAACCTGTGGACCGGCCTCGGCATGCTGCTCCTCGGCCTGTTCTTCCTGGCCTGGCTCTGGCTCCGCCCCCTGTCCGCACCGGTCCCGGACGTCACACCGGACGCCACGCCGGAAGGGACCACCCCGCCGGCCGAGTAGCTCCGCCGGACCAACCCCCCCTTGTCCGGGGCCGGAGTTCCCAAGGGAACCCGGCCCCGAGGCATCCACCGGCGACACGCCTGGTCCGGAGGGAACCCCAACTCCGCCCGGACCAGGCGCTGTACGCGAGTACCTCGCCGACCGGCTGGCCGCCCGCGCCGGATCCACCGAGGCCGCGGTGGCGGTCCTCGACCGGCTGCTCGTCTCCGAATCGGCCGAGGTCACGCTGATGCGCGAGGCCAACGGATCCGCCCTGCGGGGACCGGGCGGCACCCGGCGCGACGACGAGCGGATCGACGGACTGTGGGAGCGGCTGGCCGCCGACCTGAATTCCGTCCCGGAACACGAACGCGAGCGCCGGCGCCGGGCGGGCATCCGGCGGGGACACAGCGTCGACTCCACCCACCCGCCGACCCTGCTGCGCCAGACGGCCCTGCTGATCGGACCGCCCGTTGCGGCCGCGGTCGTCTCCGACGCCGACCGTGAGGGACGCATCGCCGCGGAGCTCGCCGGCGTCCGCAGGAGGGTGGCCCGGCGGATCCTGCTGGACGGCTACGGCGCCTGACCCGCCGAAGGGCGGTGCGTCGCGCATGAATCGTGCCCAGCGGGAAGGCTGACCCCATGAACGAGACACTCACCGTCAGCGTCCTCGGTACCGGGATCATGGGGGCCGCGATGGCCCGGAACGTCGCCCGGGCCGGCCACACCGTCCGGGTCTGGAACCGTACCGCCGCCAAGGCCGAGCCGCTGGCCGCCGACGGGGCGTACGTCGCGGCGTCGCCCGAGGAGGCCGTGCGGGGCGCCGATGTCGTCCTGACCATGCTGTACGACGGGCCCGCCACCCTCGACGCGATGCGGCAGGCGGCGCCCGGACTGCGTGACGGGGCGGTCTGGGCGCAGTCGACGACCGCCGGGATCGACGCCGTGGCGGAACTCGCCGGCTTCGCCCGCGCGCACGGGCTCGCCTTCTTCGACGCCCCCGTCCTCGGGACACGCGCCCCCGCCGAGGCCGGTCAGCTGACCGTGCTGGCCGCGGGCCCGGTGGCGGCGCGGGACGCGGTGACGCCGGTCTTCGACGCGGTCGGCTCGCGGACCGTGTGGACCGGGGAGGACGGAGCGGCGGGCAGCGCCACCCGGCTCAAGCTCGTCGCCAACAGCTGGGTCCTCGCGGCCACCGCCGCGACCGGCGAGGCCCTCGCCCTGGCGAAGGGACTCGGCGTGGACCCGCAGGACTTCTTCGGCCTCATCGCCGGCGGGCCGCTCGACATGGGCTATCTGCACGCCAAGGCCGGGCTCGTCCTGGAGGAGCGGCTGTCCCCCGCGGCGTTCGCCGTCACGACCGCCGAGAAGGACGCCCGGCTGATCGTCGCGGCCGGGCGGGAGAACGGCGTCCGGCTCGATGTCGCCGAGGCCACCGCCGAACGCTTCGCCCGCGCCGCCGCTCAGGGCCACGGGGACGAGGACATGGCCGCCGCGTACTTCGCCAGCTTCGACGGAGGCGAGCCCCCGGCCCCGTAGTCCCTCTCGGGCCACCGGGGGCCGCCGGGCCGAGGACCTCAAGTCCTCACCGCCCCACGGCCCCACGGCCCTGCGCCCTCAGGGGGTGTCGTTCTCCGAAGGGTGGGGTGCCGCCGGTGCGGGGATCGGGCCCGCGCGGTCGAGCAGTCCCGTGCGGGCCGCGAGCGCCGCCGCTTCGAGACGGGAGCCGACCCCCAGTTTCATCAGCACCCGCTGGACGTGGGTGCGGGCCGTGGAGGGCGCGATGCCCATGCCGGCCGCGATGAGCCGGGTGTCCTCCCCGTCCGCGACCCGCACGAGGACCTCCACCTCGCGCGGCGTGAGCATCTGGAGCAGGCGCTGGCCCTCGTCGTCGGGCTGGGCCGCCGGGTTGAGCAGTTCGCTGAAGGCGCCCTGGAGCAGCTGCGGCGCGACGGCGGCCTCGCCCGCCCGCGCCTTCATGATGGCGCGCTCGACCCCTTCGATGCGCTCGTCATGGCGCACGTAGCCGGAGGCGCCCGCGGCGAACGCGGCGGCGATACCCCGAGGGTTGGGGACCGGACCGAGTACCAGGACCGCCACCTGGGGGCGCTCCCGCTTGATCCGCACCACCGGGTCGAAGATGCCCGGCTCGGCCGGCGTCGCGGTGCCGATCAGGCAGACCTCGGGCGCCCGGGTGATCACCAGCTCCGCCGCCCCCGCGGCGGGTGCCGCCGCGGCGAGCACCCGGTGCCCGCGCAGCTTCAGTGCCGAGGCCAACGCCTCGGCCAGCAGTCGGTGGTCATCGACCACCATGAGCCGCACTCCCATCAGGCAACCCCCCAGTCCCCCCAAGCATCCCCACTGGTTCCCCGTGGATGAGAAGCCCCCCGGCTCTCCATCCCCCGGAAGCTACACGCTTGTTCGACGTTGCGCTTCCCCTACTGGAGAGAAGTGCCCCGGAATATCGAATTCTCTCCCAATAGGGAGTGATGCGGGGTACGCGTACGGCCCCGCCCCTGAACAGGGACGAGGCCGTATACGCGACGACAACCGAAAGAAAGAGTCTGCTTCGTGGGCTACTTGGTTCCGAAGGCGATCGCCAGGTACTCCTTGTCGCCCGTTGTCGACGGCTTGTCCGCGAAGACCTGGGACATGTACAGGTGCCCGTCGTGGAAGAGGATCTCGGCGTACTCCGGGAGCATGCTGGACTCGGCGTCGCGCACCGACTGGTCCCCGGGGTTCTCCAGGAGCTTGGTCTCCTTGAACGAGGCCCCGTCGATCGTGACGACCTGCCCGCCCTTGTCGTACGGCGGCCGCTTGTACGCGAGGAGGTTGGTGCCGTCCATGCGCAGCGGGGTGATCGTGTAGCCGTCGCCGGCGTCCGCGCGCTGGCCGGTCTGCTTCCCGGTGGCAAGGTCGAAGGCGACGATCTCGTTGGTCCGGCTGTACTCGCCGGAACCGTCGTGCTCCTCGGTCGGGATGTACAGCTTGTCGTTGCCGACGGCGAGCGAGGAGCAGTACTCGATCCTGGTGATGCCGTCGCAGCGGGCCGCGTACGTCTTGCCGGGCGCGGAGATCTTCGTGCGCAGCGTGCCGGTCTTGTTGTCGATGGAGAAGAAGTCCGAGATGCCGCTGCCGTCCCCGGCGGAGTCGCCGACGTCGGCGGCGACGACCAGCGGGTCGGTGGAGACGACGCTCGCGTACTCGATGCCGGGCGACATCTTGTACTCGGAGATCACCTTCCCGGTCTTCGGGTCGATGGTCTGGATGTGCAGCTGGCGCGAGCTGCCGTACTCGCCGCACTTGCGGACCGCGACCAGCTTCGGACCGCCGCCGTAGCCGGAGTCGTAGCAGCTGTCCGTGGACTTCGGGGCCCACAGCGACTTGGCGGTGGAGATGTCGAACGCGCCGCCGCCGCTGGTGCTGCCCGCGGCGACCGTGTTGCCGCTGACCGTCACGTTGTCGAGGTTGATCGGCTGGTCACCGGACTTGATCGTCCGCGTCCAGAGCTTCTTGCCGGCGTCGAGGTCGATCGCGGCGAGCTGGCTGCAGCCGTGCGACGGTTCCGCCTTGGTGGGCATGGCGGGCTCGTAGATGATCGCCGTGCGGTCGGAGTCGGTGGTGTGCCGGCTGGCCTGGCAGACCGGGCCGGGGAGCTTGATCGTCCAGGTCTTGCTGCCGGAGTCCGGGTCGTAGCCGTTGATCTCGGCGACACCGCTCTTGGCGTACACCTTGTCGGTCAGCCAGGAGCCGACCGTGGTCACGCTGGTGTCGTCCTTGGGCACGGCCGGCGCGGGGATCTGGAACAGCGGGCTGGAGGCGGTGCTGGCCGGCACCTTCTCCTTTCCGTTGGACGAGGTGCCGCCGGTGCCCTTGCCGTCGCCGCCCTTGCCACCGGTGCCGCCGCCCGAGTCGGCGGAGGTCTTCTTGTCGTCCTTCTTGCCGGAGGAGCTCGCGTACCAGACACCACCGCCGATGATCAGCGCGACGACCACGACGGCCGCCACGATGATGACCAGCTGGGCGTTGAACTTCCCCCCGCCGGAGCCCCCTTGGGGAGCCTGCGGCTGCATCGGCATGGTCTGCTGCTGCGGGTACCCGTAGGGCCCGGGCCCGCCGGGGGCGCCGTACGGGTTCTGCGGCCGGCCCGGGTAGCCGTAGCCCGGCTGGGCCGGGGGCGGCGTCTGCGGGTAGCCGTAGGGCTGCTGTGGCGGGGCCGCGGGCGGAGCCGTCTGCGGGGGCGGCGGCGTCTGCGGGTAGCCGTAGCCGGGGCCCTGCGCGGGCGGCGGAGGCGGCGTGGGTGCGCCGAAGCCACCGGGGGGCGGGCTCTGCGGGGCGCCGAACCCACCGGGGGGCGGGCTCTGCGGGGCGCCGAACCCACCGGGGGGCGGGCTCTGCGGGGCGCCGAACCCACCGGGCGGCGGGTCCTGGGGCGCCCCGAATCCGCCCTTCTGGGGCTCCTGCGGCTCGGGCTGGTCCGACGGGGGCTGGTTCGGCGGTGGCGGGGGCGGCTGGCTCATGGCGTGGGTACCTCGGGGGACGAAGGGGCGGCGGGCCGGCGCGCGCGGGGAGCGCGCGGGAACGGGAGGCGGGCTGCGGTCACTTGCCGTAAGCCAGCATCAGCTTCTCCTTCGCCTCGTCGTTGCCCGTCAGCCGGGTGGTGGAGATGTAGAAGCGCCCGTCCACGTAGGCGACGGCCTTCGAGAAGAAGCTGCTCTCGATGTTCGCCGTGCCCTGCGGGTTCTGGAGGAGGGTGGTGGGCTTGTGGCTGCCGGCCGTCGGGACGGACACGACGCGTCCGCCGCCGTCGTACGACGCCTCGACGTAGGCGACGAGACTGCCGCCCTCGGTCCTCATCGGCATCATCGTGGCGTCCGCGGGGGACTTGACCCGCCACTTCTCCTTGCCGGTCGCCAGGTCGAACGCGACGACCTCGTTGGCCCCGGTCTTCTCGTCGGTCGGGAGGTACAGCGTGTTCGCGTCGGCGACGGCGCCGAAGCAGCCCGTCAGGTCGCGGCTGAGGATCGCGAAGCCGCACTCGGGCGCGAAGCCGTCGTCGCTCTTGAGCTGTGCGCGGATGGCGCCGTCGCTGTCGCTCAGGACACTGACGTTGACCGTCTTCTTCGCGTCGTTGGTCAGGTAGAGGACGACCGGGTCCACGGAGTAGGCGCGCTGCACCTTCCACCCCTTGGCGATCCTCGTGGTCCACTTCGCCTTGCCGGTGGCGGGGTCCAGCTCCTGCACCTCGTCGTGCTCGGTGTCGCTGCCGGCGCCGCAGGAGGAGACGGCGAGCAGCCTGCTGCCGCCGGCGAACCCGGCCGGGTAGCAGCCGGCGCCGTACTTCTCCTTGTCCCACAGCTTCTTGCCGCTGGAGACGTCGTACGCCGTGCCGGACATCGAGCGGCCGACGGTCAGGGTGTCGCCGGTGATGGACAGTTCGATCGAGAGCGCGCTGTCGAACAGCCCGCCGTCGGCGACCTTGCCGCTCCAGCCCTTGGCGCCGGTGTTCAGGTCGACCTGCTGGAGCTGGTTGCACTTGGCGCTGCTGCCGGCGCCGCTCATGTACGCGATGACGACCTTGTCGTCGGACGTCTTCTGCGGGGTGACGGCGCAGATCTTCTGCGGGAACGTCAGCGCGTCCCAGGCCGGCCTGCCGTTGCCGACGTCGAACGCGAAGACCTGCTTGTACGCGGCCTTGACCGCCGCCTTGCCGGTGATCCACAGGCCGGGGGCGTCGGCACCCGAACCGGGCGCGTCCGGTGCCGACTTGTACCAGAGCACCTTCGCCTCGCCGGGCTTGCGGCCGTCGTTCAGGTTCTCCTCGTCCTCGCCGCCGTCACCGCTGCCGTCGCCGGGGTTGACCGGGTCGTCCGACGCGGACGTCTTCGGGCTCGGGCTCTCCTCGGCCACCGGCTTCTTCCCGTCGCCACCATCGCTGGTGACAGCCCATACGGTGCCGCCGACGACGAGCAGTGCGGCCACGGCCGCCGCGACGACGAGCGCGGGCCTGCCCTTGAACGGGTTCTTCGAGCCGCCGGGCGGCGGGGTGCCGGGTCCGCCCGGATACGTGGGCTGCTGCGGGTAGCCGTAGCCCGGCTGCTGCTGCGGGTATCCGTAGGGGCCGGGCTGACCGTAGGGCCCGGGCTGCGCGTACGGGCCCGGTTGCTGAGGCTGTTGCGGCTGCCCGTACGGGCCGGGCTGCTGCGGCTGCCCGTACGGTCCCGGCTGCTGCGGGTATCCGTAGCCGGGCTGCGGGGGCGGCGGCGCGCCCTGCGGCGGCGGCGGCGTGTTGGGGGGCGTGGCCGGCGGCGGACCGGCGGGAGGGTTCTGCGGCGGATTGCCGGGCGGGTTCTGCGGTGCGCCGAAGCCGCCCTGTGCGCGCGGGTCCTGCGGTGTGCCCGAACCGCCCGTCGGCGGCTGGTCCTGCGGTGCTCCGAACCCGCCCTGCGGCGGCTGACTCGGCGGCTGACTCATCAGCGCTTCCCCCTCTTCACTGATGTGGCGCCCCATCGGCGGCGTTGGATCTCCGCCACACCCGGTGGTTCTCAGACTGTTCTCAGACGGCTCTTTCTATCACTGCGGGGGGCGCGGGCAGGGGGCCGGTGCGCGCCCTGTTCCCAAGGGAGGACCGGGCTGTGATGCCGTCGTTACGCGTCTTCACGGGGCCTTCACGCCGGACGCGCAGGGGAGGTTCATCATCCGGTGAGGCGGTTCCTCCCCGGTTCGGGAAGGGGCGCTCTCCCGAACACGGGGGCGCCCACCGGGAGGCGCACGCCGTCCCGGTGGGCCGTGCGCGCCCGACGATCACGCCGGGCGGGCGCCCCCGGGGTCACGCGTCCTCGGCCAGCTCCAGCCAGCGCATTTCCAGCTCCTCGCGCTCCGCGGTCAACTCACGCAGTTCGGCGTCGAGTTGGGCGACCTTCCCGAAGTCCGTGGCGTTGTCGGCGATCTGCGCGTGCAGCTTGGTCTCCTTCTCGGACATCTTGTCCAGCTGCCGCTCGATCTTCTGGAGTTCCTTCTTGGCGGCCCGCGCGTCGGCGGCGGAGGCGGCCTTGACGGGGGCGGGGGCGGCGGCGAGGACGGCGGCCGCGGCCACCTCCTCCATCTTCTTGCGCCGCTCCAGGTACTCGTCGATCCCGCGCGGCAGCATGCGCAGCGTGCCGTCGCCGAGGAGCGCGAAGACGTTGTCGGTGGTGCGCTCGACGAAGAAGCGGTCGTGGGAGATCACGATCATGGAGCCGGGCCAGCCGTCGAGGAGGTCCTCCAGCTGGGTGAGGGTCTCGATGTCGAGGTCGTTCGTGGGCTCGTCGAGGAAGAGGACGTTCGGCTCGTCCATCAACAGGCGCAGGATCTGGAGCCGCCGGCGCTCACCACCGCTGAGGTCGCCGACCGGCGTCCACTGCTTCTCCTTGTTGAAACCGAACGTCTCGCAGAGCTGCCCCGCGGTCATCTCCCGCCCCTTGCCGAGATCGACCCGGTCACGGACGGCCTGGACCGCCTGCAACACCCGCAGGTTCGGGTCGAGTTCACCGACCTCCTGGGAGAGGTAGGCGAGTTTGACGGTCTTGCCGGTGATGATCCGGCCGGCGACGGGCTGCTGTTCGCCGTCGCTGCGGGCGGCGTCCGCGAGGGCGCGCAGGAGGGACGTCTTGCCCGCTCCGTTCACGCCCACGAGTCCGACCCGGTCGCCGGGCCCCAGCTGCCAGGTGAGGTGCTTGAGCAGCACCTTCGGCCCGGCCTGCACCGTCACGTCCTCCAGCTCGAAGACGGTCCTGCCGAGCCGCGAGTTGGCGAACCTCATCAGCTCGCTCTGGTCGCGGGGCGGCGGCACGTCGGCGATCAGTTCGTTGGCGGCCTCGACGCGGAAGCGCGGCTTGGAGGTACGGGCGGGCGCACCGCGCCGCAGCCACGCCAGCTCCTTGCGGACCAGGTTCTGCCGCTTGACCTCCTCGGTCGCGGCGATGCGCTCCCGCTCGGCGCGGGCGAACACGTAGTCGGTGTAGCCGCCCTCGTACTCGTATACCGAGCCCTTCTGCACATCCCACATCCGGGTGCAGACCTGGTCGAGGAACCACCGGTCGTGGGTCACGCAGACCAGCGCGGAGCGGCGCTCGCGCAGGTGCTGGGCGAGCCAGGCGATGCCCTCGACGTCCAGATGGTTGGTGGGCTCGTCGAGGATGATCAGGTCCTGCTCCTCGATGAGCAGCTTCGCGAGCGCGATACGGCGCCGCTCGCCACCCGAGAGCGGGCCGATCACGGTGTCGAGGCCCTGCGGGAAGCCGGGCAGGTCGAGACCGCCGAAAAGACCCGTCAGCACGTCCCTGATCTTGGCGTTGCCCGCCCACTCGTGGTCCGCCATGTCACGGATGACCTCGTGACGGACGGTGGCCGTGGGGTCGAGCGAGTCGTGCTGGGTGAGCACCCCGGTGTGCAGGCTGCCGGAGTGCGTGACCCGCCCGGTGTCCGCCTCCTCCAGCTTGGCGATCATGCGGATCAGGGTGGTCTTGCCGTCGCCGTTCCGGCCGACCACGCCGATGCGGTCCCCCTCGCTGACGCCGAGGGAGACCCCGTCGAGCAGTGCACGGGTGCCGTACACCTTGCTGACGGACTCGACATTGACCAGGTTGACGGCCATTTCTCTCCTGAACAAGGGGGACGATCGACCCTCAAGGGTAGTCCGCGGGCCGGGTGTCCCCTCCCGCGCGCTCCCCCGGCCCGCTCCCGGCCCGCTCACGGCCCGCCCGGGGCCGGACCGCGGATCAGCCGAGAATCATCGCGCCGGGTGCCGGGGACCGTGTGACGCGGACCGATCGGCAGGTGCCCGACGCGCTCAGCGCCTCGGCGGCCGTCCGCGCGGTCACCGCGTCCGGGGCGAGGAACGCCGTGGTCGGTCCCGAGCCGGAGACGAGCGCGGCGAGCGCGCCGGCCGAGCGGCCCGCGACGAGGGTGTCGGCGAGGGCCGGGAACAGGGAGAGGGCCGCGGGCTGGAGGTCGTTGGAGACGGTGCTCGCGAGGGCCGCGGCGTCCCCCTTCGCCAGCGCGTCCAGCAGCTCCTGCGAGGCGACCGGCTCCGGCACGCGGACGCCCTCGTGCATCCGGTCGAACTCCTGGAAGACCGCCGGGGTCGACAGCCCCCGCTCGGCCATCGCGAACACCCAGTGGAAGGTCCCGCCGACCTCCAGGGCACGCAGCTGCTCACCCCGGCCGGTGCCCAGTGCCGCCCCGCCCACCAGGCTGAACGGCACGTCGCTGCCCAACTCGGCGCAAATGTCGAGGAGTTCGTCGCGCGAGGCGTTGGTGCCCCACAGCGCGTCGCAGGCGAGCAGCGCGCCCGCCCCGTCGGCACTGCCGCCCGCCATTCCGCCGGCGACGGGGATGTCCTTGGCGATGTGGAGGTGGACGGCGGGGTCGACGCCGTACCGGCGGGCGAGTTCGAGAGCGGCACGGGCCGCGAGGTTCGTACGGTCCAGGGGAACCTGGCCGGCGTCCGGGCCCGCGCAGGTGACGCGCAGTTCGTCGGCCGGGGTGACCGTGACCTCGTCGTAGAGACCCACCGCGAGAAACACGTTGGCCAGGTCGTGGAAGCCGTCGGGGCGTGCGCCGCCGACCGCGAGCTGGACGTTGACCTTCGCAGGGACGCGTACCGTCACCGTCTCCGTCACGGCTGGGTCGACTCCTCGTGCTCGGCGTGCTCGGCGCGCTCGGCGCGCTCGGATTCGGGGCGGTACCGGCGGGCGTTCCTGGTGTCCGCGCCCTTCGCCTCGCCGCGGTTCTCCGCGATCCGGGCGAACTCCTCGACCGTCAGCGACTCGCCGCGGGCCTGCGGGGAGACACCGGCGGCGACGAGCGCGGCCTCGGCCGCGGGGGCCGAACCGGCCCATCCGGCGAGGGCGGCGCGCAGCGTCTTGCGGCGCTGCGCGAAGGCCGCGTCCACCGCCGCGAACACGTCGTTCTTCGGGGCGGTCGTGGAGATCGGCTCGGCACGCCGGGTGAGCGACACGAGTCCGCTGTCGACGTTGGGCGCCGGCCAGAAGACGTTGCGTCCGATGGAGCCGGCGCGCTTGACCTCCGCGTACCAGTTCGCCTTCACGGACGGCACGCCGTACACCTTCGAACCGGGCGCGGCGGCGAGCCGGTCGGCGACCTCCGCCTGGACCATCACGAGGGTGCGCTCGATGGTCGGGAAGGTGTCGAGCATGTGCAGCAGGACGGGCACGGCGACGTTGTACGGGAGGTTCGCGACCAGGGCGGTCGGGGGCGGCCCCGGAAGTTCCCGGATCTGCAGGGCGTCCGAGTGGACCAGCGTGAACCGGTCGGCCCGCTCCGGCATGCGCGCCGCCACCGTCGCGGGCAGGGCGCTCGCGAGGGTGTCGTCGATCTCGACGGCGACGACCCGGTCGGCCGTCTCCAGCAGGCCCAGCGTCAGCGAGCCGAGGCCGGGTCCCACCTCCACGACCACGTCGTCGGGCCGCACCTCCGCGGTCCGTACGATGCGGCGCACCGTGTTCGCGTCGATCACAAAGTTCTGGCCGCGCTGCTTGGTGGGCCGTACGCCGAGGGCTGCCGCGAGTTCGCGGACGTCGGCGGGGCCCAGGAGGGCGTCGGGGGTGGGGCTGGTCACGCCCCAAGGGTACGGGTGCGAACCGGCCCACCGGGCTCACGCCCCTCGCCGGGGCCGCGACCGCCGGGACGGAGACCCCGTCCGGCTCCCTCGCGCGAGGGCCCGGGCGTCGGGTCCGGGGGAGCCGTCCCACGGGCGGGGACGACTCCGCGGCGGGCGCCCGGGGTGGTCTCAGCCGTGGAGGCGGGCGCCGCAGTGGGGCCAGGGGCTCGCCCCACTGCGCACGTACAGCTTCTTCGCGCGCAGGGTCTGTTCGGCGGCGGATGCGTCCTGGGGGCGTCCGCTGCCGCCGAGGGTCTGCCAGGTGTGCGTGTCGAACTGGTAGAGGCCGCCGTACGTGCCGGACGGATCCACCGCGCCGGGACGGCCGCCGGACTCGCACACGGCGAGGCCCGACCAGTTCAGGTGGTCGGCGCCGCCGACGGAGACCGGGTGCGGCTTCGTACCGACCCTGACCAGCTGGACCCGCGGCTCCCGCACCACCTCGGCGCGGATGCGGCGCGGCCTCTCGCGGACGCCGTTGACGGTCCGCAGGGCGTACGTCACGCGCCGCGCCCCGAACCGGCCGGGCCGTTCGACGACCTCGCTGCCCTTGAACAGCGAGGCGTCCTCGGTGCGCCGGACCTCGAACGGAATCCGTTCCTCGCGGACCTCCCGGGTTCCGGTGACCCGCAGGACGGTGACCGTCTGCCCGTCGCGCGGGAAGCTCCCGGCCGGCACGGACGTGGTGTCCTGCCCGTGCAGGGCGATCCCGGCCGCCTCGACGGCCTCGCCCACGCTCGCCGCGTTCGTGCGGATGGTCCGGGCACGGCCGTCGGCCATGATCGTGACGGTGCGCTCGGTCCGTACGTCGAGCTCCAGCCCCGCGCGCCCGATCGGCTGGGAGCGCGAGGCCGACAGGTACGCGCCCTCGGCCCGCACCCCCAGCTGTCTGAGCGCCCCCTCGACGGTGTGCGCGGTGGTCCACACCCGGTGCTGGGTGCCGTCGATCGTGAGGCTCACCGGGCGTCCGTAGTGCACCGCGACCTCGTCACCGCTCGTCAGAGGTGTGCCGGCGGCGGGCGCGACCACGTCGTGCGCGCCCACCTTCACGCCCTCGTCGGCGAGCAGCTCGGTCACGTCGTCGGCGAAGGTGTGCAGCGTGCGGGGTCTGCCGTCGACGCTGAGCTCGATGGCCTTGTCGCTGGCGACGAAGGCGGAGGTGCCGCCGGCCAGGAAGGCGACGACCAGGGCCTGCGGGAGCAGCCGGCGCAGCGCGTCGGGCCGGTCGGTGGCGCGCTTGCGCCGGGCCGCGCGGCGCGCGTCGGCCCGCCCGCCGGCCGGACGGACCCCGTCGCCCGCGCCGGGCCGGACGCCGTCGCGGTCGGGCACGGTGACGACCACGGTGTCCGCGGGCGCGATCGCGTCGGTGAGGACGACCGTGTCCGCCCCGGCGAAGCCGGTTCCGTCGGCGACGGTGTCGGCCTGCGCGAACCCGTTCCCGTGCACGGTCGTGCCGGCCTGGGCCTGCACGGTCGTGCCGGCCTGGGCGGCCGCGTCGGCGTACTGGCGCGGGAGACGCGGCTCGGCGGCGGCGGGGTCACCGGGCTCGGGGAAGGCGCCGTGGGCCCCGGGCGCACCGGGCGGGTGCGGCATCGCGGTACCCGGGGTGCGCGCCTCGTACGCCGGGCGGTAGGTGTCGGCGTACCCGTGGCCGTACGGCTCCCAGCGCACGTACTCGACGTAGCCGGAGCCGGACACGGACCCCGGGCCGGAGTAGTCCCCGTACGCCTCGTAGACCTCGTACGCCGCACCGGGTCCCCCCGGTTCGCCCGCCGCCTCCCGCGCACGGACCGTGTCGCGCTCGTCGCGCCCACCGAGCGCGTCCGGCCCGGCGGGCGTGCCGGCGGCCACGGCGGCGCCGGTGGCGTCGACGACCGTGGTGGCGTCGGTGCCACCGGTCGGTCCGTACGTCTCGTACTGCTCGTACCGCGAGCTGCTCACGACGACACGCTCCAGGGGTCCGGATCGGGCGACCAGAACCTAGCGGAGCGGTCGTCACTCTCCCAAGCAACGCGGCTACGCTGTGTCGCGATACTCCCCCACCGGAGACCGGCGTCCGACCAGGGGAAACCCCCGGAGCCGTTATCGCTCAGTAATCGAATGCGCGCGCGGTGTTGGCGGACAGCGAAGTCGCGAGGGTGTCCTCGTCGATCCCGCGCACCGCGGCCATGGCGCGCACCGTCACCGGAACGAGATACGGCGCGTTGGGCCGTCCGCGGTACGGAGCCGGGGTCAGGAAGGGCGCGTCCGTCTCGACGAGGACGAGGCCGAGCGGGGCCACGGCGAGCGCGTCGCGCAGCGGCTGGGCGTTCTTGAAGGTCATGTTTCCGGCGAAGGACATGAAGTAGCCGGCGCGGGCGCAGACCTCGGCCATGGCGGCGTCGCCGGAGTAGCAGTGGAAGACGGTCCGTTCGGGGGCGCCCTCCTCCTTGAGGATGCGCAGCACGTCGGCGTGGGCGTCGCGGTCGTGGATGACCAGGGCCTTGCCGTGCCGCTTGGCGATCTCGATGTGGGCGCGGAAGGAGCGCTCCTGGGCCGCCCTGCCCTCGGGGCCGGTGCGGAAGTTGTCGAGGCCGGTCTCACCGACGCCCTTGACGTGCGGGAGCGCGGCGAGGCGGTCGATCTCCGCGAGCGCGTCGTCCAGCGCGGCGTCGCCGCCCGGCTGCCGGGCACCCTGCCGGGACCCGGCTCCCCCAGGGTCGCCGTGCACGATGCGGGGCGCCTCGTTGGGGTGGAGGGCGACGGTGGCGTGGACGGCGTCGTACGCGGCAGCCGTCTCGGCCGCCCAGCGGGAGCCGTTCAGGTCGCAGCCGACCTGGACGACGGTCGTGACGCCGACCGACGCGGCCTTGGCGAGGCCCTCCTCGACCGTGCCGGACTGCATGTCGAGGTGGGTGTGCGAGTCGGCGACCGGGACGCGCAGGGGCTCGGGGAGCGGGGGCGCGGCGTTCTTGTCGGAGGCGCCGGAGACGGAGGAAGGCATGCCCCGATCCTACGAAGGGGGCATGCCGTCCTTCACGTCGCGGCCGTCGCCGCTCCGGGCCGCCGGTTCAGCCGGCCTTGCGGTGCTGGAACGGGTGCAGCAGGTCCGACAGGTGCCAGTGGTGCGGTTCCTTCGGCGTCCCGGAGGAGTCGCCCGGTGCGGCCCCCTCCGCTCCGTCCTCGGGCTGTCGCGGTACCGGCCGGGGCTTGGCCACGGAGTGCAGGGAATCGAGGACGGAGGACACCTGTCCGGCGCGCATGATGCGCACCACGTGGCTGTCGCAGTACAGGCAGGAAGGGCGGCTGAGCGGCGACGGCACGATCCGGCCGTCCGCCACGTAGGTCACGAACTCGGCGCCGTCCGCGTCGCGGTGGTGCTCGATCGCGTAGGACTGCTCCCAGCCGTGCCCGCAGCGCATGCAGGCGAAGGAATACGATTCGTGGACAACGGCCGTCGCCGCACTGCGATGCCCGGTCTGTTCGGTGACCTGACCCGCGGCGACGCCGCCGCCGGTCCGTCCTGTGGTCTCACTCATTCCGACTGCTCCTCTTGTCCGCTGGACAAGCACCTCCGGCACCTCCATCGACGGGTTCCCCCTGGATTCCGCCGATGCGCCGCAGGCGAGGGACGGGTGCGTCCCTTCATCCAGTGGACGCTTCTCCCGGCGCGAACGCATCCGTCCTGTCGACTGTTGGAGCCGTTTTGGCCGTTCCTTGTCGGAACGGCCCCGCCACGCGGCCTGAGCTTTGCTTTTGAAGCTGCTCCTTTGCCCTTCTATGGGGTGGTTCGAGCAGCGTTCTTTGCCGCGACGACGGCATCAAAGACGTCACGTTTGGGAATTCCGGCTTCCGCGGCGACGGCGGCGATCGCCTCCTTGCGACGCTCCCCCGCCTCCTCGCGCACCTGCACCCTGCGCACCAGCTCGGTGGCGTCGAGCTCCTCCCCGCTCTTGTCGGGGGCGCCCTCGACGACCACGGTGATCTCACCGCGGACCCCCTCGGCGGCCCAGGCGGCGAGTTCGCCCAGCGGGCCGCGCTTGATCTCCTCGTACGTCTTGGTCAGCTCGCGGCAGACGGCGGCGCGGCGCTGGGTGCCGAGGACCTCCGCCATCGCGGCGAGGGTGTCGTCGAGCCGGTGCGGGGCCTCGAAGTAGACCAGCGTCCGGCGCTCCTCGGCGACCTCCCGGAGCCGGGAGAGACGCTCACCGGCCTTCCGCGGCAGGAAGCCCTCGAAGCAGAACCGGTCGACGGGCAGCCCGGACAGGGCGAGCGCGGTGAGCACGGCGGACGGGCCCGGTACGGCGGTGACCTTGATGTCCTTCTCGACCGCGGCCGCCACCAGCCGGTAGCCGGGGTCCGACACGGACGGCATCCCGGCGTCGGTCACCAGCAGCACCCGCGCCCCGCCGACGAGCGCCTCGACCAGCTCCGGGGTCCGGGCGGCCTCGTTCCCCTCGAAGTAGGAGACGACGCGGCCGGAGGTCTGGACGCCGAGGGCCTGGGTGAGCCGGCGCAGCCTGCGGGTGTCCTCCGCGGCGACGACATCGGCTCCGGCCAGTTCCGCGGCGAGCCGCGGCGGCGCGTCCGAGATGTCGCCGATGGGGGTGCCTGCCAACACAAGGATTCCTGTCACACGCCCATCCTCGCAGGGGTACCGTCCTACAAGCTCATCCGGCCGGAAGGGCCCGTGCGCGGGACTCCCACAGACGCGTTCCCTACGATGGCGCGGTGACCAGTACCGCGTCCTCCACGGACACACGGCAGGGCCAGGCCGCCGACGACCAGCGGCCGTCGTGGCAGCGGCGGCTGCGCCGATTCGGCTACACGGCGCCGCCCAGAAGCGATGTGCGCGACCGGCTCGTACCGCGGTACCCCGAGCCGGGGTCGCGGATCTGGGCAGCCCTCGGTCTGGGCCAGGGGGTCGCCGACCGCTTCCACCGCTGGTCGGGGTGGGGTGGCCCGCTCCTGGTGACCCTGATCGCCGGGCTGCTGCGGTTCTGGCACCTGGGCAGCCCGAAGGCGGTGATATTCGACGAGACGTACTACGCCAAGGACGCCTGGGCCCTCATCCACCGCGGGTACGAGGTCAACTGGGCGAAGAACGCCAACGACCTGATCCTCCAGGGCAACGGCAACGTCCGGATCCCCAGCGACGCCGCCTATGTCGTGCACCCGCCGGTCGGCAAGTACGTCATCGGGCTCGGCGAGTGGATGTTCGGGTTCAACCCCTTCGGCTGGCGCTTCATGACGGCGCTGCTCGGCACGCTGTCGGTGCTGCTGCTGTGCCGGATCGGCCGGCGGCTGTTCCGGTCGACGTTCCTCGGCTGTCTCGCGGGCACGCTCATGGCGGTCGACGGCCTGCACTTCGTGATGAGCCGCACCTCGCTGCTCGACGGCGTGCTGATGTTCTTCGTGCTCGCGGCCTTCGGCTGCCTGGTCATCGACCGGGACCAGGCGAGGGCCCGGCTGGCCGCCGCGCTGCCCGTCGACGAGGACGGCACGGTCCGCCCCGACGCGGACACCGCCGAGTCCACCCGCCTCGGCTGGCGGCCCTGGCGCTGGATGGCCGGCCTGATGCTGGGTCTGGCCATCGGCACGAAGTGGAACGGCCTGTACGTCCTCGCCGCGTTCTGCGTGATGGCGGTTCTGTGGGACGTGGGGTCGCGCCGGGTCGCCGGCGCCCGCCACCCCTACACGGCGGCCCTCAAGCACGACACCGGCATCACCTTCCTCGCGACGGTCCCGGTCGCGGTCGCCGTGTACCTGATCTCCTGGACCGGCTGGATCCTGTCGCCGACCGACGGCAGCGGCGGCTACTTCCGGAACTGGGCGGCGACCGACGGCAGGGGCGGGAACTGGACGTTCCTCCCCGACTGGGTGCGCAGCCTGTGGCACTACGAGCACGAGGTCTACAAGTTCCACGTCGGCCTCTCCTCGCCGCACACCTACCAGTCCAACCCGTGGAGCTGGCTCGTCCTCGGCCGCCCGGTCTCGTACTTCTACGAGTCCCCGCTGCCCGGCAAGGACGGCTGCCCCTCCGACGCGGGCGACAAGTGCGCCCGCGAGGTGCTGGCCCTCGGCACGCCCCTGCTGTGGTGGGCGGCCTGCTTCGCGATCCTCTACGTGCTGTGGCGCTGGGCGTTCCGCCGCGACTGGCGGGCGGGCGCGATCGCCTGCGGCGTCGCCGCCGGCTACCTCCCCTGGTTCATGTACCAGGAGCGCACGATCTTCTTCTTCTACGCCGTCATCTTCGTGCCGTTCCTCTGCCTGGCCGTCACGATGATGATCGGCGCGATCCTCGGCCCACCGGGCTCGACGGAACGCCGCCGCCTGGTCGGAGCGGTATCGGCAGGCGTCCTGGTCCTCCTGATCACCTGGAACTTCATCTACTTCTGGCCCCTGTACACGGGCACGGCGATCCCCATCGACCAGTGGAGATCGCGAATGTGGCTGGACACGTGGGTCTAGCCGCACAGACGTAGCAAGGGGTCCGGCACACAGCCGGGCCCCTTTGTTCGTCGTCGGCCGCCGGCGGTCGTCGTCGGCCTTCGTCGCACGGCCCGAGGACGGCCCGGCTCAGGGCCCGGCGGCGGATCTGCAGTCCCCCGAAGATCAGCCGCGTGCACCCCGTCTGACCTGTGTGGACGCCCTCGGAGCGCGCCGCTCAGCCGGCACACCGCCGTGCCGGTAACCCGTCCGTAACGGACCCGCCCCAGGATGGCGGCTCTGCGCCTCGCTCAAGTCCTCTGGTGGCGGGACGCCGCGTGGGGCGGCGTAGAGCACTGGGCGAGGCGCAGAGCCGCATTGCCGGTGTGCCGGCCTGCCGGCCGATGGCGGTACCGGGGCAGTCGGCGCGACGTACAGGGCCGACCGACACACGGATGGCCGGGACAGCGCCCATCGTGACAGCCCTGCGTAAGCGCATCCGCCGGCGCGATCGTGCGACCGCATGGGCCCCGGGTGCTGGCTGAGTGGCCGCGTCGGGCCTGCAGGACACCGCCCGCGCGCCTGGTCCGAGCCGCTGCACTCGCGAGATACAGGCACTCGACGAGCGGGGTCGGGTTGGCGCGTGGCGCTCCGGCCGTGGTGCCCGCCGGCCAGAAGGTGCGCACCAGGAGCACGTTCGACCGGGCAGGCCACAAGGCCAGTAATGGCTCAGTAACGACGGCTTCCTAGCGTGCGGGCACCCCCCGAAACCCTCCTGGAGGAGTGCTTCGATGCACCTGCCCCGACCGCCACGGCGCAGATCCGCCGCATGGGCGGCTGCCGCGTTCACCGCGACCGCCCTCGCCGCCGGCGTGATGCCGGCCGTCGCCGCCGACACCCCGTCCCCCGCAGCCACCGCGAAGGTCGACGCAGCGCTGCGCAGCGCCGTCGCCGAGGGCGGCGACGCGAAGTTCTTCGTCGTCCTGAAGGACCAGGCCGACCTGTCCGGCGCCAAGAAGCAGAAGACGCACGCCGCGAAGGCCAAGGCCGCCTTCAAGGAGCTGCGCGCCGAGGCCGACGACAGCCAGGCCTCCCTCAGGTCCTTCCTCGACAAGAGGAAGGTCGGTCACAAGGACTTCTGGATCGCCAACGCGATCCAGATCACCGGTGACGAGGCCCTCGTCGACGAGCTCGCGAAGCGCTCGGACGTGGCGTCGATCATCAAGGACCAGAAGTTCAAGCTCGACGACATCGAGACCTCCGACAAGAAGGTCACCACGTCGCGCACCACGTCGGCGAAGACCGACTCGTCCGCCACCGGCGACGACACCCCCGAGTGGGGCATCGCCGACATCAAGGCCGACCAGGTCTGGAACCAGTACGCGGACCGCGGTGAGGGCATCGTCATCGCCAGCGTCGACTCCGGTGTGCAGTACAACCACCCGGACCTGGTGAAGCAGTACCGCGGCAACAACGGCGACGGCACCTTCACCCACGACTACAACTTCTACGACCCGTCGGGCACCTGCCCCTCCGACGGCACCCCGTGCGACAACAACGGCCACGGCACCCACACGATGGGCACGATGGTCGCCAAGAACGGCATCGGTGTCGCGCCGAACGCGAAGTGGATCGCCGCCAAGGGCTGCGCGACCGCGGCCGGCGAGTGCTACCCGGAGGACCTGCTCGCCTCCGGTCAGTGGATCCTCGCACCGACCGACCACAACGGTCAGAACCCGCGCCCGGACCTCGCGCCGAACATCGTCAACAACTCCTGGGGCGGCGACGACTCGACGTTCTACAACGACATCATCAAGGCGTGGAACGCCGCGGGCATCTTCGAGGCGTTCGCGGCCGGCAACGACGGCGACGGCACGACCTGTTCGACGACCCACCCGCCCGGCTCGGAGGCCTCCACCTACGGCGTCGGCGCCTACGACTCGACCGGCAAGATCGCCTCGTTCTCCGGTTTCGGCCCCTCTCCGGCGGACGGCTCGGCCAAGCCGAACATCTCGGCGCCGGGCGTCAACGTCGAGTCGACGTGGCCCGGTTCGTCGTACAACGCCGAGTCCGGCACGTCGATGGCGACGCCGCACGTCGCGGGCGCCGTGGCGCTGCTGTGGTCGTCTGCCCCCTCGCTGATCGGCAAGATCGACGAGACGCGTGCGCTGCTGAACGAGGGCGCCCGTGACGTCGACGACACGCACTGCGGCGGCACCGCCGGCATGAACAACGTCTGGGGTGACGGCAAGCTCGACATCCTCGCCTCCATCGACAAGGCCCCGCACACCGCGGCCACCGTCACCGGCAAGGCCACCGACAAGTCGACCGGCGCGGCTCTGGCGAACATCACCGTGAAGGCCACCGACGACGCCGGCTCGGTCCGTACGGTCACCACCGGCACGGACGGCGCGTACCGTCTGCCGCTGGCCCCGGGCACGTACTCGTTCGCCTTCAGCGGCTACGGCTACGCGAACGGCTCGGCGACCGGTGTCACGCTCGCCGCCCAGCAGGCCTACACCCAGGACATCGCGCTGACCGCGGTTCCCTCGCACCAGGTCTCCGGCACCGTCCTCGACGTCACCGGCAAGGCCCTCGCCGGTGCGAAGGTCGAGCTGAACGGCTCGCCGCTGGACGCCGTCACGACGAACGCCCAGGGCACGTACTCCTTCGCCAAGGTCGCCGAGGGCTCCTACAACCTGGCGGTGAAGCCCGCGGCCCCGGTCCTGTGCAACGGCGTCTACAGCGGTGCCGCCACCGTCGGCGCCGCCGACCTGGCGAAGGACGTGCAGGTCCCGAACCGCTCGGACACGTCGGGCAACAGCTGTGCCCCGGCCGCGTACTCCTGGATCGCGGGCTCCAACAAGGTCGCCCTGTCCGGTGACGAGGACTCCGCGAAGGTCGCGCTGCCCTTCTCCGTGAAGCTGTACGGCGTCTCGTACTCCTCGGCCTCGGTCACCACCGACGGCCTGGTCAACTTCCTGTCCTCGCGTGTCGGCGACTACAGCAACACCGCGCTGCCGACGACCGGCGCCAACGGCGTGAAGGGCATCGTCGCCCCGCTGTGGGACGACCTCACGCTGGACAAGAAGTCCTCCGTGCAGACAGCCACCACCGGCGCCAAGGGCAACCGCAAGTTCGCCATCGTGTGGAACAACGCCGCCTACGCGAACGGCACGTCGGGCCGCGCCACCTTCGAGGCCGTCTTCGACGAGGCCACCGGCGCCGCGACCCTCCAGTACAAGTCCGTCGCGGACAAGGGCGCGGGCGCCACCGTCGGCATCGCGAACCAGTCCGGCAGCGATGCCCTGCAGTACTCCTTCAACCAGTCCGTGATCGCCGACGGCACCGCCGTCCGCTTCACGCAGGGAGCCAAGTGATGAGAGCCCACCACTCGCGGCGGGCCGTCCAGCTCGCCTCCGCCCTGGTCGCGGCGGGTCTGTGCCTGACCGCCGCCCCGCAGGCACTGGCCGCCGACGACAGCGGCAGCAGCGGCTCAGCGATGAAGCTGACCAGCACCGAGGCGAAGAAGCTGGCCGCCAACGTGGCCCTCGACCCGTACGTCAAGGCCGAGGACACCACCGGCACGCAGAAGGACGACGCCGCCTCGGCTGACTCTGCCTCAGGCTCCGGCAGCACCGGCGGCTCGAAGCCGGACGGCGCGGCCACGGACGTCGATCCGACCACCAGGGTCACGACGACCGCGAAGTCCACGCTGGAAGGCGTGCGCGGCATGGGCGCCACGGTGCCGATCGGCAAGAACGGCGACTACTTCTCCGTCAACAGCATGGGCTACGTGCAGCGCCACGCCGCCGACGGCAGCGAGACGTGGGCCCGCACCAGCAGCTCGTTCTACACGGACTGGCAGGTCAAGCCGCTCCAGGTGTGGCGGGTCGAGCCGTACCCCGCGCAGATCCTCATGGGCTACAACGCGGTCTCGCCGTTCGCGCCCAACTCGGACTCCGGCTACTCGACCGGCGACCTGACCGGCGACGGCGTCCCGGACCTGGTGTTCTCGGCGCTGGTCGGCGCGACCCCGTACCCGCGGGCGTTCACCTCGCCGGGCTCGGACCTGAGCACCGGCACGTTCGTGACCGTCCTCGACGGCAAGACGGGCACCACCGTCTGGTCGAAGCTCTACAACCACGCCTCCATGGTGAAGATCGTCGACGGCACGCTGCTGATCGCCGACGCGCCCCGTATGAGCGGCGACGCGAAGGTCCCGGCCGGCGCGACGGCCACCCTCACCGGCATCCGCTTCTCGTCCGCGGACGGCAGGCTGACCCCGGCGAAGACCTGGACGTACGACACCAAGGAAGCCCGGTACGCGAACTGGGGCGACATCCAGGACCTCGGCAAGGGCAAGATCGCCGCCTCCTGGAACCTCGCCAAGGACGACGGCGTCACCGCGCGCGGCCGCACCGCCGTGCTCGACACCGCCGACGGCTCCGTCACCTGGCAGACCGACAGCATGCTGTACAACCGTCAGCTGCGCCTGGACGCCGGCCGCAAGCGGCTCGTCGCGATCGAGCAGGCGGACGCCACGGACGCGGTGCACTACGAAGTCGCCGCGTACGACCTGAAGACCGGTGACCGATCCACCCTCGACGGCCGCGACAACGTGGTGCCCACCGCGCTGACGGTCGGCGACCTCGGTGCCAAGGCCGGCGACGAGTACGCGGTCGCCGAGTCCTCGCTCGACGAGAACCTGTACGTCAACGCCAGCACCGTCCGCGTGCTCGACGGCGCCGACGCGGGTAAGCCGCTGTGGTCGAACACCACGAAGCGGGACGCCGCCAACGGCAGGAACGGGCCCAGCATCTGGAGCCTGCGGGTGACCGACGGCCGGCTGGTCACCTCCGCCCAGGACGACCGCGATATCGACGACCCGGAGAACCGCGGCGGCACGCGCTACGCGTCCCTGACCGTGTTCTCCGGCAAGGGCACCGTCAAGTGGCAGCAGAAGGGCGTCGCCGCCGCGCCGATGTACCAGGACGTCTACGCCGACGGCCAGGGCACGCACGTGCGCGTGGTCGACCAGGGGCAGAACATCCGCACCTTCAAGCTCGGCACCGGCAAGGCGGAGAACGTCACGCCGCTGCAGGGCGACATCGCCCTGGCCAAGGGCGCGGACCTGAACAAGGACGGCAGGACCGACCTGATCATGGGCGGTTCGTCCGACGGCGTGTGGGCCTACTCGGGTCCGTCCCTCGTCGACGGCGGCAAGCCGCGGAAGCTGTGGCAGGCCACCGTCCCCGGCGAGGTCCACGACATCGAGACGGGTGACGTCAACGGCGACGGCAGGACCGAGATCGTGGTCGCGGCCGACACCGCGACGGTCGTCCTCGACGGCAGGACCGGCAAGACGCTCGCCACGATCGACGGCGGCGGCCAGTTCGTGCGCTCGGCCGAGCTGGCCGACCTCGACGGCGACGGCGAGCTGGACATCCTGGTCCCGACGGACGCGCTGCGCGCCTACCACGGCGACGGCCACGCCCTGTGGACGTACAGCGCCCCCAAGGACGCCGGCGACGTGCGCTTCGCCGACCCGTCCACGGGCGACGGCCAGGTGTACGCCTCGTACGCGAGCCTGGGCTCGTTCGACGTGACCACGCCGGTGACGAACGCGGTCGCGCTCAACGCCAGGACCGGCAAGGCCCGTTGGGCCGCCGCGCCGAAGGCCCCGGACACCGCGGTCGGCGGAATCCGCACCGTCATCCCGAACCAGGGCGTCTTCGCCTCCAAGGAGATCCCGTACGCCGACGGGCACGCGGTGGTCTACACGTGGGCCGTCAACGCGCCCCTCCAGGGGTTCTCGGACAACTCCCTCTTCTCGCAGAACCTCTTCGAGATCCGCGACGGCCGCACCGGCGAGGTGCTGCACACCTGGATGTCCGGCGGCCTGTGGACGCACAACAGCTTCTTCGCCAAGGACGGGGCACTGTACGAGGGCGGCGTGGCGTCGTTCCGGCGCTTCCGTGCGAACGGTGACGACACGCAGCAGGGCGTCTTCCCGACGTCGTTCGGCGGCGGCTTCCTGACCGGTCCCGGCGGGCGTGAGCTCCTGGTCGCCGGTGTGGAGGGCGGGGTGTACCTGTGGGACCCGACCATCTTCGAGTCCGAGGACAGCTGGGCTCATGAGGTCGGCAGCACCGCGACCCTCGGGGGCGCCCGGAACTCCTTCGCGGGCGACCTCGACGGAGACGGCGTCGACGAGGTGATGTCCCTCAACAGCGACGTCCACGGCTTCGACCGCACCACCGGCGAGTTCGGCGGCGGCTACTACGTGCCCAACAACTACATCCACCAGGTCACCACGTACAAGCTCTCCTGAGCCCGTCGCGCCGACCTGAACCGGCCGCAGGCCGGACGGACCCCCTGGGCCTCGCCCAGGGGGTCTCAGGATGCTCGGTCACCGTCACGCCCCGATCAACGCGAGACCGGCAGAAGGCAGGAATCCAGCCACCCCGCCGTTGCGTCTGCACCGGAGGGCGCGGCCGGCGGCCGCACCCTCCTGGCGTTGCCGGACCCGGCCCTGGCCCCCTGCACCCCGCCCCTCCCCGATGGATGCCGTTCACACACATGACCGGGTGCCCCGGGCTAACGATTCGGAGAAACCGCTGTCATGGCAGCCCCACCCGCATCTACAGTTCGGGGAGAGCGGCTTTTCTGAACGCGTTCAGAAGTTCGGGGAAGGGTTCACGGGGAGGGATCGCGCGATGCGCAAGGGGGCCAAGGCTGCCGTCATCGGCAGTGTGTTCGCCGTCGTACTGGGAGGCGCCGGGTACGGCGCGTACAACGTCGTCACCGCGATCAGCGGGGACACCGGGGCGGGGTCCGCCGGGCCCGAGCCGGTCAGGACCGGGCCGCCGAGCGGCTCCGAGGTCAAGGAGACCAGCCGCGCGTTCTTCGCGGCCTGGGAGAAGGGCGACGCGGCCGAGGCCGCGGGGGAAACGAACTACGAGGCCGGCGCCGAGAGCCTGCTCACCGGGTACAGCGACGCCGCACACCTCACTCATGTGCGGATCACCCCGGGCACGGCATCCGGGGCGACCGTGCCGTTCTCCGTGAAGGCGACGGTGTCCTACGAGGGCAAGAGCAAGCCCCTCGCATACGACTCCCGGCTGACCGTGGTGCGCGGGGAGACGACCGGCAAGGCGCTGGTGGACTGGAAGCCGTCCGTCGTCCACCCGCAGCTGAAGGACGGGGACACCCTGGTCACGGGCGAGTCGGCCAGCGCGGCGATCGAGGCCGTGGACCGGAACAACGTTGTCCTGACGAAGGACAGGTACCCCTCGCTCGGACCCATCCTGGACGCGCTGCGCGACAAGTACGGCGACAAGGCGGGCGGCACGCCCGGCATCGAACTGGCGATCCACCACGGGACCACCGAGGCCCCCGACACCACGCTGGCCACCCTCGCCGAGGGACGGCCCGGCAAGGTCCGTACGACGCTCAGCGCGAGCGCTCAGGGCGCCGCCGAGAAGGCGGTCGAACGGTACGCGGAGTCGTCCGTGGTGGCGGTGAAGCCGAGCACCGGCGAGGTACTGGCCGTCGCCAACCACCGCCAGGACGGTTTCAACGCCGCGTTCCTCGGCAAACTCGCCCCCGGATCCACGATGAAGATCATCAGCGCGGCGACCCTCATCGACAACGGCATCGCGACGTCGACCGGACCCGCGCCCTGCCCGCCCACGGCGACGTGGCAGAGCCAGACCTTCCACAACCTCAAGGGCATGCAGCCGCAGGAGAACGCGACGCTGTCCGACAGCTTCTCCCGCTCGTGCAACACGGCGTTCGTGAAGTACGCGGACGAGGTGAAGGTCGACTCGCTGACGAACGAGGCCGAGCAGCGCTTCGGACTCGGCAAGAACAACTGGAAGACCGGCATCGAGTCCTTCGACGGCTCGGTGCCCGCCTCCGGCGGCCCGGACACCGCGGCCAACATGATCGGCCAGGGCCAGGTCCAGATGAGCCCGCTCAACATGGCCTCGGTGACGGCGACCGCCATGACGGGGGCCTTCCGGCAGCCGGTCATCGTGGCGCGCTCCCTCGACGGCCGCGAACTGGCCACCGCCAAGGGCCTGTCCGGCGGGACGGTCACGCAGCTGCGCACGATGATGAACCGCACGGCGGTCAGCGGCACCGCCGCCCAGGTGATGGCCGGACTCGGCGGCAGCATCGGCGCCAAGACCGGCTCCGCCGAGGTCGACGGACAGACCGTCTCCAACAGCTGGTTCACCGGCTACCGCAACGACATCGCGGCCGCCGCCATGACCCAGGAGGGCGGACACGGCGGCGACGCGGCCGGCCCGATCGTCGCAGCAGTGCTACGAACGGGTGGCTGAGGCCACTTCGCACAGGGCGGGACCCTAGGGTGGGGAACCTCGTTGAGGAGCGAGAGGCGCGGGGGCGCCACAGGGCACCAGGGGACAGCGGAGGACGAACAGCTGTGGGCAAGAGAAGACGGGTCGCCGAGCGGCGCAGGACGAGACAGCCCGCCGTGATCGGCGGAGTGATCGCGGTGGTCGTCGCCGGCGGCGCTTTCGGCGCCTACAGCCTGTACGGGGGCGCCGCCGCCGGGGACGACACGTCCGGCGGCGCCGCGCACACGACGGTGAAGACGGGCCCGCTGTCCGCGACCGAGGTCCACACCGCGTCCAGCGCCTTCCTCACCGCCTGGCAGAAGGGCGACGTCGCGAAGGCGGCCGCCTCCACCGACGACTCGGCCTCCGCGACGGCCGCCCTGACCGGCTACGGCAAGGACGCCCACATCACCGGCGTCACCCTGACCGGCGGCAAGCGGTCCGGCGCCGACGTCCCGTTCACCGTCAAGGCCACGGTCAGCTACAAGGGCACGTCCAAGCCCCTGACGTACTCCTCGAAGCTGACCGTCGTACGGCGGGCCAAGGACGGTGCCGCGCTGGTCGGCTGGAAGCCGTCCGTCGTCCACCCGGACCTCCAGGACGGCGACCGGCTCGTCACCGGCGCCTCCGGGACACCGCCCGTCACCGCCCTCGACCGCGACGGCGGGAAACTGACCACCGCCAAGTACCCCTCCCTCGGCACCGTCCTCGACGGGCTGCGCGAGAAGTTCGGCAAGACGGCGGGCGGCAAGGCCGGCATCGAACTGCGCGTGGTCCGCAAGGCCGCGAAGAAGGGCGCCCAGAAGACGCCCGACAAGACACTCGTGACGCTCAGCGAGGGCACCCCCGGCAAGGTGACGACGACGCTCGATCCGTCCCTCCAGGCGGAGGCCGAACGCCGGGTCGCCGCCAAGGAGAAGGCGTCGGTGGTCCTGCTGCGCCCCTCGACCGGAGAGATCCTCGCCGTCGCCAACACCTCCCACGGCTTCAACACCGCCTTCCAGGGCTCCCTCGCGCCCGGCTCCACCATGAAGGTCATCACCGCCTCGCTGCTCTTCGACAAGGGCCTGGCCTCCGCGGACAAGCCGCACCCCTGCCCCAAGACGGCGACGTACGGCGGCTGGAAGTTCCACAACGACGACGACTTCGAGATCAAGGACGGCACGTTCAAGGCGAGCTTCGCGCGGTCCTGCAACACCGCCTTCATCACGCAGGCGAAGAAGCTCGAGAACGACGACCTGACGAAGCAGGCCCAGCAGGTCTTCGGGCTGAGCATGAACAACTGGGCCGTCGGCGTCCCCTCGTTCGACGGTTCGGTGCCGGTGCAGAGCGCGGCGCAGATGGCGGCGTCCCTGATGGGCCAGGGCGGTGTCCGGATGAACCCGCTGAACATGGCGTCCATCGCCGCCACGGTCAAGACGGGCACCTTCCACCAGCCGTACCTGGTCTCCCCGACGGTCGACCACCGCACCCTGGCCAAGGCCTCCCGCACCCTGTCGGCGTCCACGCTCTCGCAGCTGCGCGAGGTCATGCAGTACACCGCCGCCGCGGGCACCGCCGCCGAGGCCATGTCCGGCCTCGGTCCGGACTACGGCGCCAAGACCGGATCCGCCGAGGTCGACAACCAGAAGCAGCCGAACGGCTGGTTCACCGCGTGGAAGGGCGACCTGGCGGGCGCGGGCGTCGTCCAGCAGGGCGGCCACGGCGGCGACACGGCGGGCCCCATCGTGGCGGCGCTGCTGAAGGCGGGAAGTTAGTCCACGCACCGGCGCGGGCGTCCTCCGCGGCGCCCCGCCGTGGCGTTCCCGGCGGGACGGGAACCCGGTCGCGTGCCGCGTACACCGACCGCTAGCGTGCTGCGCATGACCGCCACCGATGACAACGCCGCGGGAGCCTCATCCCGTGGTGAGGACACCGTTCACCCCCGGTTCGCCGAAGCACTGCGGGAGTTGGGGCTCGACGAGCTGACCGGGCGGGTCCGGCGCTTCCCGGACGCGACCCGCACCGCCGCCGAGGCCGCCGCCGCGATCGGCTGCGACCTGAGCCAGATCTGCAAGTCCCTGATCTTCGCGGCGGACGGCGTCCCCGTGCTCGTGCTGATGGACGGCGCCTCCCGGGTCGACATGGAGCGCGTACGGCTGGCGCTGGGCGCCGAGAAGGTGACACGGGCCCGCGTGGACCTCGTACGGGAGACGACGGGGTACGCGATCGGCGGGGTGCCGCCCTTCGGGCACCGGACGAAGACCCGTGTCCTGGCCGACCGTTCACTGCTCGGCCACGACACCGTGTGGGCCGCGGCGGGCACCCCGTACACCGTCTTCCCGATGGACCCCGAGAGCCTGGTCGCGCACGCGGGCGGCACGCTGGTGGACGTGCGCGAGCGCGCCGAATGACACCGCTCGTCACCGCGGCGGTGCTGCTCGCCGCCGTCACGCACGCGTGCTGGAACGCGATCGCGCACCGCATCACCGACAAGCTCGTCGGCTTCACGCTGATCGCCGGCGGGGGCATGCTGATCGGCCTGGCCATGGTGCCGTTCGTGGCCTTCCCGGCGTCCGCGGCGTGGCCGTACCTGATCGCCTCCGCCGTCATCCACGTCGCGTACTACATCCTGCTGATGCGCTCCTTCCGCCTCGGGGACTTCGGGCAGGCGTATCCGATCGCGCGCGGCACCGCGCCCCTGATCGTCACTGTGCTCGCGGCGGTCTTCGCGCACGAGGTGCCCGACGGATGGGCGGCCTCGGGCGTCGCCCTGTCCTGCGCGGGGCTGACCGGAGTCGCGCTGTGGGGGCTGCGCGGCCGGCGCCCCCACTGGGCGGCGATCGGCGCGGCCCTCGCGACGGGCGCGTCGATCGCCGCGTACACGGTCGTCGACGGTCTGGGCGTACGGGCCTCCGGCAGCTCCCTCGGGTACATCGCCTGGCTGATGGCGATCGAGGGTGTCGTGATCCCCGCGTTCGCGATCCACCGCTGGCGCGGCGACACCGTGGCGGTGCTGAAGCCGGTCGCCGCCGTCGGGTTCCTCGGCGCCGCTCTCTCGGTCGCGGCGTACGGGCTGGTCCTGTGGGCCCAGACGCGGGCCGAGCTGGCGCCGATCGCGGCCCTGCGGGAGTCGTCGATCATCGTGGGCGCGGCCATCGGCGCGGTGTTCTTCAAGGAGCGGTTCGGGGCGCCCCGGATCGCCGCGGCCGGCCTCCTGGTCGTCGGCATCGGGCTGATGCTGCACACCGGATAGCCCTCTCGGCCGGCCGCCGGTGGCCGCCGCCCACCGGGTCTACGCGTCGACGGCCGCCCGCACCGCCCGTACCAGCGCCTGCGCCCGCGCGTCCGCCGTCACGCTCGTACGGAAGCCGTTGGTGACGTAGCCGAAGGCGATGCCCGACTCCGGGTCGGCGAAGCCGAGGGCGCCGCCGCGGCCGGGGTGGCCGAACGAGCCCGGCGAGAGCAGCGGCGAGGCCGGGCCGTGGAGCATGTAGCCGAGGCCGAAGCGGGTGTTGACCACCAGGACCCGGTCGGGCCCCGCCGAGTGCTCCGCCCGCGCGTCCGCCGTCGTCTCCGGCGAGAACAGGCGGACGCCGTCCACCTCACCGATCAGCGCGGCGTAGAAGCGGGCCAGGCCGTCGGCGGTGGCGATGCCGTTGGAGGCGGGCAGGACGGCGGCCCGGTAGGCGGGGTCGTTCTCGTCGGGCATCGGCGTGATCGCGGCGAAGGCGCGGCGGGTGAGGCTGTCCGGGTCGGCGTACGCCTCCACGACCGCGCGCTTGGGGCGGGTCCGCAGGCCGCCGGACGCCGGGGGCGCCTCGACCTGTGCGACCCGGCCCACCCGGCCTGCCTGCTCCGGCGGGAGCCCGACCCACAGATCCAGTTCCAGCGGCCCGGCGATCTCCTCGGCGATCCACGCGCCGATCGTGCGCCCGGTGACCTGCCGCACCAGCTCGCCCGTCAGCCAGCTGTACGTCTGCGCGTGATAGCCGTGGTCGGCCCCCGGCTGCCAGACCGGTGTCTGCGCGGCCACGGCCGCCGCCGCGATGTCGGGGTCCGCGGCCTCGGCGGGAGTGAGCGGCCGGTCGAGGACCGGCACGCCGGCGCGGTGCGCGAGGAGGTGCCGGACCCGGGTGTGCTCCTTGCCGCGTGCCTTGTACGCGGCCCAGTGGGCGGCGACGGGTGCGTCGAGGTCGAGGAGGCCGCGCTGGGCGAGCAGCAGGATCACGGCGGCGGCGACGCCCTTCGTCGCGGAGCGCACGATCTGCGCGGTGCCGTGCTGCCAGGGCTCGGTGCCGTCGACGTCCCGGGTGCCGCCCCACAGGTCGACGACCTTGTGCCCGTCGCGGTACACGGTGACGGCGGCGCCCCGGTCCCCGAGGGCCGCGAAGTTGCGGGCGAACGCCTCCCCGACCGGCTCGAATCCCGCGGCCACGGTGCCGTTCACGTCCACGGGCCCGTCCGCGCCGGTCGTCGCCGGGGTCGCGGTGTACGGCCCGGCCGGCGGTCCGGCGTCCTCTTGTCTCGTCACGCTCCCATTGTCACGGAGCGCGGATCGAAGCCGAAGGGCAGCTCCAGGCGGTGCGTGCGCATCAGCCCGTCGTCGGAGAGCAGCTCGCCGGTCCGGCCGTCGGCGACGATCACGCCGTCGCTGAGGACGAGGGCGCGCGGGCACAGTTCGAGGGCGTACGGCAGGTCGTGGGTGACCATGAGGACGGTGACGTCCAAGGAGCGCAGGATGTCGGCGAGTTCGCGCCGGGAGGCGGGGTCGAGGTTGGAGGAGGGCTCGTCGAGGACGAGGATCTCCGGTTCCATCGCCAGCACCGTCGCGACGGCGACCCGGCGGCGCTGTCCGAAGGACAGGTGGTGCGGCGGGCGGTCGGTGAAGGCCTCCATGCCGACGCGCTCCAGGGCGGTGCGGACGCGTTCCTCCAGCTCGGCGCCCTTCACTCCCGCGGCGGCCGGTCCGAAGGCGACGTCCTCGCGGACGGTCGGCATGAACAGCTGGTCGTCCGGGTCCTGGAAGACGATGCCGACCCGGCGCCGGATCTCCGCCATGTGCCGTTTGCCGACCGGGAGTCCGGCGACGTGCACCGTTCCGGCGCCGCCGGTCAGGATGCCGTTGAGGTGCAGGACGAGAGTGGTCTTTCCGGCACCGTTCGGGCCGAGCAGCGCCACGCGCTCGCCGCGTCCGACGGTGAAGTCCACGCCGAAGAGGGCCTGGTGCCCGTCGGGGTAGGCGAAGGCGAGGCCGGAGACCTCCAGGGAGGCGGGCACGGCGTCGCCGCCGGGGGGCGGCACGGGGGTTTCGGCAGAGATCACAGCGTCCATCCCAGCACACAGACGACGAGGGCGGCGCACGGGAGGGCGAGGGCGTACGACCACTGCGCCCGGGACGCGGTCACCTCGTCGATGACGGGCATGGTTCCGGTGTAGCCGCGGCTCACCATGGCGAGGTGGACGCGCTCTCCGCGTTCGTAGGAGCGGATGAACAGCGCGCCCGCCGACTTCGCGAGCACGCCCCAGTGCCGCACCCCGCTCGCCTCGAAGCCGCGGGACTCCCGCGCGATGCGCATGCGCCGCATCTCGTCGGTGATGACGTCGCCGTAGCGGATCATGAAGGAGGCGATCTGCACGAGGAGCGGCGGGAGCTTCAGGCGCTGCAGGCCGAGGAGCAGTTCGCGCAGTTCGGTGGTGGAGGCGAGGAGCACGGAGGCGGCGACGCCGAGGGTGCCCTTGGCGAGGACGTTCCAGGCGCCCCACAGCCCGTTGACGCTCAGGGACAGGCCGAGGACGTCGACCCGCTCGCCCTCGGCGACGAACGGCATCAGCACGGCGAAGGCCACGAACGGGATCTCGATCAGCAGCCGCTTCAGCAGCACTCCGGCCGGTACCCGGGCGCGCTGGGCGACCGCGGCGAGCAGCAGGGCGTACAGCGCGAACGCCCACATCGCCTCGCGGGGCGTGGAGACGACCACGATCACGAAGGCGAGGGTGGCGGCGAGCTTGGTGTGCGGCGGCAGGCCGTGCACGGGCGAGTGTCCGTGCCGGTAGAGCTTGTGGGTGTGGCCCGCCCCCATGTCAGACGCCCTCGGGCAGGGAGGTGGGCGAGGCGTCGGACGTACGGCGCCTGCGCAGCGCCCAGAAGATCCCGGTGCCCGCGACGATGGTGACGCCGACGCCGATGACACCGGCGAGTCCGCCGGAGACGCGGGCGTCGGAGACGTCCTTGACGCCGTATCCGGCGAGCGGCGAGGAGTCCTCCGTGGCGTGCTTCTCGGCCTTCGCGTCGATGCCCTTGTCCTTGGCGACCTTCTCCAGGCCGTCGGGGCTGGCGGAGGCGTAGAAGCTGACGAACCCGGCGAGGACGAGGGAGGTGACCAGCCCGGTGATCCAGACCTTGCGGTGGGAGGAGCGGGCGGCGACGGGCACCGGCTCGGCAGTGGCGGCGGGCGAGGCGGGTGTGTCGACGAGTTCGCCGTTCACCCGCAGCTTGAGCCGCTGCTGGAGGCCGCGGGCGCCGTACACGAGGTCGGGGCGTACGGCGACGACGGCGCCGACGGTGAGCGCGGTGATGACGGCCTCGCCGATGCCGATGAGGACGTGGACGCCGATCATCGCGGTGGCGACCTTGGTGACCGCGATGTCGGTGGTGCCGCCGACCGCGTAGATGAGGGTGAACGCGACGGCGGCGGCCGGGACGGACAGCAGCGCGGCGACGAAGGACGCGACGGTGATCGAGCGCCGCGTGCGGGGCAGCACCTTCACCAGGCCGCGGAAGAGGGCGTACGAGACGACGGTGGTGACGATCGCCATGTCGGTGATGTTCACGCCGAGCGCGGTGAGGCCGCCGTCGGCGAAGAGGATGCCCTGCATGAGCAGGACGACGGATACGCAGAGGACCCCTGTGTAGGGGCCGACGAGTATCGCGGCCAGGGCACCGCCGAGCAGATGTCCGCTGGTCCCGGCGGCGACCGGGAAGTTCAGCATCTGTACGGCGAAGATGAAGGCGGCGACCAGGCCGGCGAGCGGCGCGGTCCGCTCGTCGAGTTCGCGGCGGGCGCCTCGCAGGCTGACGGCGATGGCGCCGGCGGCGACCACTCCCGTGACAGCGGAGACAGGGGCGTTGATGAATCCGTCAGGCACATGCACCGTTCGATGATAGTGCCCAGTTGCGAACTACTTGCAAGAGCGAGGGACCCTCGAATAGTTGACGGACGGCCGGCTCCGCCCTCCCCGCGGCGACCGTCTTCCCCTCCTCGCGGCCGGGCGTGACCCGTGCCTCACGGTGTTCCGTACATGCGCTCGCCGTGACCGGGAAGAAGGTCATGAAGGACACGACGCACATGAAGGGGTGGTCGCGGGCGGCCGGAGAGCGGTTTCCGTGAGATGTGCGACATTGGAATGGTGACGGATTCACACATTCCGCACAGGTTACGCAGCGTGAGGAGTCGGTTCATGTACGCCGTCGAACAGTACGCACGCGCCCACATCGTCACCGACACGGCCGACTCCGCCGAGGACGAACACCGGGCCGTCCCGGTGGCCCTGCGCTACGACCCGGAGAGCGATCCCCCGCAGGTGCACATCACCCTGCCGGGCCCCAAGGAATGGGTCTTCGCCCGTGAACTCCTGGAGCAGGGCCTGCGGGTCCCGGCCAGCAGCGGCGACGTCCGCGTCTGGCCGTGCGGACGCGTGCAGGCGGTCCTGGAGTTCCACTCGCCGAAAGGGGTGGCGGTCGTGCAGCTCGACGCGAAGGCCCTGATCCGCTTCCTTCGTCGCACATACACGGCCGCCACCCCGGTGGCTCACTGACGGATCAGACGCGGGTCAGTTCCCGGTCGTCGTCACCGTCGCGGCGCTTCTCCTCCAGCGCGCGCAGACCCTCGCCCTCCACGTCCACGTTCGGCAGCGCGCGGTCCAGCCACTTCGGCAGCCACCAGGCGCGCTTGCCGAGCAGGGCGAGCACCGCCGGGACGATGGCCATGCGGACCACGAAGGCGTCGAAGAAGACGGCGATCGCGAGGCCGAAGCCGATCATCTTGATCATCGACTCGCTGGAGCCGATGAACCCGGAGAACACGGCGATCATGATGACGGCGGCCGCGGTGACGACCCGCGCTCCGTGCCGGAACCCGGTGACGATCGCCTGGCCCGGCTTCTCGCCGTGGACGTAGGCCTCGCGCATACGGGTCACGAGGAACACCTCGTAGTCCATGGCCAGACCGAAGACGACACCCACCATGAAGATCGGCATCATCGACATGATCGGGCCGGTCTCCTCGACGCCCAGCAGGCCGGCCAGCCAGCCCCACTGGAAGACCGCGACGACCGCGCCGAGGGCCGCCATCACGCTGAGCAGGAAGCCGAGGGCCGCCTTCAGCGGGACGAGGATCGAGCGGAAGACGACGATCAGCAGCAGGAACGCGAGACCGACGACGAGCGCGAGATACGGGATCAGCGCGTCGTTGAGCTTCTGCGAGAAGTCGATGTTCATGGCCGTGGAGCCGGTGACGAGCACCGTGGCGTCGGTGTCGGCCTTGATCTCACCGCCGGCGCCGCGGATGGCGTGCACCAGGTCCTCGGTCTTGACGGAGGACGGCTTCGAGTCGGGGACCACCGTGATCATCGCGGTGTCGCCGGACTTGTTGGGCACCGCGGGCGACACGCTGACGACGCCCTTGAGGCCCTTGATCTCGTCGGTGACCTTGGTGAACGCGGCCTTGGGGGCGTCGCTCGCCTTCGCGTCGACGACGACCATCAGCGGGCCGTTGAAGCCGGGCCCGAAGCCCTCGGAGAGCAGGTCGTAGGCACGGCGCTGCGTGGTGGACGTGGGCTGCGAACCGTCGTCGGGCAGGCCCAGTTCGAGGGAGGCCGCCGGGATGGCCGCCGCGCCGAGACCGATCACACCGAGCAGCAGCACGGCGAGCGGACGGCGGACGACGAAGCTCGCCCAGCGGGTGCCCATGTTGGGCTTGCCCTCCTTCTTGGCGGCGCGCCCGCCGCCGAGGAGCCTGCTCTTCTTGCCGGCCGGCTGGACCCTGCGGCCCGCGTAGCCGAGCAGCGCGGGGATCATGGTCAGCGCGATGAGGACGGCGATGGCGACGGTGCCCGCGGCGGCCACACCCATCTTCGTCAGCATCGGGATGTTGACGACCGACAGACCGACCAGGGCGATGACGACGGTCAGGCCCGCGAAGACCACGGCGGACCCCGCCGTGCCGACGGCCCGTCCGGCCGCCTCCTCGCGTTCACGGCCCTCGGCCAGTTCCGCCCGGTAGCGGGAGACGATGAACAGGGCGTAGTCGATGCCGACCGCTAGGCCGATCATCATCGCGAGGGTGGAGGTGGTGGAGCCGAGGTCGAGGGCGCTGGCGAGCGCGGTGATCGTCGAGACGCCGATGCCGACGCCGATCAGCGCGGTGAGCAGTGGCAGCCCGGCCGCGATCAGCGAGCCGAAGGTGATGACGAGGACGACCGCGGCGATCGCGATGCCGATGACCTCGGTGGACCCGGTCTCGGGTGTCGCCTGGAGCGCGTCACCGCCGACCTCGACGGTCAGCCCGGCGTCCCGCGCGTCCTGCGCCGCCGCGTTCAGGGCGTCCTTCGAGGCGTCCTCCAGCTCCATGCCGGAGACCTTGTACTTCACCGAGGCATAGGCGATCGACCCGTCCTTGCTGACGGCGTGGGTCTTGAAGGGGTTGTCGACGGAGGTGACCTCGGAGCCGGTGCCGAGCACCTTGACGGCCTTCTCGACGGTCGCCTTGTTGTCGTGGTCCGCGACCTTCTCGCCGGCCGGAGCCTTGAAGACGACGCGTGCGGTCGCTCCGTCGGCGCTCATGCCGGGGAAACGGTTCTCCAGCAGGTCGAAGGCCTTCTGCGCCTCGGTGCCGGGGATGGAGAAGGAGGATGCCCCGGCGACGGGCGCTGAGGCCGCGCCGACACCCGCGAGGGTCAGCAGCGCCACCCACATCAGGGCGACGAAGTGCCGTCGCCGGAAGGCGAATCGGCCGAGTTTGTAGAGGAACGTGGCCACGAGGGCGAACTCCCGGTCAGGTCGTGGGATGGCAGGGGCTGGTGTGACCACCCGAGTGGGGGCAGGGGTGATCAGCCCGACGACGTGAGCGGCGCGTCAGGTGCAACTACAGGGGCTTGGAGAGGGTGAGGAAGGCGTAAGGGGATGGAGGGCCGAAGAATCAGGCGCCGAGAGCGGGGAGAACCACGGCGTCGATGTACGAATGCAGGAACGCCTGGGTCGGCGGGAGTTCGTCGATCATGGTGCGGGCCGCGAAAGCGCCGATCAGCATGTGCATCACGAACTGCATCGCGGGGTTGTCCGCACGGACCTCACCTCGGTCGACACCGCGCTGGAGCACCCGGCGCAGCTCTTCCATCTCCGGCTCGACCAGCCATTCCCGGAACGCCTTCAGCAGATCCGGGTTCCCGTGCGCCGCCATGGCCAGACCCCGCATCAGCGCGGAGTCCTGCTCCATCTGGCAGTCGTCCTGCCGGGCGGCGAGTGCCTGGAAGTCGCCCCGCAGGCTTCCCGTGTCCATGTCGGAGAACTTCAGCGGCTTCTGGTGCCGCAGCGCTTTCACGACGAGCTCGGCCTTGCCGCCCCACTGGCGGTAGAGCGTGGCCTTGCTGGCACGGGTACGGGCGGCGACGGCGTCCATCGTGAGGGCGTCGTAGCCGACTTCCCGAAGCAGGTCGAGCACGGCCGCGTACAGCTCGGCCTCGCGCTCGGGCGTGATCCGACTGCGACGCACCGTTGCGGCCTCAGTCATCCCGGTCACCTCTGCTTCGTACGACACGGATTCGTATGTCTTCGAAGATACCCCCGCAGTCAACGAAACGAAACCGTTTCGTACGTGGGCTGGGTCACGCCGGTACCGCGGAACCGGGGCCCCGGCAGGGAACCGGACGGCCGCGGCGGCGCATCGGACGGCCGCGGTGCGGAACCGGCACCGGATTCCCCCGTTCCACAAGTTGCCGGGGCCTCTCCGGGGGAAAAGCATGGGGAGGTGAGCGACGAGCACGAGAACGCGACCACGGACGAGCACTCCCCCGGCTACCTGCGCTTCCCGCACCTGAGCGGCGACCGGCTCTGCTTCGTCACCGAGGACGACCTGTGGGTCGCCCCGCTCGACGGCCGCGGGCGGGCCTGGCGGCTCACCGTCGACCGCACCAAGGCCGGCCACCCCCGCTTCTCGCCGGACGGCCGGACCATCGCCTACACGAGCTGGCGCAGCCTCGTCCCCGAGATCCACCTGGCACCGGTCGACGGCGGCCCGGGCAACCGGCTCACCTACTGGGGCAGCGCGGACACCCAGGTCTGCGGCTGGTCACCGGACGGCGACATCCTCGCCGTCGCCTCGCACGGACAGCCCTTCTCCTACTTCACCTGGGCCCACAGCGTCCCCACCGACGGCGACCCCGGCGGCAAGCTGCCCTGGGGGCCCGTCTCCGACATCGCCGTCGCCGACATCGACGGCGAGCGCAGGACCCTGCTGCTCACCGGCACGCCCCCGCACGAACCCGCCGTCTGGAAGCGCTACCGGGGCGGCGCCATGGGCCGCATCTGGCTGCACGGCCGGCAGCTCCTCGCCGACATCGGGGGCCACCTCTCCTGCCCGATGTTCGTCGGCGGCCGGATCGCCTTCCTCTCCGACCACGAGGGCGTCGGCAACCTCTACTCCTGCGCCCACGACGGCTCCGACCTGCGCCGGCACACCGACCACGACGCCTTCTACGCCCGGCACGCCGCGTCCGACGGCACCCGGGTCGTCTACCAGTGCGCGGGCGACCTGTGGATCGTCGACGACCTGTCCCCCGCCTCGGTCCCGCGCCGCCTCGACGTCCGGCTCGGCGGGCCGCGCGCGGGACGGCGCCCGTACCAGGTGCCGGCCGCCCAGCACGTGGACGGCATCTCCGTCGACGAGACGGGCCGGGCCAGCGCCGTCGTCGTCCGCGGCAGCCTGTACTGGCTCACCCACCGCGACGGCCCCGCCCGCACCATCGCGGACACTCCCGGCGTCCGCGTCCGGCTCCCGGAGATGCTCGGCTCGGGCGGCCAGGTCGCCTACGTCACCGACGCCGAGGGCGAGGACGCCGTCGAGATCGCCTACCTGCCGCGCGCGACCGGCGACCGCGAACCGCGCCGCCTCGTCTCCGGCGACCTCGGCCGCGTCCTGGAACTGGTCTCCGACCCGCAGGGCGAGCGCCTCGCCGTCGCCTCGAACGACGGACGGCTGCTCCTGCTGGACGCGACGGAGGAGTCCACCGGTGAGGTGACCGAGCTGATCCGGTCCATCAACGGCCCGGTCGCCGACCTCGCGTTCTCCCCGGACGGCGCCTGGCTGACCTGGTCGCACCCCGGGATCGGCCGTTCCCTGCGGCAGATCAAGATGGCCCGCATCAAGGACCGCCTGGTCGTCGACGTCACCAACGGCCGCTTCGAGGACGAGAACCCCGTCTTCACCCGGGACGGCCGCTACCTCGCCTTCCTGTCCTGGCGCGGCTTCGACCCCGTCTACGACGTGCACACCGGGGACCTGTCCTTCCCGCTCGGCTGCCGCCCCTACCTCGTCCCGCTGTCCTCCGCCACACCCTCCCCGTTCGCCCTGAACCCGGACGGGCGGCCGGTCGCCGGGGGCCTAGACCCGGTCGAGGAGGAGTCGGACGACGGCACGGCGGCGACCGTCGAACTCGAAGGCCTGGAGAGCCGGGTGACCCCCTTCCCGGTCACCGCCTCCAAGTACTCGGCGCTCTGTCCGGTCGCGGGCGGCGGTCTGGTCTGGCTGCGCTGGCCGATCTCCGGCGCGCTCGGCGAGACCTTCGCCAACCCGGACGACACGACGGGCCGTCCCACCCTGGAGTTCTTCAACATCACCAAGGCGAAGAAGTCCGAACTCGTCGACCACCTCGACTGGTTCGCGGTCAGTGGCGACGGCTCCCGGCTCGTCGTCGTCGACGAGGGCGACCTGCGCGCCGTCCCCGCCACCGAGTCCGGCGACAGCGACTCCACCGTCTGGATCGACCTGCGCCGCATCCTGCACGAGGTCGACCCGCCCGCCGAATGGCGCCAGGCCTACGACGAGGCGGGCCGGATCACCCGCGCCTACTTCTGGGACCCGGACATGTGCGGCATCGACTGGGACGCGGTCCTCGCGCAGTACCGCCCCCTGGTCGAACGGGTCGCCTCCCCCGACGAGTTCGCCGACCTGCTGCGTGAGGTCCTCGGCGAACTGGGCACCTCGCACGCCTACGTCAGCGCCGCCCGCCGCAACGAGGGCCCCGCCCACTACCAGCGCCGGCAGGGCCTGCTGGGCGCCAACCTCGTTCGCCGCGACGGGAACTGGATGCTCAAGCGGATCCTGCCCGGCGACTCCTCCGACTCCAAGGCGCGCTCCCCGCTGGCGGGCACCGGCATCCGCGCGGGCGCCGTCCTCACCCACGTCGACGGACGCCCGGTGGACCCGGTCACCGGCCCCTACCCCCTGCTCGCGGGCGCGGGCGGCACCACGGTGGAACTGACCTTCCGGCCGGCCGAGGGCGAGGGCCGCGCCCGCCGGGTCGCGGTGGTCCCGCTGATCGACGAACGCCCGCTGCGCTACCAGGACTGGGTGGCCAAACGGCGCCAGGTGGTCCGGGAGTTGAGCGGCGGCCACTGCGGCTATCTGCACATCCCGGACCTGGGCGGCTCGGGCTGGGCCCAGTTCAACCGCGACCTGCGGATGGAGGTCTCCCGCCCGGCCCTCATCATCGACGTACGGGGCAACGCGGGCGGCCATATCAGCGAGCTGGTCGTCGAGAAACTGACCCGCACCATCCTCGGCTGGGACCTCACCCGCAACGCCCAGCCCGTCTCGTACGCCTCCAACGCCCCCCGCGGGCCGATCGTGGCCCTCGCCGACGAGGCGACCTCCTCCGACGGCGACATGATCACCGCCGCGTTCAAACTGCTGAAGCTCGGACCCGTGGTCGGGCAGCGCACCTGGGGCGGTGTCGTCGGCATGACCGGCCGGCACCAGCTCGGTGACGGCACCGTCATCACGGTGCCGATGAACGCCGCCTGGTTCGACGCGTACGGCTGGTCCGTCGAGAACCACGGCGTCGCCCCCGACCTGGAGATCCTGCGCACCCCGCTCGACTGGGCGGAGGGCCGCCACGCCCAGCTCGACGACGCCATCCAGCTCTCCCTGGACCTGCTGCGCAGCCAGCCGGCCGCGTCCCCGCCGGACTACTCGAACGTCCCGGACAGGACCCGCCCGAAACTCCCCCCGCGCCCGGACTGACTGCGGTCCGACCAACGCGGAGTTGGGGTGCCCTCCGTGCGGAGGGCACCCCAACTCATGCAGGACGGAAGGTCGATCAGGCGTCGAAGTCCTGGTCGAAGCGGTCCTGCGCCTCCTGCCGGGCACGGTCCGTGGCCGGCATGGCGTGGTCACGCTCCTGCGAGGAACGCTCGCTCGCCTCGTCGCGCGCGGCGCCCGGCTTGCCCTTGGCCTTCTGCTGAAGACGCTCGGCCTTGTCCTTGAACTGGTCCTGCATGCCCATGAGATTCACTCCCGTAGTGGGTGAGGGGGGTTGAGCCCGATCCCGTTGTGAGCGACGGGTGTTCGGGCCTCGACCAGACTGACACGCAGGGACGAACCACGCATTTCGATCAGTCACGCTCCGTGAAACCCCCCAGGTGGATCAGGGTGCCGACGCCTCCCGCTCGTGCTCGTCGGCCGCCCCGCCGGCCCCGACGAGCCCCGTCCGCACCGTGCCGAGCCGCGGCTCGAACCGCCGCATCTCGCGCTGCCCGACGGCCCCGATGATCCCGGGCAGGTACCCGCGGATGCCCTGCATCCCGCGCAGCCACCACTGGGCGTACACATGGCTGGAGCGGCGCTCGATGCCGGCCACGATCCGGTCGACGGCCGGACCCAGCGGATACGTCTTGTTCGACGGCCACGGCAGCCGCTGCCGCAACTCCCGCATCACCTCGTCCTGGTCGGCGCCCCGCACCATGTCCGTGTCCGTCCACGACAGGTACCCGACGCCCACCCGGACGCCCTTGTAGCCGACCTCGGCCCGCAAACTGTGCGCGTACGCCTCCACGCCGGACTTGGACGCGCAGTACGCCGTCATCATCGGAGCCGGCGTGATCGCCGCCAGCGACGCGATCTGCAGCAGGTACCCGCGGCTCTCCATCAGCACCGGCAGGAACGCCCGTGCCGTCACCGCCGACCCGATCAGGTTCACCTCGATCACCCGCCGCCAGGCGACCGGGTCGGAGTCCACGAAGGGACCCCCGCTCGCCACCCCGGCGTTCGCGACGACGATGTCGACCTTGCCGAACCGCTGCTTGACCTCCTGCGCGACCCGCGCCATCGCCTCGTGGTCGGTGACGTCGGCGTACCAGTGGTCGCTCTCGCTGTGCAGCCGCTCCGAGACCTGCTTCAGCGCGTCCGCCTCCAGGCCGACCAGCGCGATCTTCGCCCCGCGTGCGGAGAGCTTGCGCGCGAGCAGCTCCCCGACGCCGCGCGCCGCCCCCGTGACGACCGCGACCTGTCCTTCGAGACTCACCTTGCTCATGCGCCCTCCCTGATCTCTTCGATCTCTTCGATCTCTTCGGCGGTCTGCGTGTACGTCGTGACGAGTTCCCGGATCCGGGCGCTCACGTGCTCCGGTGCCTCGATCGGCGTCATGTGCCCGACCCCCGCGAGTTCGGTGCTGCCGACGCAGTTCGGCAGGGCCGCCACCAGGGCCCGCGCGTGCACGACCGGGGTCAGCCGGTCCGCCGTCCCCGCGATCACCGCCGTCGGCACCCGCAACTCCCGTACGCCGTGGTCGAGATCGAGCGACTCCAGCACGGCCGACCAGGCGTGCCGCACGGTCCGCGGGCAGGCGTGCACGATCCGCGCGCAGGCGTCCACCATCAGCGGGGACGAACCGGCGCCCATGGTCGCGTACTTGAGGATCCGGCGGGCGACCGGTGTGACGGGCCCGAGCGGCGCGCGGGAGCCGAGCACGGCTCCGGTGACCCTCGTCCGGAGCCGGCCGGCCCGCAGCGGGACGACCCGCGACTCGGCGACCAGCCGTGTGCTCCCGGTGCTGCACAGCAGCGCCGCCGCCGCGTGCTCCGTGAACCGGGGCCGGGTGGACGCCGCCATCAGGGTCATCCCGCCCATCGAGTGCCCCACGAGCACGGCCTTCTCACCCGGTGCCAGCGTGGCGGCGAGCACCGCCTCCAGGTCGTCGGCGAGCGCGTCCGTGCTGCACAGCTCGCTCGCCGGGCTGCGCCCGTGACCGCGCTGGTCGTAGGCGACGACCCGGTGGTCGACGGCGAGGTCCCGGATCTGCGCCGCCCAGAAGGCCGTCGAACAGGTCCAGCCGTGCGCGAGGACCACGGCGGGCGCGCCCTCGGGGCCGTGCACCTCGACGTGCAGGGTCGCGCCGTCCGCGGAGTGCGCGACCAGTTCCCGTACGGGCGGGGGAGGCGCGTACACCCCGTGCGCGTCATGCGTCAGCCGGCTCATGCCTCCGCCACCGCCTTCTTCTTGCGGGTGCCCGTCACAGCCGGTCCGGGTTCGGGCTCCGCCGCCCGCACCACCTCGTACTCCGCGAGGTCGACCCGCCGTGTGGCGCCCCGGAACTCCGTCGTGGTGCCGGGCCACACGGTCGTGTTGACGCCGTTGGCGTCGAGGTACCAGCTGGTGCAGCCGCCGGTGTTCCACACGGTGCGCTTCATGCGTTCCTGCACGCGGTCGTTCCAGGCGTCGACGGCGGCGGGCCGCGCGTCGAGCGCCGCCCGTCCGCCGAGGACGTCCAGCTGCCGTACGAAGTCGGCCATGTAGTTCAGCTGGGACTCGATCATGAGGATCATCGAGGAGTTCCCGAGCCCGGTGTTGGGCCCGATGATCGTCATCCAGTTGGGGAAGCCGGCCGCGGTCGCGCCGCGCAGCGACTTCATGCCGTCCTTCCACGCCTCGGCCAGCGTCCGGCCGTCCGCCCCGACGACGCGGTCGGCGATCGGCATGTCGGTGACGTGGAAGCCGGTCCCGAAGACGATCGCGTCGGCCTCGGCCCTGCTGCCGTCGGCCGCGACCAGCGTGGAGCCCTCGATCCTTGCGAGCCCGGAGGCCACGACGTCCACGTTCGGCTTCGTGAGCGCCGGATAGTAGGCGTTCGACAGCAGGATGCGCTTGCAGCCGATCCGGTAGTCGGGCGTCAGCTTCGCGCGCAGCGCCGGGTCCTTCACGGCCCGCGCGATGTTCCGCTTGGCCAGCCGCTCGACCAGGCCCAGTTCGTCGGGCCGCTTGGTGAACGCCTGCACCTGCAGTTCCCGGATGCCCCACAGCAGCCCGCGCCGGGCCTGCGTGGTGAACGGCAGCTGCCGGTGCAGCCACCGCTCGGCGCCGGTGATCGCCCGGTCGACCCGCGGCATCACCCACGGCGGGGTGCGCTGGAACAGGGTGAGCCGGGAGACGTCCGGCTGGATCGCCGGCACGATCTGGATGGCCGAGGCCCCGGTGCCGATCATGGCGACGCGCTTGCCGCGCAGGTCGTAGTCGTGGTCCCAGCGGGCGGAGTGGAACACCTTGCCGGTGAACGTGTCGATCCCCGGGATCTCCGGGATCTTGGGGTCGGACAGCGGCCCGGTCGCGGAGACCACGAGGTCCGCCGTCAGGTAGCCGCTGCTCGTCTCGATCCCCCAGCGCAGCTTCTCGGCGTCCCAGGTCATCATCCGCACCTCGGAGTTGAAGCGCAGGTGCGGCCGCAGCCGGAAGACGTCCGCCACGTGTTCCAGATAGGCCCGGATGTGCTCCTGGCCCGAGAAGGTGCGCGGCCACTCGGGGTTGGGCGCGAACGAGAACGAGTACAGGTGCGACGGGACGTCACAGGCGCACCCGGGGTAGCTGTTGTCCCGCCAGGTGCCGCCCACGCCGTCGGCCCGCTCCAGGACGACGAAGTCGGTGATGCCCTCGCGGCGCAGCCGCACCGCGGCTCCCAGCCCGCCGAACCCGGACCCGATCACCGCCACCCGTACATGCTCGTGCTCGGTCATCCCGACGCCTCCCTAGCCCGCACGACTCTGCCAGTGAACACTGGCGCAATCGGAGCGTAGAACAGCTTCGTACTGATGGGTAGGGGTCGCGGGCGGGAAAGTTACCGGGGGTACGACGTAGGGTGCGCAGGTGGCCGAGGGATCAGGAAAGCGGGGCGCCGGGGCGCGAGCACGGGGCGCGCGGACGCCGGAGGGCGGCGCGCGTGGCGCCGGCTCTCGGGCGCGCGCGGTCCGCGAGCAGGGCCCGGGCCCGCTCGCCGACGGCGGCTCCCCGGACCCGGCCGGGCACGAGTACCGCATGGAGGAGCTGGCCGAGAAGGCCGACATCACCGTGCGCACCCTGCGCTTCTACCGGGAACGCAAACTCATACCGCCGCCCCGGCGCGAGGGCCGCATCGCCTGGTACGACGACACCCACCTGGCCCGCCTGCGCACCATCTCGGCGCTCCTGGAACGCGGCCACACCCTCAACGGCATCGCGGAGCTGGCCGAGGCCTTCGACCACGGGCGCGACGTGGGCGAGCTGCTCGGTCTGGGCGAGCCCACCGAGGAGACCCCGGTCCGCCTCTCCCCCGAGGAACTCGCCGACGTCTTCGCCGGGCAGGCGACCCCGGAGAACCTCGCCGCCGCGCTCGACCTCGGCTATCTCGGCACGGACGGCGGCGAGATCGTGCACATCAGCCGCCGCCTGCTGGACGTCTCGGCCGCGCTGGTCCGCGAGGGCATCCCGCTCGCCGACGTCCTGCGGGCGGCCCGCCGCGTACGCGACCACACCGACGCCCTGGCCGAACTCTTCACCACCCTGGTCCTCACCGAGGACCGCACCCCGCAGGACCTCCAGCGTCTGCGCCCCCTCGCCAAGAGCGTGGTGGAGGCGGAACTGTCCATGGCCCTGGACCGCCGGCTACGGGGCAAGGACCACAAGGACTGAGGCGCGCCCGGGTCACCCCCGCCGGCGTCCGGGGTGCGCGACGCACCCCGGACGCCGCTCGGCTCAGAGGTCGTAGACGACTGTCACCGGCGCATGGTCGGACCAGCGCTCCTCGTGCGTGGCGGCGCGCTCCACGAACCCCTTGACCGCCTTGTCGGCGAGCCCCGGCGTGCAGACGTGCAGGTCGATCCGCCACCCTGAGTCGTTGTCGAAAGCCCGCCCCCGGTACGACCACCACGAGTAGGGCCCCTCGGCGTCCGCGTGCAGGGCGCGGACGACGTCCACGTAGCCGCCGTCGCCCGCGTCGAGGACCCGGCCCAGCCAGGCGCGCTCCTCGGGCAGGAAGCCGGAGTTCTTCCTGTTGGCACGCCAGTTCTTGAGGTCGGCCTCCTGGTGGGCGATGTTCCAGTCGCCGCAGACGACGACCTCGCGCCCGTCGGCGGCGGCCCGCTCCCTGAGCCCCTTGAGGTGGCCGAGGAACTCCGCCATGAAGCGGATCTTCTCGTCCTGCCGCTCGGTGCCGACCTCGCCGGAGGGCAGATAGAGGCTCGCCACGGTGACGCCGGGAAGGTCCACCTCGACGTAGCGGCCGGAGGAGTCGAACTCCTCGGACCCGAAGCCGACACGGACGGCGTCCGGCTCCCGGCGTGTGTAGAGGGACACACCGGCACGTCCCTTGGCGGCTGCGGGGGCGTGCACGACGTGCCAGCCCTCGGGCGCGCGCACCTCCTCGGGGAGCTGCCCGGGCTCGGCCCGCACCTCCTGGAGGCACAGCACGTCCGCGGAGGTCTCCGCGAGCCACCCCACGAAACCCTTCTTCGCGGCGGCCCGGAGCCCGTTCACATTCACAGAGGTCACAGTCAGCACCCAGGCACGATACTGAACCGGTGCGCCCGACCCGAACTCGATCACCCGCCCGGCAGGGCGTGAGGCACCGCTCGCGCCGGTCCCGCACGACGCGTCACCACCCCGTCACCCATCACCGCATAGATGTACGGTATTCCGCATGAACATCCGCCAGGTCCCCTTCGACCACCCCGACGCCGTCAAGCTCAACGACCAGGTGCAGGCCGAGTACGCCGAGCGCTACGGCGACGACGGCGACGCCACGCACCTCGACGCGTGGATGTTCGCCCCGCCCGTGGGTCTCTACCTGATCGCGTACGACGAGCGCGACCGGCCGGTGGCGACGGGTGGCTGGCGCACCCAGGACGAGAACGCCGAGGCCTACTCGGACGGCGACGCCGAACTCAAGCGCATGTACGTGGTCCCCGAGGCCCGCGGTCTCGGTCTCGCCCGGCGCGTCCTGGCCGCCCTGGAGGAGGACGCCCGTACGGCGGGCCGGGTCCGCATGGTCCTGGAGACCGGCGCCAAGCAGCCCGAGGCGGTGTCCCTCTACGCGTCGAGCGGCTATGCCCCGTGCGCGAAGTTCGGCTACTACCGCTTCCACGACCTGAGCCTCTGCTACGCCAAGGCCCTCTAGGACCTGGCGTCCGGATCGGACGGCAGCCGCGGCGGGCCTCCAAGGGCCCGCCGCACGGCGGGAGTTGTCCCCGTCACGGTGCGGACATGGCAAGAGCCCCAGCCGGATCTCTCCGGCTGGGGCTCTTGGCTGCGGTGGACCTGTGGGGATTTGAACCCCAGACCCCCTCGATGCGAACGAGGTGCGCTACCAGACTGCGCCACAGGCCCTTGCAACGAGTGAAACTCTAGCATCCCGATCGTGGTGCTCGGAAATCCGTTACTGGCTGGTCAGCCGGGCCCTCCCGGGCACCGGGCGTCCGGCTTCTCACTCGTTGGCCGCGCGCGGCCGTTCGCCGTCCTCGTACTGGTCGAAGAGCGGGGTGCGGCCGCGCTCACGGGCACGTCGCGCGGACGCGGCCCGGCGCGCGTCGCTGCGCCCGTCGTCCGCCGCGTCCGCGCAGTCGTCGTCGCCCCCGGGGTTCTCGTCGGCCGGTTCGGCCTCGTGGACGCTCGGCTCGACGGCACTGGACCGCGCGGAACTCCACGCGTCCGGTGCCCCCAGGTCGACGTCGGAGGTGGCCCGCGGCGCGACCGGCGCGGTCACGTACGTCGGCAGGGGAACCGGCACCGGATCCCAGCTGTCGCCCTGCCGGGGGCCGCGCTGACGCTCGCGCTGCTGGTCGACCCACTCGGCGTGGTCCGTCTGCTCGACGAGGGCGCGGCGGTCCGCGGCGAGCGCGGAGAGCCCGGTGCCGGTGTCGACCGCTGGGCCTTCCTCCGGTTCGTCCACCGCGAGATCGGCGGCCGCCCGGCGGCGCGGCTGACGCTCCCGCAGCCGCTGCGCGGCGACCTCGGCCCGACGGCGGTCCATGGTGTAGGTGAAGCGCCGCCGCTCCTTGGCCCGCAGGTACACGATGTACGAGCTCAGCATCACGGCCGGCACGGCGGGCGCCCAGAGGAGACCGAGGCCGCCGACGGCCGCGACGACCGCGCCGAGCGTGAAGGCGAGGAAGAGCAGGACCGTCGTACGCCGACGGCGCGCGAGGACCTTGACGCGCCGGGCCCGCGCCTCGGCTTCCGCCGAGGGCGCCCGCCGCACGCCGGGTGCGCGGCCCGCCGCGGACGACGTGGCCTGCTGGGGCGCGGACTTGGCCGGGTGTCTGGGCGCGGATGACTGCTGCGGTACGGGCCGGGCCGCGCCCGGTGTCTCGTACGCGCCGCCGTCCCTGCCGGACGTCCGGCCGCCCGGGGTCTGTTCCGCCTGGGCCGGCTCCGGGGACTGCACCCGCTCCTGGACCTGTGGCCGGTGCTGGACCGCCGTCTGGGGCCGGGTCGGAGGCATGGCGAAGGCACGGACGTCCACCGAATCGGTGGCGTCGCCCGGGTCGGCGTCGGACTCCCCCTCGTCGGCGGAGCGCGCCCGCAGGTCCTTGGCGTATCGACGCTCCATGCCCGCCCGTCCGGACAGCAGCCGGATGGCGGTGCTGAAGCGTTCCGTCGGACGAGCTTCGTTCAGCTCGTCCTGCCTACGGAGCCACATCGGCACCAAGTAGGCGGCCCAGGCCCCGACGATGACTGCGTAGATGAGGCCGCTGCTGCTCACGCCTCACACGGTAGAGGGGTTTGTGTGAGGCCATCTGCCAATTGCGCCGGTGTGTCGCACGATCTGGCTGATATTTCGAGCTTTTTTTGTGACCGATGCGATCAGCAGGCCACCGGGAGCGCGAATTTAATGCCCCGAGCTGATCGCTCAGCGATCAATTTCGAACACCCATTTCATTTACCGGCGTTGCCCCGCCTGCTCGGGTTCTGCGAGCCCGACTCATCCGGTCCCAGCTGTTCCGGCCTGGTCTGGACCGATCGGCCGCGCCGCCAGCGCGCGAGCAGCCCTTCGGGCACTTCCTCCGCGGTGAGCGCGAAGACGAGATGGTCCCGCCACGCGCCGTCGATGTGGAGATAGCGCGGCCGGAGCCCTTCCTCGCGGAATCCGAGTTTCTCCACGACCCTTCGGCTGGGCCGGTTCTCGGGGCGAATACAGACTTCGACGCGGTGCAGTCCGACCGTACGGAAGCAGTGGTCCGTCACCAGCGCCACCGCCGTCGGCATCACTCCGCGGCCCGCGACAGACTGGTCCACCCAGTAGCCGACGTGCCCCGAGCACATCGAGCCCCAGGTGATCCCGGCGACGGTCAACTGGCCCACCAGCCGCCCCTGGTACTCGATCACGAAGGGCAGCATCCGGCCCGCGTTGGCCTCGGCCCGCAGGTGCCGGACCATCTGACGGTAGGTCGGCCGGTGCGCGATCGGGCCGCTCGGCGTGGGCGGCGGGATGGTCGCCTCCCACGGCCGCAGCCAGTCACGGTTGCGCCGGTTGACCTCACGCCACGTCCGCTGGTCGCGCAGCCTTATCGGCCGGAGGACGACGTCGCCGTCCACCAGCTCGACGGGCCAGGATGGGCTGTTCAGCTCGCACCCCCAGTGCCGCTCGGTCTGAGGTGGTCCGCGCCGCGGAGCTGGTCGACGGCGTGGACGAGAAGGGGCTCCAGGACGGCCAGGCCGTCCTTCACCCCGCCGGGGGAACCCGGCAGGTTCACGATCAGTGTCCCCCGGGCGACGCCGGCGAGCCCGCGGGAGAGCGCCGCCGTCGGCACCTTCTCCCGGCCGAACGCCCTGATCGCCTCGGGGATGCCCGGGATCTCGTGGTCGAGCACCCGCAGCGTCGCCTCGGGGGTGCGGTCGGTGGGCGAGATCCCGGTGCCGCCGGTGGTGACGATGACGTCGTAGCCCGCCTCGACACCGGCGCGCAGCGCGGCCTCCACGGGGTCCCCGTCCGGCACGACCTGCGGTCCCTCGACCGCGAAGCCGAACGAGGAGAGTCCGGCGGCGATCAACGGGCCGCCCCGGTCCTCGTAGACACCGGCGGAGGCGCGGTTGGAGGCGGTGACCACCAGGGCGCGGTAGGCCCCCGTGGCGGCCGGGCCGCTGCCGGCGCTCATGTCCGGCTCCAGTCGCCGGACTTCCCGCCCGTCTTCTCTTCCACCCGTACGTCCGTGATGACCGCTCCCTTGTCGACGGCCTTCACCATGTCGATCACGGTGAGCGCCGCGACGCTGACCGCCGTGAGGGCTTCCATCTCGACGCCGGTGCGGTCGGTCGTCCTCACGGTGGCCACGATCTCGACGGCGTCGTCCGCGACCGACAGGTCGACCTTGACGCCGGACACGGACAGCGGGTGACAGAGCGGGATCAGGTCCGGGGTGCGCTTGGCTCCCATGATCCCCGCGATGCGGGCGGTGGCGAGGGCGTCACCCTTGGGGACTCCCTCGCCGCGCAGCAGCTCGACGACGCCGGGCGAGACCAGGACACGGCCGCTGGCGCGCGCGGTGCGCGCGGTCACGGCCTTCCCGGACACGTCGACCATGCGGGCGGCGCCCGCCTCGTCGATGTGCGTCAGTCGGTCCTGCACGGGGGGTCCGGAGGTGTCCCCCCGGGACGGAACAGTCATGTGCGTGGGCGCTCCCGGTCAGGGCCCGTCGCGGTGCGGCGCGTGGGCCTGGTGTGCGCGACACGTTACCGCCCGGTCGTCCCCCGCCACGCCTCCGTGATGAGCGTGCGCCCCTCTCGTGACCCGGCGGTGCCCGGCGGGCGGCTCGGCTCCCGGCCGCTCAGCCGAGCAGCACGACCTCGACCTCGGTGCCGGGCTCGACAGAGGTGGCGTTCTCGGGGACGACGATCAGCGCGTCGGCGTGAGCGAGGGCCGCGACCAGGTGTGATCCGGCGCCGCCGACCGGTGTCACCGTGCCGTCCGCGTAGGTGCCGCGCAGGAACTGGCGGCGGCCCTCGGGCGAGGTCAGCGCCTTGTCCGCGGCGAGGGTGGCCCGGGTGGTGGGCCGGTGGACGTCCTTCAGGCCGGCCAGTGTGCGGATGGCGGGGCGCACGAAGAGCTCGAAGGAGACGTATGACGACACGGGGTTGCCCGGGAGCGCGAGCAGCGGGGTGTGGTCGGGGCCGATGGAGCCGAAGCCCTGGGGCTTGCCGGGCTGCATGGCGAGCTTGCGGAAGTCGATGCCGCCGCCGGCCTCGTCCTCGTCGCCCACGGAGGACAGCGCTTCCTTGACGACGTCGTAGGCGCCGACGCTCACGCCGCCGGTGGTGACGACGAGGTCGGCGCGGATGAGCTGGTCCTCGATGGTGGCGCGCAGGGTCTCGGCGTCGTCGGCGACCGCGCCCACGCGGTAGGCGATGGCGCCCGCGTCGCGGGCGGCCGCGTACAGGGCGAAGCTGTTCGAGTCGTAGATCTGGCCAGTGCCCAACTCGTCCCCGGGCTGGGCGAGTTCGCTGCCGGTGGAGAGGACGACCACGCGCGGGCGAGGCCGTACGCGCACGGTGGCGCGGCCGATCGCGGCGAGCAGGCCGATCTGCGGCGGGCCGAGGATCGTGCCCGCTTCGAGGGCGCGGTCGCCCGCCTTCACGTCGCTGCCTGCGGCGCGCACGTGCGCGCGCGCCTCGGCCGCGCGGTGGATGTGCACCTGCCCGAAGGCGCCCTCGGGGGAGGCGCTGTGCGCGCGCATCCCGGTGACCGGGCCCTCTCCCAGGCCTCCGTCCGTCCACTCGACGGGGACGACGGCCTCGGCGCCGGGCGGCAGCGGGGCACCGGTCATGATGCGGACGGCCTGGCCGGGACCCACGTAGGGCGCCTCGGCCTGGCCGGCCGCGACATCGCCGACGACCGTCAGGACCGCCGGGTACTCCTCGCTCGCGCCCGCGACGTCCGCGACCCGCACCGCGTACCCGTCCATCGAGCTGTTGTCGAACGGCGGCAGGGACACCGGCACCGTGACGTCCTCGACCAGGACACAGCCCTGGGCGTCGAGGAGTTGCAGTTCGATGGGTTCGAGGGGGCGGACGGTACCGAGGATGTCCTCCAGGTGGTCGTCCACCGACCAGAGGTGATCCTGGCCGGCGGTGCGGGTCGCGGCGCTGCTCAAAGTCCCTACATCTCCTCGGCTACGTAACTTCGAAGCCAGGTCCGGAAGTCCGGTCCCAGGTCTTCACGTTCGCACGCGAGTCTGACAATGGCACGCAGGTAGTCGCCACGGTCGCCGGTGTCATAGCGGCGGCCCTTGAAGACGACGCCGTGCACGGGGCCGCCGACCTTCTCGTCGGAGGCGAGCTGCTGGAGGGCGTCGGTGAGCTGGATCTCGCCGCCGCGGCCGGGCTCGGTCTTGCGCAGTATGTCGAAGATGTGGGGGTCGAGGACGTAGCGCCCGATGATGGCGTAGTTGCTGGGCGCGTCGGTCGCGTCGGGCTTCTCGACCAGTCCCGTCACCTTCACGAGGTCGCCCTCGCCCGTGGGTTCGACGGCGGCGCATCCGTAGAGGTGGATCTGCTCGGCCGCGACCTCCATGAGGGCGATGACGCTGCCGCCGTGCTGCTCCTGGACCTCGACCATGCGGGCCAGCAGGGGGTCGCGCGGGTCGATCAGGTCGTCGCCGAGGAGGACCGCGAAGGGTTCGTGGCCGACGTGCGGGGCGGCGCACAGTACGGCGTGACCGAGTCCCTTGGGGTCGCCCTGGCGCACGTAGTGCATGGTCGCGAGGTCGCTGGACTCCTGGACCTTGGCGAGCCGGCCCGCGTCGCCCTTCTTCTGGAGCGCCGATTCCAGCTCGTAGTTGCGGTCGAAGTGGTCCTCGAGCGGGCGCTTGTTGCGGCCGGTGATCATCAGGACGTCGTCGAGACCCGCCGACGCGGCCTCTTCGACCACGTACTGGATCGCCGGCTTGTCGACGACCGGCAGCATCTCCTTGGGAGTGGCTTTGGTGGCCGGGAGGAACCGGGTGCCGAGGCCTGCCGCGGGAATGACAGCCTTACTGATCCTGGGGTGCGACTCAGTCATGCCCGAACCATATCCGGTGGCTATGTGCTCAATCTGCGGCTCCGGTTAATTCGCTCTCATATGAGCGCATTGAGAAGACTACGGGAGCGACCTGTGAGCGACCTGGGACCCGAACCGGACCCTACGAAGCGAATGTTGCGCCGAGGGTTCCTGTCGGTGAGAAGCGGGTTGACGGACGATGACGTGCGGAAGTCCGCGGCGGCGCTCGCCGTCCGGGCCCTGGAGCTGCCCGAACTGGCGCACGCGCGCTCGGTGGCGGCGTACGTCTCCGTGGGGAGCGAGCCCGGCACCCTCGCACTCCTCGACGCGCTCCACGCGCGCGGGGTGCGGGTGCTGCTTCCGGTCCTGCTGCCGGACAACGACCTGGACTGGGGCGTCTACGAGGGAGCCGGCTCCCTCGCCCCGGTCCGGCACGGCACGAGAATGGCCCTTCTGGAGCCCACGGGCGAGCGGTTGGGCCCGGAGGCCGTCCGCGACGCGGACGCGGTCCTGCTCCCCGGTCTCGCCGTCGACGGGCGCGGCATGCGGCTGGGCCGCGGCGGAGGCTCCTACGACCGTGTCCTGGCCCGCCTGGAACGGGCGGACGCCGATCCGGCGCTGGTGGTGCTGCTGTACGACGCCGAAGTCGTCGACCGGGTACCGGCGGAGGCCCACGACCGGCCCGTCCACGCGGCGGTGACCCCCTCCGGGGTGCGGCGCTTCCGCTGACCCGCCCGGAACGCGAAGTGGCCCTCCACGCGTGCGTGGAGGGCCACTTCGGCCGGACCGGATACGGGGTGTCACACCCCGCCGCCCCCTGGAGCTGTCACGGTTCGAGGACGAGGGTGTCGCTCGTCCTCTTGTCGACGGCCTTCTTCGAGAAGGCCCAGGGCAGGAGTTCGCCCTTGGCCCAGAGATCCGTCTGGTCCGTGTAGTGCGCGCTGTACGCGTGCCCGCTGGCTCCCGACAGGTTGATCCACTTCGACTGGTCGAGGTCGCCGAGGTTCACGACCATCCGCATCGAGGGGACCCACACCACTCCGTAGCCGCCCGCCGCGTTCCACCCGGTCGCGTTGACCGTCGCCTCGCCGCCGCCGAGCTTCCAGGGGCCGCGGTTGAGCATGTACTGGAGGAAACGGGGGCCTTCGGTACCGAGGGTCTGGTTCTTCAGGAACAGGCGGTGCAGCCTGCCCCAGCTCCAGGTGTCGATGTCCTTGCCGAGCTTGGCTGTCAGCTCCCAGCGGGCGTCCCGCAGAGCACGGCCGAACAGCTCGTCGCGAGTGCCGGTCGCCTTCTGGGTGCGCGTCTTGGGCAGCTTCCACCAGTCGTTCTTCTCATCGTTGATGATCTTGCGGACCACCTCGAACCACCGGTCGCCGCCGTCCGGCTGCGCCTGGTCCGCGTCGCGCTCGCCGCACTCGCGCACCTTCTGGTCCTCGTCCGCGGGACCCGTGGTGTCAACCCGGTCGACGTTCAGGCACTGGCCCTTGACCCGCAGTTCCTTGGGCAGCTTGTTGCCGAAGGCGAGCTTGAGGATGTTGCGCCAGGTGGCGTTGAAGTAGGCGGCCGCCGCGGAGTCGGAGTCCTGGGTGTAGTCCCAGCCCTCCAGGAGCTTCTGCGCCTCGCGGACGTCCTTGTCGGCCACGTCGATCTTGAGCAGCTTCGGCACGATCAGCTTGGCGATCTCGCTGCTGTTGTCGAGCTGCATCTGCCGCATGTCGTCGGTGGAGATCTTGCCTCCGCCGTTGATCTTCGACTCGATCAGGTCGTTGATCCGCTGACTGCGTGTGCCGTAACCCCAGTCCGTGGTGAGCGTGTAGGGGTACTTGTCCTTGTCGACGACCGCCTGGTTCGCGGTGACGATGTAGCCGCGCTTCGGGTTGTACTCGTAGGGCAGCGCGGACTGCTTGATGTAGCCGGTCCAGCGGTACTTGGACTTCCAGCCGGGCGAGGGGAGCGAACCGTCGTCGCCCTCGGCGCGCGTCGGGATCCTGCCCGGCAGCTGGTAGCCGATGTTGCCGCTGGAGCCCTTGGCGTCGGCGTACACGAGGTTCTGCGAGGGCACGTCGAAGGACGTGGAGGCCTTGCGGAACTCGGTCCAGTCCGACGCCTTGTCCATCTCGAAGACGGCGTCCATCGAGTTGCCGGGGTCCAGCGCGGTCCAGCGCAGCGCGATGGCGTAGCCGTCCCCGCGGTCGGGCGCCCCCGAGTCGACGGTGGCCTTCTTGCCGACCTTGACCAGTTCGTCGTCACGGTCGGAGAGCAGCGGCATGCCGTCCTCCGTCGACCGGACCACGATCGTCTTGTCCGAGCCGCCCGCGACCTTGATGGTCTCCTTGCGGGTGGTGAAGGGCAGCACCTTGCCGTCGTACTCGTAGCCCTCGCCGGTGATCTTCTCCAGGTAGAGGTCGGTGACGTCGACCCCGGAGTTGGTCATGCCCCAGGCGATGTCCTGGTTGTGGCCGATGACCACGCCGGGCATCCCCGCGAAGGTGTAGCCGCTGACGTCGTACTGGCACTTGGCGGAGAGCGCCGTGCAGTGCAGGCCCATCTGGTACCAGACCGAGGGCAGCGAGGCCGACAGGTGCGGGTCGTTGGCGAGCAGCGGCCGGCCGGTGATGGTGTGGCTGCCCGAGACGACCCAGGAGTTGGAGCCGATGCCGTTGCCATTGACTCCGACGGCCGTGGGGACGTTGTCGAGCACGTCGTAGAGGCCCGAGAGCTGGCTCTGGAACCCGGAGGGCGCCTCGGTGTTGCCCGCGAGCCCCGTGCCCGACGCGGACGTCGAGTCCGAGGAGGTGCCGGTCGGGGAGTACGCCCCGGTGACGCTGTCGTACGCGCCCTCCTGGACGATCGCCTTGTTCCGGCTGTACGGGTACTCCGGGTACAGGTCGGCGATCTGCTTCGGGCCGAGCCGGCTCGTCATCAGCGAGCGGTCGATCTCGTCCTGCATGTTGCCGCGCAGGTCCCAGGCCATCGCCTTGAGCCAGGCCACGGAGTCGACCGGGGTCCACTGCTTGGGCGTGTAGTCGTTGCTGAAGCCGAGGGCGGCGTACTCCAGGGAGATGTCCTTGCCGTCCTTGCCCTTCAGGTAGGCGTTGACTCCCTTGGCGTACGCCTGGAGGTACTTCTTCGTGGAGGCCGACAGCTTGGTGTCGTACTCCTTCTGCGCCACCCGGTTCCAGCCGAGGGTGCGCAGGAACTCGTCGTTCTTGACCTGCCCCGAGCCGAACATCTCGGACAGCCGGCCCGAGGTCATGTGGCGGCGCACGTCCATCTCGTAGAACCGGTCCTGCGCCTGGACGAAGCCCTGGGCCATGAACAGGTCCTCGTCGGACGAGGCGTAGACCTGGGGGATGCCGTTGCCGTCGCGCTTCACGTTCACCGGGCCCGACAGACCGTCGAGCTTTATGGAGCCCTTGGTCTGCGGGAAGGAGGCGCGCACGGTGCTGACGCTCCAGTACGCGCCGAAGGCGATGCCCCCGATGATGGCAAGAACCAGGACAATCAAGAACAGTCGGGCTTTGCGCCCCTTCTTCCTGCCGGACTTGCCGGGCGTTTGGCCGGAAGAGGCGGTGGTGTTGGGGGGCATCGCTGTCCTTGCTGTCCTAACGCGAGCGGCAGGCGGTCCTGGAGTGCTGGGGCAACCATAGGCGCAGGGCCAACCGCGCCTTGACGCGGAGTGGGGAACCGAGATGCACGAGCGTTCGATCTTGCCTCCCGGAACGTCAAGAAAGCGTCAAGAGTTAGGTAAGGTAACGAAGTACTTGCACTGAAGTACCCGGCTTCCGGTGCTCGGATCCGCGTACTCGTCCCGGCGGGACCGGATCGGCGAGAAAGGAACAGCCCCTGACTGTCCACCACCTCAACCAGCTCCTGCTCGTATGCGCGCTCGTCCTGCTCGTCGCCGTGGCGGCGGTCCGGATCTCCTCACGCAGCGGGCTCCCCACCCTGCTCGTGTACCTGGGGATCGGCGTCGCCATGGGCCAGGACGGCGTCGGCGACGTCCACTTCAACAACGCCGAACTGACCCAGGTCATCGGATACGCGGCTCTGGTCGTGATCCTGGCCGAGGGCGGACTCGGCACGAAGTGGAAGGAGATCAAGCCGGCCCTCCCGGCGGCCTCCTCGCTGGCACTGGTGGGTGTCGCGGTGAGTGTCGGTGTCACCGCGACGGCGGCGCACTACCTGATCGACCTGGACTGGCGGCAGGCGCTCATCGTCGGGGCCGTGGTGTCCTCGACGGACGCCGCGGCGGTCTTCTCCGTCCTGCGGAAGATCCCCCTGCCCGCGCGCGTGACGGGCATCCTGGAGGCCGAGTCCGGCTTCAACGACGCCCCGGTGGTCATCCTCGTCGTCGCGTTCTCCACCGCCGGACCGGTGGAGCACTGGTACGCGCTGGTCGGCGAGATAGCCCTGGAACTCGCGATCGGCGCCGCCATCGGGATCGCGGTCGGCTGGCTCGGCTCCTACGGGCTGCGGCACGTCGCCCTGCCCGCCTCCGGCCTGTACCCGATCGCCGTCATGGCCATCGCCGTCGTCGCCTACGCCGCCGGAGCGCTCGCGCACGGCAGCGGGTTCCTCGCCGTCTACCTGGCCTCCATGCTGCTCGGCAACGCGAAGCTCCCGCACTGGCCCGCCACCCGCGGCTTCGCCGAGGGGCTCGGCTGGATCGCCCAGATCGGCATGTTCGTCCTGCTCGGCCTGCTGGTCACGCCGCACGAGATGGGCGACGACGTCGTGCCCGCGCTCCTCGTCGGCCTGGTGCTGACGATGGTGGCGCGGCCCCTCAGCGTCATCGTCAGCCTGGCGCCCTTCCGCATGCCCTGGCAGGAACAGACCCTGCTCTCCTGGGCGGGCCTGCGCGGCGCCGTGCCCATCATCCTGGCGACCATCCCCATGGTGAACGGCGTCTCGGACAGCCGGCGGATCTTCAACATCGTCTTCGTCCTGGTCGTCGTCTACACCCTCGTCCAGGGCCCCACCCTGCCCTGGCTGGCCCGCAAACTCCGGCTCGGAGCGCCCCCCGGCGCCGCCGACCTGGGCATCGAGTCGGCTCCCCTGGAGCGGCTGCGCGGCCACCTGCTGTCGGTCTCCATCCCCGAGGGGTCCCGGATGCACGGCGTCGAGGTGGGTGAGCTGCGGATGCCCCCGGGCGCCGCGGTCACCCTCGTCGTCCGTGAGGGGAAGTCCTTCGTCCCGATGCCCACGACGGTGCTGCGGCTCGGCGACGAGCTGCTGGTGGTGGCCACCGACCCGGTCCGGGACGCCGCCGAGAAGCGGCTCCGGGCGGTGGGCCAGGGCGGCAAGCTGGCCGGCTGGCTGGGCACCGGCGAGGTCCCCACCGAGGACCAGCGAGGCCACACGGCCCACCAAAAGGGCCTTTAACGGGACACCAGGGGGCGGCGGGCATTCCCAGGCGAACGCCGCCATGGTGCTCGTTTTCACAGGCGAGGGGGTGTCCGCCCCTGTAGGATGAAGGCACACCTAGATCGGACCAACTCTGCCTGACGCAGAGCTGGCGCGACCGTATGGCGGCCGTCACGCCCTCCTGCCGAGGACGCCGGTATCTACCGCAGATCCGCGCAAGAGGACAGCTCTCGGCGCCCCCGCACGGGCGCGCTACCAGGCGGCAGAAAGGCACGGGCCGTGGCATCCACGGTCACCTCCCGTCCTGGATACGGACAGCTGCTGCGCACCCGCGGCGCCTGGACGTTCCTGCTCCCCGGATTCGCCGCACGGCAGCCGTTCGCCATGCTGACGATCTCCATCGTGCTGCTCGTGCAGCACACCACCGGCTCATACGGAGCGGCCGGCGCCGTCGCCGCCGTGACCGGTGTCGCCATGGCCCTGTTCGCGCCCTTCACGGGGCGGCTGGCCGACCGCCACGGGCAGCGGGCCGTCCTGCTGCCCGGCGTCCTCGTGCACGCCGTGGCAGGCCTCTCTCTGACCGCGCTGGCATGGGCGGACGCCCCGCTGTGGGCGCTCTTCGCCGCCGCCGTCCCCACCGGCGCCTCGGTTCCGCAGGTCGGCCCCATGGTGCGGGCCCGCTGGGGCGTGAAGCTCCAGGGCTCCCCCCTGATGACGACCGCGGCGGCCTTCGAGTCCGTCACGGACGAACTGACCTTCGTCTTCGGCCCGCTGCTCGCCACCGCCCTGTGCACGGCCGTCAACCCCGCCGCGGGCCTGCTCACGGAGGCCTCGCTGACCCTCGTCGGCGGCCTGCTGTTCGCCGCCCAGAGGAGCACCCAGCCCTCCGTCTCCGCCGACCGGCACACGCGCGTGGACCACGGTTCCGCGCTGCGCGTCCCCGGCGTGCGCGTCCTCATCGTGACGTTCCTGGGCATCGGCTCCGTCTTCGGAGGCATGCAGGTCTCCCTGGCCGCGTTCAGCGAGTCCATGGGCAAGCCCGGCCTGAACGGCGTCCTGTACGGCGTCTTCGCGGCGGGCAACATGGTCTCCGGCATCGTCTGCGGCGCCGTCGCCTGGAAGGTCGCCCCGCAGCGGCGGCTCCTCGTCGGGTACGCCGCCCTCGCGCTGACCGCGTCCGGACTGTGGGCCGCGCCCTCCGTGGTCGTGCTCTCGGGCATCGGCCTCCTGGTCGGCATGTGCATCGCCCCGGCCCTGATCACCGGCTACACCCTGGTCGAGAGCCTGGTCCCGCAGGGCGCCCGCACCGAGGCCTTCACCTGGCTCACCGGCGCGGTCGCGCTCGGCCAGGCGGCGGCTGTCACGGTCGCCGGCCAGTTGGAGGACCACGCGTGGGACGGTGCCGGCTTCCTGGTGCCGATGGCCGGTACGGTCCTTGCGCTGGCGACACTCCTGACCCTGCGGTCACGTCTCGCCACGAGCGCCCCGAGCAGGACGGTCGCACGTGGCGTCGGTCACCGAGTGCCGGTGACAGTGGACTGATCCCGCGGAATACGTCACTATGGACCGTCGTTAGCACTCACTGAGTGAGAGTGCCAGGAGGAAGACAAGTGCCGACCTACCAGTATCAGTGCACCGAGTGTGGCGAGGGCCTCGAGGCGGTGCAGAAGTTCACCGACGATGCCCTGACCGAGTGCCCCAACTGCAGTGGCCGCCTGAAGAAGGTGTTCTCGGCCGTCGGCATTGTCTTCAAGGGCTCCGGCTTCTACCGCAATGACAGCCGCGGTTCCTCGTCGAGCAGCTCGCCCGCGTCCAAGCCGTCGACGTCCACCGCGGCGTCGTCCGACTCGAAGTCGACGTCAGGCTCGTCGTCCTCGTCGTCCTCGGACTCGAAGTCGTCGGGCTCCGGCTCGGCCGGCAGCTCCGCCGCCTAGGACCTCTCCGGCCGGCCAGGGCGACCGCCCCGGCCCCGCGAGGCCTTTCAAGCCTTGTTCACGCCCGACCCCGTCGCCCTGTGACGACGGGGTCTTCGGCGTTTCCCCGGCCCGGCTAGGGTGCGGTCCATGGCGAATACGGACAACCCACAGAGCCCGGCGACAGAGCAGGTGGCGGCCCGGGCCGAGATCGGTGTCATCGGCGGCTCGGGCTTCTACTCCTTCCTCGACGACGTGACCGAGATCCAGGTCGACACCCCTTACGGGCCGCCCAGCGACTCCCTGTTCCTCGGCGAGATCGCCGGCCGGCGAGTCGCGTTCCTCCCCCGCCACGGCCGCGGCCACCACCTGCCGCCGCACCGCATCAACTACCGGGCCAACCTGTGGGCCCTGCGTTCCGTCGGCGCGCGCCAGATCCTCGGGCCCTGCGCCGTGGGCGGTCTGCGGCAGGAGTACGGGCCCGGCACACTGCTCGTCCCGGACCAGTTCGTGGACCGTACAAAGTCGCGGGCCCAGTCCTACTTCGACGGGCTGCCGCTGCCGGGCGGCTCGGTGCCGAACGTCGTGCACGTTTCCCTCGCCGACCCCTACTGCCCTGTCGGCCGCAAGGTCGCCCTGGAGGCTGCGCGCGGCCGGAACTGGGAGCCGGTGGACGGAGGCACCCTCGTCGTCGTGGAGGGGCCCCGCTTCTCCACCCGCGCCGAGTCCCTCTGGCACCAGGCACAGGGCTGGTCGGTGGTCGGCATGACCGGACATCCGGAGGCGGCGCTCGCCCGCGAACTGGAGCTCTGCTACACGTCGTTGACGCTGGTCACCGACCTGGACGCGGGCGCCGAGAGCGGCGAGGGTGTCTCCCACGACGACGTGCTGAAGGTGTTCGCGGCGAACGTGGACCGGCTGCGGGGCGTGCTCTTCGACGCGGTCGCGGGGCTCCCGGAGAACGGCACACGGGACTGCCTGTGCACGACGGCCCTGGGCGGGATGGACCCGGGGTTCGACCTGCCGTAGGCGTCGCCTTCGGGGCCTTGGGGCCTTCGGGGCCTTCGGGGCCTTCGGGGCCTTCGGGGCCTTCGGGGCCTTCGGGGCGGATCCTGGCGGGGTGCCGTTGTGAGGAGCCAGGTCTCCGGAATTCCAGTCTCCGGAATTCCAGGTCCCCCCGGCTTCCGGGCCTCTGGGCATCCGTCCTCTGAGCCTCTGGGCATCCGGGACGGTGACGTGCGGAGAGGCTCACGGGTTGTGACACCGGTGAGCCTCTTCGCGGTGACACCCGTGAGCCTGCTGGACGGTGGGGCCGGCCCCCGACAGGCAGAACCTTCCGGACGGTGCCCGGCGTCCGACGGCTTCGATCGCTGCACACTGCGGGGCGGGGCGGGCTGGGCTGGTGCGGGACGCGGCGGGGCGGGGCGGGGCGCGGTGGAACCTCCCGTTCGGGTGAGGGAGTTGTCCACAATCCGTCGACGGTCCACCGGCTCCGGCGGGCCGCGCCGCGAGGCCTCATCGTGGGATCGCAAGCCGGTCCCTCGTCACAGGTGGTGGTCTCCATGGCTCAGTACACCCGCGCCGCTCAGCACGTCCCGCAGGCGCAGCTCCCGCGGCAGCCGCAGCAGACGGCATCGCCCCCTCCGCGATCACAGCAACCAGTACCGCCCCGACGCACACGCGCTTCGCACGCGCAGCACACGGGACTCGACCGTCCGCCCGGCGCGGACGCTCCTCCGACGTGCGCCGTGCCGCTCTTCGCGCCGGTCCACGTGCGCGGTGGGCGGTACCGACTGCGGCGCCTCGTGCGGCACCGGAGGCGGGCGATCGCAGCGGGCCTGGCGATGACGGCGGCCGCGCTCGTGGCGGCCGGTCCGCAGGACGCCGAAGGGGCGCGCGGACACCCGGCGCCCGCTCCGCCCACCGGTTCGATCGTCGCCTCCGCCGGATCCGATCCTGCGCGCGCTCGCGGGACGCGCCCGGTCCAGACCGTGACGGCCCCGGTCCGGATCGCCGATGGCGCGACGGTGGGGCTGTTGCACCCCGGTGACCGCGTGGACGTGGTGGCCGCGGACAGCGGCGGCGCGGTGCGGGTGGTGGCGACCGGTGCGCGGGTCACCGAGGTTCCGGACGTCGGCGCCACCGAGACCGGGGCGCTGGTGGTCCTCGCCGTGCCCCGCCCGACGGCCGTGCGGCTGGCCGGCGCGGGCACGACGTCACGACTGGCGGTGACGTTGCGATGAAGGGAGAAACCGTGTCAAGTCCCTCGCCGGAGCGCCCCAATTGGACACGCCCGGCAGGCCCTGCCGTAGGTTTCGGAGCTGCTTGTTCCACGACTTGTGCAGAGAGGCCTCCTGGTGAGCGAGAAGCAGCAACCCGGCGTCTGGGAGGGCTTCAAGGCCTTTCTGATGCGCGGCAACGTCATCGACCTGGCCGTCGCGGTCGTCATCGGTGCAGCCTTCACCAACATCGTCAACTCCGTGGTGAAGGGCATCATCAACCCGGTGGTCGGGGCCATCGGGACGAAGAACCTCGACAATTACAACTCTTGTCTGCAGGCCCCGTGCACCGGCACCGGCGACAACGCCAAGGGCATCCGCATCATGTGGGGTTCGGTGCTGGGGTCCACGCTCAGCTTCCTGATCACGGCTGCCGTCGTGTACTTCCTGATGGTCCTGCCGATGGCCAAGTTCCTGGCCCGGCAGGCCGCCCGTCAGAAGGCGAAGGAGAGCACCCAGGAAGTCATGGACGTGACCGAGCTGGAGGTGCTCAAGGAGATCCGCGACGCGCTGGTCGCCCAGCGGGGCAACGGCCACCGCGAAAGCTGACGACGGGGCCCCCGGGCCGCGCTCAGATGTGGTGGGGCGGCTTCTCGTCGAGGAAGCGCTTCAGGTCGGCGGCACTGTCACCGGTGCTGTCGGCCTGCTCTCCCCATCCGCGGTCCGTGTCGTCCGAGGACTGCTGGCTCAGCGGGTCGTCGAAGACCAGCGCCGGCTTCGGATCGCGCGGTTCGGAGGCGGGGGCGGTACTCATGCCTCCAGAGTACGTCGCGGGCGGCGGCGGCCCGGCCCGAAGCCGTACGGGGGACTTCGGCGCCACGGCCACCGGAGATCGTCTTCACACGAATTCGCGCCGCTTTTCTGCTGTGCTTGACCGCATGACCTCCCGTTCCACTCCCGAGTCCACCGCGGCGGCACGGCCCGCGGGCCGTCGGCCCCTGCGCAGAATGACCGCCCGCGGGCGCGACGAGGCCCACCGGGTGGCGTCGCCGCTGGAGCTCTTCTTCGACCTGTGTTTCGTGGTGGCCATCTCCCAGGCCGGCGCCGAGCTGGTGCACGCCGTGGCGGAGGGGCACGCGGGCAAGGGCATCCTCAACTACGCGATGATCTTCTTCGCCATCTGGTGGGCGTGGATGAACTTCAGCTGGTTCGCGTCGGCGTACGACAACGACGACGTGCTCTACCGGGTCGTCACGCTGGTACAGATCGCGGGCGTGCTGGTACTCGCCGCCGGGGTGTCGAAGGCGTTCGAGAGCCATGACTTCCTGGTCGTCTGGATCGGCTACGTGATCATGCGGCTGGCGATGATCGCGCAGTGGCTGCGGGTGGCACGGTCCACGGAGGGCGCCGAGAGAACGATGGCGCTGCGGTACGCGGGCGGTGTGCTGCTCTGCCAGATCGGCTGGCTCGGCCTGCTGTTCACGCCGGAGGCGGGCCGGCCCTGGGTGTTCCTGGTCGTGGCGATCGCCGAGTTGTGCGTCCCCCTGTTCGCGGAGAAGGACCATCCGACGTCCTGGCACCCGCACCACATCTCCGAGCGGTTCGGGCTGTTCACGATCATCGTGCTGGGCGAGACGATCGCCGCTGCCACGGTCGCGGTGAAGTCGGCGGTGGACGAGCACGACGCGCTGGGCGAGCTGCTGCCGATCGCGGCGGGCGGACTGCTGATCGTGTTCTCCGCCTGGTGGATCTACTTCGTGGTGCCGATCCACGGCCACCTGCGGACCAGCGGTCAGGCGTTCCTGTGGGGGTACGGGCACTATCTGATCTTCGCGTCGGCCGCCGCGATCGGGGCCGGACTGGAGGTCGCGGTCGAGCAGGCGGTCGGCGCGGCACACATCTCGACCCTCGCCGCGTCCGCCGCGGTGACGTTGCCGACCGCGCTGTACTTCCTCGCCGTGTGGGTGCTGCACTCCCGCTACTTCAAGGTGGGCATCGGTCAGCAGCTCGTTCTGCCGACCACCGCCCTGCTGGTCATCCTGTGCACCTTCCTCGGCGACTGGGCGGTGCCCGCCGCGGGGATCGTCGCGGCGCTGGCCGTGGCTCTGGGTGTGGTGCTGACGGCGCGGATGGTGGCGCGGGAGGCGACGGCGAACGCGTAGGCACGCGGGAGTCGAGGTCCTCCGGTGCCGCTGCCCGGGGCCGGGGCCGGGGAACACTGGGCGCATGACAGTTGACGCTCTGACGGATGTGGCCGGTCTTCGGGTGGGACACGCGACGCGTACCGGCGACGGGTGGCTCACGGGGACGACGGTCGTCCTCACCCCCGAGGGCGGTGCGGTCGCCGCCGTGGACGTGCGGGGCGGCGGGCCCGGCACCAAGGAGACCGACGCGCTCGATCCCCGCAACCTCGTGCAGAAGGTCGAGGCGGTGGTGCTGACCGGCGGCAGCGCCTACGGGCTGGACGCGGCGTCGGGCGTGATGGCCTGGCTGGAGGAGCGGGGGCGAGGCGTGCGGGTGGGCCTCGATCCGCTGCACGTCGTGCCGGTCGTTCCCGCGGCCTGTGTCTTCGACCTGGGCCGGGGCGGGGGTTTCCGGTGCCGGCCGGACGCGGCCACCGGACGGGCCGCGGTCGAGGCGGCGGACGCGAGCGAGCCGGGCGCCGAGGTGCCCGAGGGAGGGGTGGGCGCGGGGACGGGGGCGGTGGTCGGAGAGATCAAGGGCGGGGTCGGGACGGCGAGCGTCGTGCTGGAGTCCGGCATCACGGTCGGCGCGCTGGTGGTGGCCAACGCGGCGGGTTCGGTGGTGGAACCGGAGACGGGCGCGTTGTACGGGGAGTTGATGGGGGGACGTGCCGCGTATCCGGCCGCGCCGGTGCACCAGGCCGCTCGGCGGCGGCTCGCGGAGACCGCCGCGAAGAACGCGCCGCCGCCGCTGAACACCACGCTGGCCGTGGTCGCGACCGACGCCGAACTGACGCGCGCGCAGGCGCAGAAGCTCGCGGGCACGGCGCACGACGGGATCGCCCGCGCCGTGCGGCCGGTGCATCTGCTGAACGACGGGGACACGGTGTTCGCGCTGGCCACGGGCGCCCGTCCGCTCGACACGGGGAACCCGCTCGCGTTGAACGAGATCCTGGCGGCGGGCGCGGACGTGGTGACGCGCGCCATCGTGCGGGCCGTGCGCGCCGCCGGTTCGGTGGACGGACCGGGCGGGGCGTGGCCGTCGTACGAGGAGCTCTACGGAAGGGGGTAGGGCCTGAGGCGGACGGCGGGCCCCGGGGGTGTCCGGCCTTCTGGGCTGGGCGATTGTCCTGGTTCTGTCACGTGACGGTCCCCGGCCCGAGTCGACGGGAACCCCTCACGGCGCCGCTCGCTCTTTCACCCCGTACCGCAGCGGACGCCGCAGACGACGACAACGGGGAGCAGCCGTGACAACGCCGAACAGGACAGCACGCGCACTGGGGGCCTGTGCCGCCCTGATGATCGGCGCCCTCACCCTCACCGCCTGCGGAGGCGACGCCAGCGCCGACACCACGGGCGGAAACGACGGCAAGGGCGGCGAGAACTCCGCCCGGACGTCCACGGCGCGGATCGTCATCTCGGCCAAGGACGGCTCGACGAGCGCGTCCATCAACGCGACGGGCGTGAAGGTGAGCCACGGCAGGCTGACCGACGTGAAGATGACGGTCGCCGGGACCGGGACGGCCGTGCCGGGGGCGGTTGCGGCGAACGGCGGCTCATGGAAGCCGAAGCAGCAGCTGGAGCGGGGCACGAAGTACCAGATCTCGGCGACGGCGAAGGACGCCGACGGGCGGACCGCGGCGGCCAACTCGATCTTCACCACGGTCTCTTCGAGCAACAGTTTCATCGGCACGTACGCACCGGACGACGGGGCCACGGTCGGGGTCGGCATGCCGGTGTCGTTCACCTTCGACAAGGCGATCGGCGACAAGAAGACCGTCCAGTCGCACATCGAGGTCACCTCCAGCAGCGGCCAGCGGGTCGTGGGCCACTGGTTCGGGGCGCAGCGCCTCGATTTCCGGCCCGAGGAGTACTGGAAGGCCGGCTCCAAGGTCAGCATGAAGATCGACCTGGACGGGGTCGAGGGCGCCAACGGCGTCTACGGGGTGCAGAAGAAGACCGTCACCTTCACCGTCGGCCGCTCCCAGGTCTCCACGGTCGACGTGAACACCCAGACGATGACGGTCGTACGGGACGGAAAGACCGTCAAGCGCGTGCCGATCTCGGCGGGCAGCCCCGAGCACACCACGTACAACGGGCAGATGGTGATCTCGGAGAAGTTCGCGCGGACGCGGATGAACGGTTCGACGGTCGGGTACGGCGGCGAGTACGACATCCCCGACGTGCCGCACGCGATGCGTCTGACGGCGTCGGGGACGTTCATCCACGGCAACTACTGGTACAGCCGCGGGGACGCGCCCTTCGGCCGGCAGGGCACCAGTCACGGCTGTGTCGGTCTCGCCGACGAGCAGGGCACGCAGGGCGCCACTCCCGCCAAGTGGTTCTTCGACAACTCACTCGTCGGGGACGTCGTGACGGTCAGGAACTCCCCCGACAAGACGGTCGCGCCGGACAACGGGCTCAACGGCTGGAACATGTCGTGGAGTGCCTGGACCACCGGAAGTGCCGTCTGACGAGGGCCTTTTGAGGGACGGGCGGGTCGTGCGGGAACTCCCCGCGCGGTCCGCCCGTTTTCCGTCCGTACGTTTTCTCGGTTCGCGGACATGATGTCCGACCGAGGGGCTACGGTATGCACCCACAAGGTGACATGCAGCAACGCCGGGAGAAACCTTGAGCGTTCCGTACGAGACAGCAGCGTACGAACCACCCGAGTCGCCCGAGTCTCCGGAGGAGCATCTCGAAAGGCTTCTGGGCCGCGCCCTGAACTCGTTCGAGCTGCCCGACGAGACGATACGGCTTCTCGACTGCGCGCTGGCGCACGACAGCTCGTTGCACTCCGCGCACCACAGCGCCGGACTGCACCGGGAGACGTACCGGCACACGTGGCTGCTCTCCGACGGCTCCGCCGTCACGCTGTGGGAGCTCGTGCACAACACGGCGGTCGGCCGCGACGCACAGCACGAGGTGTACATCGACGAGGAAGAGGTGCGCGCGGCCACGGCCCGGCTCGCTCTCCCGCCGGACGCGCCGGACTTCGAACTGCCCGCGTTCGTACAGCTGTCGTCGATTCCGGAGCCCCGGCACACGTACGTGCCCGACGCCTCCGCCGATCACGTGCGTCGGCTCCTGCGGCGCGCGGAGAACGCGGACGGGCCGGACGCCGAGCTCTCGGCGCTGCTGCTGACGGAGGCGTTCGCGCACCAGATCACCCAGGCCTTCGGCCGCCCCGGACGCACCGGACAGGCGGGGCTGTCCTTCTCGCTGTACGAGCACGCGTTCCTGTTGCGGGACGGGCGGGAGATCTCCCTGTGGGAGGTCGAGCACACCGCGACACCGGACCGCCGGCACATGTGCGAGGTGTACGCGACGGAGGACGCGGCGCGGGACGCCATGGAGCGGCGCGCGGCCCGACTCGGCTGACCGTGGGGTGACCCCGCGGGCCCGCCCTACGGACGGCTGTCGCTGAACTGCCGTACCAGGCGCGCGAAGGCGGCACGTTCCTCGGGAGTGAGTTCCACGGATTCCGAGTCGGGGCCGGAGCGGCGCTGACCGGGCAGTGCCCGGAGCGCATCGCCGGGCTGCGGCGCCACGGCGCCGGAAGGACCGCCGCGCAGCAGGCGGGCCAGGCCGACGACCCAGACGACGGTCGCCAGCGCGAGGAACGCCACGCCGGTCAGCTGGAGGATCGACACGTGCTCGGGCATGCGCCCCAGTAGACACCACGGTCCGGGACTTTGGCCCCGGACCGTGACGCATCTCGCAGAAGCGGTGAACGCCTCACAGCTGCCCCAAAGGGGCACTGTGACGGGCGGTTCAGGCCGCGACCGGCTCCTTCGAACCGGCCGGGGGCGCCGCGGTGGTGCCGGCGCTCTCGACGCCCGTACCCGTCGGCGACTGCTTGCGCAGGCCCTTCAGGACGACGACCAGAGCGGTGCTGACGCCGACACCGGCGGCGATGGCGATCAGGTAGAGGAACGGATTGCCGATCAGCGGAACCACGAAGATGCCGCCGTGCGGGGCACGCAGCGTGGCGCCGAACGTCATCGACAGGGCACCGGTGACGGCGCCGCCCGCCATCGCGGAGGGGATGACGCGCAGCGGGTCCGCGGCGGCGAAGGGGATCGCGCCCTCGGTGATGAAGGAGGCGCCCAGCACCCAGGCGGCCTTGCCGTTCTCGCGCTCGGTCGGGGTGAAGAGCCGGGCTCGCACGGTCGTCGCGAGGGCCATCGCCAGCGGCGGGACCATGCCCGCCGCCATCACGGCCGCCATGATCTTCATCGCCGAGTCGCCGGGGTTCGCGACGGCGATCCCGGCGGTGGCGAAGGTGTAGGCGACCTTGTTGACCGGGCCGCCGAGGTCGAAGCACATCATCAGGCCGAGCAGGGCGCCGAGCAGGACGGCGTTCGTGCCGGTGAGGCCGTTCAGCCAGTCGGTCATGCCCTTCTGGGCGGACGCGATGGGCTTGCCGATCACCACGAACATCAGGAACCCGACGACCGCCGAGGAGATGAGCGGGATCACCACCACCGGCATGATGCCGCGCACCGCCGCCGGGATGCGGACCTTCTGGATCGCCATCACCACGCCGCCGGCGATCAGGCCCGCCGCGAGTCCGCCGAGGAAACCCGCGTTGATGGTGAGGGCGATCGAGCCGCCGACGAAGCCGGGGACGAGGCCGGGCCGGTCCGCCATGCCGTAGGCGATGTAGCCGGCCAGGACCGGGATCAGGAAGTTGAAGGCGACGCCGCCGATCTGGAACAGCAGCGCGCCCCAGCTGTCGGCCTGGGTCCACACGAAGTGGTCCATGACGGACGGTGCCTTGTTGACCTGCCAGCCGCCGATCGCGAATCCGAGGGCGATGAGCAGACCGCCCGCGGCGACGAACGGGACCATGTAACTCACCCCGGACATCAGCCAGGTGCGGAGCCGGGTGCCGTAGCCCTCGCCGGCTTCGCCGGTGCGCTCGACGGGCGTGCCGGGGACCGGTCCGGCGGTGACCTCACCGCGGGCGGCCTTCTCCCGTACCTCGGCGACGAGTTCGGCGGCCCGGTTGATGCCCGCCTTCACACCGACGTCGACGGTCGGCTTTCCGGCGAAGCGTTGCTTCTCCCGTACGGGCACGTCGTGCGCGAAAACCACACCGTCCGCCGCCGCGATCACCGCCGGGTCGAGGCGGGTGAAGCCGGCGGATCCCTGCGTCTCCACGACGAGTTCGACCCCGGCCTCGCGGCCGGCGTTCTCCAGTGACTCGGCCGCCATGTAGGTGTGCGCGATGCCGGTGGGGCAGGAGGTGACAGCGACGACACGGAACGGGCGGCTCGCCGGAGCGGCGGTGGCGCCCGGTGCCGGGGCGCCCTCGGCCGAGGCGGCGCCCTCGGCGGAGGCCGCCGCCTCGGCCGAGGGCGCGGAGGCCTTCGGCCGCTCGGCGCTCTCGGCGCGTGCGGGGACGTCCTCGGGCGCCGGGGACCGGTCGCCGCGGATGAGCGCCACCGCGGTCTGCGTGTCGTCCACGGCCCGCAGTGCGGCGGTGAACTCGGCGTTCGTCAACTGCCGGGCGAGCGCCGACAGGATGGTGAGGTGGGCGTCGTCCGCGCCCGCCGGAGCGGCGATCAGGAAGATCAGGTCGGCGGGACCGTCCGGTGCGCCGAAGTCGATCCCGGCGGTCTTGCGTCCGAAGGCGAGCGTCGGTTCCGTGACGTGTTCGCTGCGGCAGTGCGGGATGCCGATGCCGCCGTCCAGGCCGGTCGGCATCTGGGCCTCGCGGGCGGCCACGTCGGCCAGGAAACCGTCCAGGTCGGTGACCCGGCCCAGGGCGGCCATGCGCTCGGCGAGGGCACGTGCCGCCGCCTCCTTGGTGTCGGCGGACAGGTCGAGATCGACCAGGTCCGCGGTGATCATCTCGCTCATCGCGGGCTCCTTCGCACGCGTATCGCCCGGGGGGAGTCATGGGCGGGGACGGACGTGGGGACGGGGACAGACAGGGGGACGGGGATGGGGGTGGGGACAGGGGTGCGCGGTTCGGCGGGGGCGGGGCCGGTCATGACACCGGCTCCGTCAGGGGGCGGGACTCCGGGATCTCCGTCGTGACGGTCACGGTGTCCGGGGCGAGGTCGTCGGGGCCGGGCATCACGCTGCCGGGGAGCTGGACGGCGGCGGCGCCGTGCGCGACCGCGGAGGCGAGGGCGTGCGGCCCGCCGCCCCCGGCGATCAGGAACCCGGCGAGCGAGGAGTCACCGGCGCCCACGTTGCTGCGTACGGTGTCGACGCGGGCGCTGCCGAACCAGGTGCCGGCGCCGTCGACGAGCACCTGCCCGTCGGCGCCCAGGCTCGCGAGCACGGCGCGCGCGCCCATCTCGCGCAGTTCCTCGGCCGCCTTGACCGCGTCGCCGACCGTGGCGAGGGGACGGCCGACCGCCGCGGCGAGTTCCTCGGCGTTGGGCTTCACCACGTCCGGCCGCTCGCGCAGCGCCGCGAGGAACGCGGGGCCGGAGGTGTCGAGGGCGATCCGGGCGCCCGCCGTGTGGGCCCGGGCGACGAGTTCGGCGTACCAGGAGGGGGCGAGTCCGCGGGGCAGGCTGCCGCAGCAGGTGATCCAGCCGGTGTCGGTGGGACGGTAGGCGCGGCGGACGGTCTCCAGCAGGAGTTCGGCCTCGGCGGCGGAGAGGTCGGGGCCGGGCGCGTTGATCTTCGTCAGGGTGCCGTCCGGCTCGGCGACCGAGATGTTCGAGCGGGTGGCCCCGGCGACCGGGACCGGAGCGACCTCGATGCCCTGGGCGGCGAGGAGTTCGGCGACGAGCGCGCCGGGGGCGCCCCCGAGGGGCAGGACGGCGACCGTGTGCCGTCCTGCGGCGGCGACCGCTCGCGAGACGTTCACGCCCTTGCCGCCCGGGTCCACGCGTTCCCCGGTGGCCCGGATGACCTCGCCGCGGTCGAGCGCCGGGACCTCGTACGTGCGGTCCAACGAGGGGTTGGGGGTGACGGTGAGGATCATGCGCTCTCGTTTCTCGGCACGTGGCTCTCGGCTCTCGGCTCTCGGCACGACGTGCCGCACTCCATGGGGTCCGACGACAGGCCCTAGACGCGGAGCACTTCTGTGCCGCCGCTCTCGACGGCGGAGGCGTCCTCGGGGTCGAGCCCGCGGTCGGTGATCAGCAGGTCCACCTCGCCGAGGTCGCCGAAGCGCGCGAAGTGCTCCTGGCCGCTCTTGGAGGAGTCCGCGAGCAGGACGACCCGGCGTGCGGCGTGCAGGGCGGCGCGCTTGACGGCGGCCTCCGCGAGGTCGGGCGTGGTCAGTCCGCCGGTCGGCGAGAAGCCGTTGGCGGCGACGAAGACGACGTCGGCGCGGATCTCGGCGTACGCGCGCAGCGCCCAGGCGTCCACCGCGGCACGCGTCCGGGTGCGCACGCGTCCGCCGACGAGGTGGAGCTGGACGCCGGGGTGGTCGGCGAGACGGGCGGCGATCGGGAGGCTGTGGGTGACGACGGTGAGCGTCGCCTCCAGCGGGAGGGACGCGGCGAGCCGGGCGACCGTGGAGCCGGCGTCCAGGATCACCGTGCCGTCGTGCGGCAGTTCGGCGATCGCGGCCTCGGCGATACGGTCCTTCTGGCCGGCGGCGGTCGACTCGCGCTCGGCAAGGTCCGGCTCGAAGTCCAGGCGGCCCGCGGGGATCGCGCCGCCGTGCACCCGGCGCACCAGTCCGGCCCGGTCCAGCGCCTTCAGGTCCCGCCGGATGGTCTCCGCGGTGACCTGGAACGTGTCGGCCAGCGACAGGACGTCCACTCGGCCGCCGTCACGGGCGAGCCGCAGGATCTCCTGCTGCCGCTCCGGTGCGTACATGTCCGTTCGCCTCCGCCTGATGTCCGAACCTGTGGTTTCGCACGGAGGCTACGCGCGAATGTCCGACAAGTAAACAGGTTCGGGCTGGGTTCGGGCATGAACGGACATCGAGAGGACGCGTGGAGGTCGGGCGGCCGGGCGCACGGGAGGGAGCCGGGGTTCACGGGCGGCCTGGGCTCGCGAGCGGCCGAGGGCCGCGGGCAGCCGGGGCTCGCCGGAGGGAAGCCCGAAGGGGCCCGGCACCTGAGGTGCCGGGCCCCTTCGGCTGGCCGACGCGAGGGTCAGCTCTTTCAGCCCTCTCAGCCGACGAGTTCCGGCTGCTTCGGGTCGGCCTCTCCCGTCACGACCTCGTCCTCCACGCCCTCGACGTGCTGAGCGGGCTTCTTGGGCAGCGCGAACATCACCAGGAAGATGACGACCAGGACCGCGGCGACCCAGCCCAGCGCGTGCTGGAAGGCGTTCGCGAAGGCGGGGCCCACCTGGGCGAGGGTCAGACGGTCGCCGATCTCGCCGAAGAAGACGACCGACACCAGGCCGAGGCCGAGCGCGTTGCCCATCTGCTGCACGGTGTTGATCAGACCCGACGCCGAGCCCGCATGCTCCCGCGGGACCTCCGAGAGCACGGCGTCCGTCAGCGGGGCGACGATGAAGCCCATGCCCGCGCCCATGACCACCAGCGGAAGGGCCATCTGCCAGGAGGCGATGTCCATGCCGTACCGGTCGGACTCCCAGATGTAGAGCAGGACTCCGAGCGCCATGAGCAGGGCGCCCGCCTGGAGCACCTTGCGTCCGAAGCGCGGGACCAGCAGCTGCACGGACATGCCCGCCGCGGCCGAGACCGCGATCGAGAACGGCACTCCGGTGAGCCCCGCCCGCAGCGCGCTCCAGCCGAGGCCCTCCTGCATGTACAGCGTCCAGACCAGGAAGAAGATGCCGAGCGCGATACCGAAGACGGTCTGCACGGCGATGCCCGCCGCGAAGCTCTTCACCTTGAACAGCGACAGCTCGACGAGCGGCGAACCGTCCCGCGCCGCCTTCCGCTTCTCGTACGCCACCAGCGCCGCGAACACGACCGCGGAGCCGGCCATCGACAGGTACCCCCACAGCGGCCAGCCCAGCTCACGGCCGCGGGTCAGCGGGTAGAGCAGCATCAGCAGGCCGAGGGTGACGAGGGCGACGCCGACCAGGTCGAGCTTGAGGGCGCGCGGGGCCTTGGACTCGCTGATGAAGCGGCGTCCGAGGATCAGCGCGACGACGCCGACGGGCAGGTTGATGAGGAAGATCGGCCGCCACTCCAGGCCGAAGAGGTTCCACTCGGTGAGCAGCGCGCCGAGGAGCGGGCCCGAGACGGCGCCGAGGCCGACGATCGCGCCGAACAGGCCGAAGACCTTGCCGCGTTCGTGCGCGGGGAAGGTGGCGTGCACGATCGACAGCACCTGGGGCACCATCATCGCGGCCATGGCGCCCTGCAGGATGCGCGAGGCGACGAGCATCTCCGGGTTCACCGCGAAGCCGCACAGCGCGGACGCGATGGTGAAGCCCGTTATGCCGAGGAGGAAGAGCCGCTTGCGGCCGTGGATGTCACCGAGTCGCCCACCGGTGATGAGTCCCGCCGCGAAGGCCAGCGCGTATCCGGCGGTGATCCACTGGATCTGGCTGAACGTGGCTTGCTCGTTCCGCTGGATCGAGGGGATCGCGATGTTGACGATCGTGACGTCGACCAGGTCCATGAAGGCCGCGGTCATCACGATGGCGAGGGCGAACCAGCGCCGCCGGTCGGCCGCGGTGCCGACGGCCGGGCCGCCGGGAAGATCGGAGGTCTCTGTCGCAGAGGACTCGGTGGAGGAGGTCATGCGGTCAAGCTAGTCCCCCATTAGGTCAGATCGTGTCCTACTTGTACGGCACCCTGGAGGGCATGACGACGGACACCCCGGCGCGGCTCCTCCAACTCCTCTCCCTCCTCCAGACGCCCCGCGAATGGCCCGGCGGCGAGCTGTCCGAGCGGCTGGGGGTGTCCCGGCGCACGGTTCGCCGCGACATCGACCGGCTGCGCGAGCTGGGCTATCCGGTGCAGGCGAGCAAGGGCGCCGACGGCGGATACCGGCTGGTGGCGGGCAAGGCGATGCCGCCGCTCGTCCTCGACGACGAGGAGGCGGTGGCGATCGCGGTGGGCCTGCGGGCCGGTGCCGGTCACGCGGTCGAGGGCGTGGACGAGGCGTCCGTACGGGCACTCGCCAAGTTGGAGCAGGTGCTGCCGTCCCGGCTGCGGCACCGCGTGTCCACGCTCCAGGCCGCGACGACACCGCTGACCAGCGGAGACGGCGCGAGCATCGCCCCCGAGACGCTGACCGTGATGGCGTCGAGCGTGGCGGGTCGGGAGCGGCTGCGGTTCGCCTACCGCTCGGGGGACGGAACCGCGTCGCGGCGGCTGACCGAGCCGTACCGGCTGGTGTCCACCGGCCGCCGCTGGTACCTCGTCGCGTACGACCTCGACCGCGAGGACTGGCGGACGTTCCGCGTCGACCGCGTCTCCGAACCCGTCGCGACCGGCGCCCGGTTCGCGCCGCGCGAGCTGCCGACCGGGAGCGCCGCCGAGTACCTGCGCCAGTCGGTGTACCGGCGCCAGGAGACGTACGCCTTCGACGTCACCTTCGCGGCGCCTGCCGACTTCGTCACCGCACGCCTGCCCGCCTGGCTCGGCGCCCCCGAACCGGTCGACGAGCACACCTGCCGGCTCCGCGCCTCCTCCGGCGACTCCGTGGAGTGGCTGGCGGTACGGATAGCGATGGTCGACTGCGAGTTCACGGTCCATGAGCCCAGGGAACTGGCCGACTACGTAAGGGACTTGGGTGCCCGACTGAGCCGCGCGGCGGGCGGCGCCGGGGACTGACGCCTTACGTGGGGGACGTGAGGGACGTGAGGGCGGCTGACCCGCCCGCCCGGCCGCTCATCGCCCCGTTCGCATGCTCCACGGGAAGTCGTCCAGCGCTTCGAGGTTGCGCAGCGCGAGGGCGACGGGGCCGGCCGGTCCGTCGGAGGTCGCGTCGCCCGCCGCCCAGGCCTCGACGGCCACGCGGACGGCCGCGCTGGCCACGGCGGCCGTGAACCGCAGCCCGGCGTCGAGATCGGCGACGGCCGGAAGCCCGGGCGCCCCGGAGCCCTCGGCCGCCACCCGACCGCGTCCCTCGCCCGGTGTCCCCGCCTCGCTCACCTCGGCCGCTGCCCCCGCCGTCCTTGCCGTCCGCGCCGCCAGCACCGTCGCGAGCGTCCGCTCCGCCGTCTGGCACGCCTCGCCCCAGACCCGCAGCAGGGCCGGGTTCGCCTCGGCCAGCCTCAGCAGGGAACGGACCCAGTCGAGGGACTCGTACCGGACACCGACGCCCGGGGTCAGGGTGGAGACAACAGCGTGCCGGAGCGCCTCGGGAACGGGCAGCGGGGCCGGTGCGTCGCGGACCGCCTCGGCCCAGCGCTGGGCACCGGCGGCGAAGAGCGGGCCGAGCGACTCCTCCTTGGCGGCGAAGTACCGGTAGAAGGTGCGGGGTGCGATTCCGGCCGCGCGGGCGATGTCCTCGGCGCGGGTGGCCCGCAACCCGTTGCGCATGAAAAGACCAGCGGCGGCCCGGGCGATCTCCATCCGGGTGGCCGCCTTGCGCCGCTCGACGAGCGAGGGGCCTTCCAGGGCCGCCCGCTCGGCGGGGTCGGAGGCGGTGCCGGAGCCCGCTCGGCCGGTCGAGGCGCGTGCCTCACGTTCACTACCGCTCACGAACGGCAGGCTATGCCGCTGTGGCAGAATCTGCCATCCGGGTCACCCCGGGGTTCAGGTCCGGGGTGGCCCGTCCCCTCGTGCCCGGAACCCACGCGGCACCCCTCGGACCCCGGCTCGAAGCTCTCGCTCGCCGGACCACCGGACGAAGAAGTGGAGCCGGGCCCCGGCGCCAGGGGGGGGAAGGCGCCGGAGCCCGGCTCTGGGAGAGTCCCGGCGCGGGGGGGGTGTGCGTCGGGACTCGGTTCTTGGGGGGCGTCTCACGTCCGCCCGGACGGAGCCCTGAACTCTGGGCCCTGAAGTCTTGTTCCCTGAGCCCAGCAGGTTGAAGCGGTCTTACATGGCCATGTCTGGTCGACTTGTGGCCAACGTGGCACGCGTGCCCCTGCGCGAACCGGGCGAGCGGGGTCTCGTACCCCGTCCGCGAGTGAACCCGTACGGCGCACTCGCGCAGCTCGCCCCGCTCGTCACGGGCACGTCCCGCACCCTCGCACGGGTCACGCCGCCGCGTCGAATCCGGTGTCGCGCGCCAGCTTCTTCAGTTCGAGCAGAGCGTGCTTCTCGATCTGACGGATGCGCTCGCGGGTCAGTCCGTGCTCCTTGCCGACCTCGGTCAGCGTGCGCTCCCGGCCGTCGTCGATGCCGTACCGCATCTTGATGATGGAAGCCGTGCGCTGGTCGAGGCGGCCGATCAGGTCGTCCAGCTCCTCGCTGCGCAGCAGGGTGAGGACCGACTGCTCGGGGGACACGGCCGAGGTGTCCTCCAGGAGGTCGCCGAACTGGGTCTCGCCCTCGTCGTCCACCGGCATGTTCAGCGAGACCGGGTCGCGCGCCCAGTCCAGGACGTCGCCCACGCGCTCCGGCGTCGAGCCGAGCTCGGCGGCGATCTCCGCGTGCTCCGGCTCCCGGCCGTTCTCACGGTTGAACTCGCGCTGCACGCGACGGATCCGGCCCAGCTCCTCGACCAGGTGGACGGGGAGGCGGATCGTGCGCGACTGGTCGGCTATGGAACGGGTGATGGCCTGCCGGATCCACCAGGTGGCGTACGTGGAGAACTTGAAGCCCTTGCGGTAGTCGAACTTCTCGACCGCGCGCACCAGGCCCGCGTTCCCCTCCTGGATCAGGTCGAGCAGGGGGAGGCCGCTGCGCGGATAACGGCGCGCCACGGCCACGACCAGACGGAGGTTCGAACGGATGAACACGTCCTTCGCGCGCTCGCTGTCGGCGACCAGCGCCTCCAGCTCCTCACGCGAGGCGGCCGCCTCGGCCTCCGCCTCGCCGTCGAGGATCTGCTGCGCGAACACACCCGCCTCGATGACCTGGGACAGCTCGACTTCCTTGGCGGCGTCGAGCAGCGGTGTACGCGCGATCTCGTCGAGGTACATGCCGACCAGGTCGCGATCGGCGATCTCGCCGCCAACGGCGCGAACACTGCGTGCCGCGTCGGTGGTCTCGCCGGTGGCGGACTTACGACGGGCGACGGCACGGGTTGCCATGCGTGCTCCCTTGCGATGGTGGGCTTGCGGGTGGTCCTGGACTTCCGTTCACCATTCCGGGTGCCCGGCATCCGAAGGAAACAACGACTGGAATCAGGACAGAATTCCCAAGGCGCCCCTGGATTTTTCTGATCATGCAGTACCCTGTCGCACCACACGGGAGGGCAGATGCCGTCGGAACGTACAGAGGTGCAGGTCAGGGCAGGAGTCGCCGCTGACCTCGCCGCCCTCACCGACCTCTACAACCACTACGTGCGGGAGACGCCCGTCACCTTCGACACGGTCACCTTCACGCCGGAGGAACGCCGGCCGTGGCTGCTCTCCCACCCTGAAGACGGACGGCACCGCCTGATGGTTGCCACGGACACGGACTCACAGGCGATTCTGGGGTACGCCACATCCAGCGCCTTCCGCGTGAAGCCCGCGTACGAGACCTCGGTCGAGGTCACCGCGTACGTCGCGCCGGACGCCGGGGGCCGCGGCGTCGGCACGCTCCTCTACGAGTCCCTGTTCGCGGCGCTCGCGACCGAGGACGTGCACCGGGCCTACGCCGGGATCGTGCCGCCCAACGAAGCGTCCGTGCGGCTGCACGGACGCTTCGGGTTCCACCACGTGGGCACCTATCGCGAGGTCGGCCGCAAGTTCGACCGCTACTGGGACGTCGCCTGGTACGAGAAGGACCTCACCCCGTGACACCGGGCGGGACCGCGGCTCTCCGACTCCGGCCCGGCCCCCCGCGGGCGCTCCCCGCACTCAGCCGAACTGCACCGACCGCTTCGCCATTCCCAGCCAGAACCCGTCGATCACGGACCGCTGCCCGTCCAGTTCGCCGGCCGCGTCCGCCGCGCCCATGGTCACGAAGAGCGGGGCGAAGTGCTCGGTGCGCGGGTGGGCGAGGCGGCCCGCGGGGGACTTGCGCTCGAAGTCGAGCAGCGCGTCCACGTCGCCGGTCTCCAGCGCGCGGTGCCCCCAGTCGTCGAACTCGCTCGACCAGGTGGGCACTCCCCCGCCGGTGTGCCGCAGCGCCGCGAGGTTGTGGGTGAAGAAGCCGGAGCCGACGATCAGCACGCCCTCGTCGCGCAGCGGCGCCAGCTTGCGTCCGATCTCGAAGAGCCGGACCGGGTCGAGCGTCGGCAGGGAGACCTGCAGCACCGGGATGTCGGCCTCGGGGAACATCTCGACCAGCGGGACGTACGCGCCGTGGTCGAGCCCTCGGTCCGGGATGTCCTGCACGGGCGTGCCGGGCGCGCGCAGCAGTTTCCGTACGGACTCGGCGAGCCGCGGGGCGCCGGGGGCCGCGTAGGTCACCTGGTAGTAGTGCTCGGGGAAGCCCCAGAAGTCGTAGACGAGCGGGACCGTCTCGGTCGCCCCGAGGGCGAGCGGGGCCTCCTCCCAGTGGGCGGAGACCATGAGGATCGCCTTGGGGCGGGGCAGGTCCGCGGACCAGGCGGCGAGCTGACCGGGCCAGACCGGGTCGTCGGCGAGCGGCGGGGCGCCGTGGCTCAGATAGAGGGCGGGCATGCGCTCCGGTGCGGGGCGCTCCTCGGTGGCGGCTGACATGGCGGCTCCCTCCAGCGGGTTCACACTCGATCGTACGGCGCGATGCTTGATATTTGAAGCAGTTGCTTAAACTCTCAAGTTCTTGGCCGAGGCTACGCCCGGTTTGTTTAATTTTCAAGAAGGGGCTCGTACAGTGGAGTACATGAACACGGCATCCGCTCCCGCTGAAGAGCCGCGCTGGCTCACCGACGAGGAACAGCGCATCTGGCGCGCGTACATGCACGCCACGACCCTCCTCGAGGACCATCTCGACCGCCAGCTCCAGCGCGACGCGGGCATGCCGCACATCTACTACGGCCTGCTCGTCCAGCTCGCCGAGGCCCCGCGCCGCCGGCTGCGGATGACCGAGCTGGCCATGAACGCGAAGATCACCCGGTCCCGGCTCTCGCACGCGGTCGCCCGGCTGGAGAAGAGCGGCTGGGTGCGGCGCGAGGACTGCCCGTCCGACAAGCGGGGTCAGTTCGCGGTGCTGACCGACGAGGGCTACGAGGTGCTGCGGCGTACCGCGCCGGGCCATGTGTCCGCCGTACGCCAGGCGTTGTTCGACCGGCTCGGCCCCGACCAGCAGAAGGCCTTCGGCGAGGCCATGAGGATCATCGCCGAGGGGCTGCAGCCGAAGGACGCGGGGGCGGACCTGCCCTGGCTGCGCTAGAGCGCCGCTCCGGACGCGGGACTGCCCCGGCTCCCTGTGCTGGGAGCCGGGGCAGTCCCCGGAGTCGTACGGACGAGGCGTCCCCACCCCGCGTCCGTACGCGAAGTCCCGAAGAACCGGAGTGAGTCGGTGCCGTCAGTGGGCGATGACGGGCACCTTCAGCTCGTCCTCCGCGCCCTCGCCGGCGCCGGAGACCATGTTGGCGTCCGGACGGCCGGTGTTGATGAGGGTGAAGGCGATGCCCGCGGCGAGCACGAGGATGCCGACGGCCAGCCAGATCGCGATGCTGTAGCCGTGGACCGCGCCCTGCGCCTGCACCAGCTTCTGCTGCGCGGGGGACGTGGCGCCGGCGATGTGGTCCGTGATGTACGCGGTCGTCGCCGAGGCGGCGAACGTGTTCAGCAGGGCCGTACCGATCGCGCCGCCGACCTGCTGCGAGGTGTTGACCATCGCGGAGGCGACACCGGCGTCACGCGGCTCGATGCCGTACGTGGCCAGGGACATGGCCGGCATGAACGCCGTACCCATGCCGAGGCCGAGGAGCAGCAGACCCGGCAGCACCACGGTGCTGTACGAGGAGCCGATCTCCAGCTGCGTCAGGAGCAGCATGCCGACCGCGGCGACCAGGAAGCCGGGACCCATCAGCAGACGCGGTGCGACCCGGGTCATCAGGCGGGCACCGATCTGCGTGGAGCCCGTGATCATGCCCGCGACCATCGGCAGGAAGGCGAAGCCGGTGGAGATGGGCGAGAAGCCCTTCACGATCTGCAGGTAGTAGGTCAGGAAGAGGAACGTGCCGAACATCGCGATGATCGCGAGGCCGAGGGAGAGGTACACGCCACCGCGGTTGCGCTCGGTGAGGACACGCAGGGGCAGCAGCGGGGCCTTGACCTTGGACTCGGTGTAGACGAACGCGGCCAGCAGCAGGGCGGCGGCCACGAACAGGCCGAGCGTCACGGAGTCGCTCCAGCCGTCGGACTCGGCGCGGGTGAAGCCGTAGACCAGGGAGACCAGTCCGAGGGTGGACAGGACGACGCCGGGGATGTCGAGCGGCGAACGGTTGCGGCCGCCCTTCGGCTCACGGATGACGAAGTACGCGCCCGCGGCGGCGACGATCGCGAAGGGGATGTTGACGAAGAAGGTCCAGCGCCAGTTCATGTACTCGGTGAGGACACCGCCGAGGATGAAGCCGACGGCGCCACCGCCACCCGCGATCGCACCGTAGATGCCGAACGCCTTGGCGCGCTCCTTGGCGTCGGTGAACATCACGGCGAGCAGCGAGAGGGCGGCGGGCGCGAGCAGCGCGCCGAACACACCCTGCAGGGCACGGGCGCCGAACATCATCGCGCCGCTCTGGGAGGCGCCGCCGAGGGCGGAGGCGAGGGCGAAGCCGACGAGGCCGACGACGAAGGCGCGCTTGCGGCCCCAGATGTCGGCGATCCGGCCGCCGAAGAGCAGGAGACCGCCGAAGGCGAGGGCGTAGGCCGTGACGACCCACTGCCGGTTGCCGTCGGTGATGCCGAGGTCCTGCTGGGCGGAGGGCAGCGCGATGTTCACGATCGTCGCGTCGAGCACCACCATCAGCTGGGCGAGCGCGATGAAGACGAGCGCCTTCCAGCGATTGCTGTGCGCGTCGGACTCCTGGTCCGGGATTGCTTTGGTCGTTGCTGTTTCAGACATGGGGATACCCACTCCGGGACTTCGTAGCGAAAAAATCCAGTGAAAAGGGACGGCTCGTCGACGGTGACGGCCGGGTGCGCGGCACGGCTCGTTACGAGTGCCGATGGCCGGATGCCGAACGCCGGACGCACGTCGCGCGTGATGAGGACGCGGCGGGCGCGGGCTTCGCGCGGTCGGTGGTGTGGTCGAGGGCGATCTTCGGGTTCGGGTTCGGGTCACAAGGGCCGAGGGCGGGTACGGTCGCGGGTCGCGCGCCGGGTCCCGGCGGTCAGCAGCCTCGTCGCAGTTCCTCCACGGTCGCGGCCACTCCGGGCAGTTCGGAGCGGGCCGGAGCCCGCATACCGTCCAGGAACAGCTGCAGATGACGGTGCACGAAACGGTCGATGCCCTGGCACGCGGTGCCCGGCAGCGGCCTGGTGAGCTGACTGACGGCGATCATGAGATCGCCCAGCTCGACGTCGGGGCGCAGCTGTCCGGCCTCGCGGGCGCGGGCCATCAGCCGCTCGATCAGTTCGGTGATCCGGTCACGCGCCGCGACCAGGTCGGGGTGGTGCTGGTCGAAGCCCTCGGCGAGCATCGGGCACAGGGCGCCGATCCGCTCGTCGGCGGCGAAGTGCACGAAGCCGCTCAGCGACTCGAAGGCGTCGCCGCCCCGGGCCAGCGCTTCCTCTACCCACTCCGAGGTGCGGTCCATCACCGAGCAGACGACCTCGCGGGCGAGGGCGTCGCGGTCGGGGAAGTTGCGGTACACCGTGGCGTTGCCGACGCCGGCCCGGCGGGCGATCTCGTCGAAGGGCACCTCGGCCCCGAACTCGACGAACATCTCGCGGGCGGCGGCGACGATCCGCTCCCGGTTGCGCAGGGCGTCGGCACGGGGCCTGGCCACTTTGCGCTGCACGGGGGGTGCGGTCTGCACGGTGTACTCCTCGAAGCATCTCGGTGTCGGATCGCGATCCGGGGATTCGGTCCCCGTTTCGCTCGGACGTAGAGCTAAACGGGGAAACGATCCCCGGTTATTTCCCGACGGACGAAGAAGATTGTGTGACCTGGGTCACATTGCCTGACGAGGTCGCGGCAACCCCGGAGCGGGGGGCTCCCCATCCCGCTTCCGGGCCCTTCGAGCCCCGACCGGCGACGCCTCGGGGAGGCCCCGCGGCCGCCCCGGGTCGGGCCGTCGCCGACCCGCCCCCGGCTCGCTCCCGGCCTACTCCCGGCCCGCTCCCGGCCCGCTCCCGGCCCTCGCGGGGATCCGCCGGGGGGGCCGTCGAGGGTCTCCGGGGATCCGCCCTCCATGCCTGCCGGGAAGGCGCCCCATCGGCTCGCTCCACACCCTTTCGAAGCCCGTCCGGGGATGAACCCGATCGGGCCCACCCAGCGCGCGCCCGGCGCGTCGGCCACTCAGGGTGATCGAAAGGGTGCAGTCGGAGACCGGCGGCTGCCGCGGAGCGAAGGGCCCCCTGCATGCAGCCGTCCAGCCGCCGGATACGCCCGCGCCGTCTGGCCGCGCTCGCCACGGTGACCGTCCTGACGCTGGCCGTCAGCACCTCGGCCGGCAGCGGGCACCTGACGGCGGGCTCGGCGACGGCGGGCTCCGTGCCGCTGGCCCGGTCCACGGCACTGGGCCCCTGCACGATCAACGGTCCGGCGGGCATCCAGATGGGCGAAGGCATCCCGACGGCCCCCGGCTACGCCCGCTCCACCGGTACGGTCCGGGCGCTGACGCTGATGGTCGACTTCTCCGACGCGCCCGGCAAGGGCAGCGCGCTCGACCGGTACGGCGAGTTCTTCCCGAAGACGCAGGAATGGTTCCGCACCGGCTCCTACGGCCGCCTCGACTACCGCCCCGACGCCCCCATCCGGCACTGGCTGCGGATGCCCAAGGCGTTCAAGGACTACGGCATAGAGCGCGGCGCGCCCTTCGACCCCGGGTACCGCGAACTGGTCCAGGACATCGTGGCCGCGGCCGACCCCGAGGTCGACTTCCGCTCGTACGACATCCTGAACGTGCTGGTCACACCCAACGCCGGGCCCTCCGCACTGGACACCGTGCTGTCCGTGACGTTCGCCGGCAACACCGAGGCACCGGTCGCGGACGGCGTCCCGGTCTCCAACGCGTCCTTCGTCTACAGCCGCCAGGACGACGGCTCCGGGTCCTACGCCGACACCGGCTACCGCGTCCTGCCGCACGAGAACGGCCACACCTTCGGCCTGCCCGACCTGTACACGCAGGCGGGCGGCGGGGCCGTCGGGCACTGGGACATCATGAGCGAGGACTGGGGGGCCGACAACGACCTCCTGGGCTGGCACAAGTGGAAGCTCGGCTGGCTCGACGACTCCCAGATCCGCTGCGCGGCTGCGCGCGGGACCACCGAGTACACGCTGACCCCACTGGAGCGGCGGGGCGGCGCCAAGCTCGTCGTCGTCCCCCTCGGCCCGAAGAGCGGTTACGTCCTCGAACTGCGCACCCGCGCCGGCAACGACTCCGCCGTCTGCCGCCCCGGCATCCTCATCTACAAGGTCGACACGGACGTGGACACCGGGAACGGGCCGGTCGCGGTGACCGACGCGCACCGCGACAGCGGCGGCTGCACCCGCTCCCCGAACGTGCACGCCGAACTCTCCGACGCGCCCTTCTCCCCCGGCGAGACGTTCAAGGACGCGAAGGCCGGACTCACCGTCCGGGTCGCGGACGTGGACACCGAGGGGAAGTATCAGGTGTACGTGACGCGCCACTGACGTCACCACCGACGGCCGGACGAGCCGCCGTGCGCCCGTCGGGACGGGCGCGAGCGGCCGACCGGCGGCCGGGCCCGGGAGCGGCCGACCTGCCCCGTCGGCCGGGCACGCACTACCGTGGCTCATCTGAGACCCGCCAGACGGTGACTCTTCCGAGAGCCGCAACGGAGAGCCCATGTCATCGAATGCCACGCCGTCCAACACCACGCCGTCGCGAGCGAAGCCGCCCACCGCGGCCCGGCCGGGAACCACGCCGCCGAACGGCTCGGCGGCAGGCGCCGCGGGTGGCCCCGCGGACGCCTCGCCGGACGTCCCGGAGAGCACCCCCGCTCCCGTGATCCCTTCCGCGAGCGGACCCGGCGCACCCCTGGGAGTCCCCGCGAATGTCCCGGCAGGTGTCCCCGGGGAGGCAGGTGTTCCCGCGGGGGCAGGTGTTCCCGCGGAGGCGGTCACGCCGCTGATCAGGGGGATCGCGGTGCTGCGGCGACTGACCGCGGCGGATGGGTCGTCCAGTCTGAGCGGCCTCGAACGCGCCACCGGCCTCGCCCGGTCCACCGTCGACCGGATCACGGCGACCCTCGCGCGCATGGGGTACGTACGCCTCGACGGCCGCGACGCCGTCCTGACCCCCCGGCTGATGGAGCTCGGCAACGCCTACCTCGCAGCCCTGCGGCTCCCCCGCCTGCTCGGGGCGCTCGCCGACGCGCTCGCCGACGAGCTGGACGAGTCGGTGTCCCTCGCCGTCGGGGACCGCGACGGCGTCCGCTTCATCCACCAGGCGACCCGGCGCCGCGCGATGTCCCTCAGCTTCCGCATCGGCGACCGGCTCCCCGCCGAACGCACCGCTCCGGGGCCGCTGTTCGCCTCCGAGTGGAACGAGGAGGAGTGGACGCACTGGCGGCGGCGCCGGGCGGCCGACCCGGAGGACCGCGGCTTCCCCGCCGTACCGGCCCGCAGCAGGCCGTACGCGGAGGAGAGCGATGGGCCGTACGCGGAGGAGGCGGGAAGGTCGTACCCGGCGGACGACGGGGGGCGGCGCGCGGAGGGTGGCGCGTCCGGCACGGTCCCGCCGAGCCAACTCCCCACGGTCGGCGACGACTTCGAGGAGCGGGTGGCCGAGGCGGGCAGGCTGGGCTGGGCGTCGGACGACCAGCTGATCGAGCCGGGACTGGTCGCCATCTCGATGCCGGTGCGCGCCGGGGGCCGGATCGCCTGCGTGGTGAACGTGGTGAGCCACACCAGCCGGCACAGCGCGGCCGACCTGCGCGAGACCCTGCTTCCCCGTCTGCGGACCGCGGTGGCCGCCATGGAAAGGGAGTTGACGGCGGAACGCGCGACCCCGCTCCCGGACCACGCGGGGCGCGCCGCCCCGGGCAGGCCGGCGCCCTCGGGCCTCGCCGACTGGACCAGCGCCTCCAAGCACGAACTGGGGCGGGAGTTCGTCGAGTCGCTGGCCCGCGGCCTGACCGTGATCACCGCGTTCGGCGAGGGCCGCGCCGAACTCACCCTGACCGCGGTGGCCCAGGCGACGGGACTCGCCCGCGCGACCGCCCGCCGCGCCCTGATCACACTGGAACACCTCGGATACGTCACCACCCGCGACCGCGTCTTCCGGCTCACCCCGCGCGTGCTGGGCCTCGGCTACCCGCCGCTCTCCCGGACGACGCTCCCCGAGATCGCGGCGCCCCACCTGACCGAACTCTCCCAACGGCTCCACGACTCGGTGTCCCTGGCGGTGCTGACCGGCGACGAGATCCAGTACACCGGCCGCGTCTCCACCAGCCGCGTCATGAGCGTCAACATCACCGTCGGCACCCGCCTGCCCGCGTACGCCACCGCGCTGGGCCGCGTGATTCTGGCCGATCTTCCGGAGGGACAGGTTCCGCTGTCACCGGAGTTGAATCCCCTGACCCCGCGGACCATCACCGACCCGGAGCACCTGAGGGCGGAACTCGACCGCGTACGGAAGGCCGGATACGCGCTGGTAGAGGGTGAGTTGGAGCAGGGGTTGCGGTCCATCGCCGTTCCGGTGCGGGACCGCGGCGGACGGGTCGTGGCCGCGGTGAACGTCGCCATGCACAGCACGCGCCGCACCGCGGAGTCATGCGTCCGCGATGTCCTGCCCGACCTGCACGCGACGGCGACACGCATCGAGGAGGACCTGCGCATCGCGGGCTGCTTCCGGCAGGTACCGCTGAACTAGCGCGCCCTCGCGACCCGATGGCGTGAAGATGATCGGTGAGGGACGGCCTCGTTGACAGATCCACATGGGGATTCCTAGCGTCGCCCGCGGCAGACGGAAGCCGCTGGAGGACAGGAGCCCGGGTGATCGCGTCGTGGTGAGGCAGGAACCCGGGTGATCGCGTCGTGGTGAGGCAGGAACCCGGGTGATCGCGTCGTGGTGAGGCAGGAACCGTGGTGAGGCAGGAGAGGTCCGAACGAACCCGGCGCAACCTCGTCGGCGCGGCGTCGACGGTGTTCGACCAGTCCGGCTACGAACGCGCCACCCTGTCGGCGATCAGCGAGCGCGCGCGGGTCACCAAGGGCGCCCTGTCCTTCCACTTCGCCGCAAAGGCCGACCTGGCGCGGGCGGTCCAGGCGGACGCCTGCGCGGTGTCGGGGGCGGCGCTCGCGGAGATCGCGCGGCGCGAGACCCCGGCCTTCGAGATCGCCACCGCGATGACCCACACCGTCGTACGGCTCGTGGAGAGCGACGCCCTCGTCCGCGCGGGCGCCCGTCTCACCCAGGAGATCCGCACCCCGGACGACCCGGCGCTCCACGTCCACCTCAACTGGCTCGGCGCGCTGCACGGGGCCCTGCGCCGGGCGAAGGCCGACGGCTCGCTGCTCCGCGAGGTCGACGTCCCGGCGGCGGCGTCACTGCTCCTGTGCCTGATCACGGGCACGACGACACTCCCGCACATCACCGGCCGCGGCCCGAACCCCGCGTACTGGGGCCACCGGCCCTCCCGCGATCCGGGCGGCCGGCAGCACGGGACGGGAGCCCGACCCCGCGAGACGCGAGACCGGCCGCGGGAGACGGAGGCCCGACTCCGCGAGGCGGGAGCCCGGCCGCACGAAACGGGGGCCTCACCCCGCGAGACGCGAGACCGGCCGCGGGAGACGGGAGACCAGTGGCTGACCCGCGCAATGCACCTGATCCGCCCGGCCCTCTCCCACCCCCGAACCGCCCGCTGACCCGAACGCGCACTCCAGCGATCCAGACCTGCACAGGCCAACGCCCACCTGCCCGACCGACGCCGACCTGCGCAAACGAGAACCTTTCCAGCCCCCAGCCCACATCCGCTAGGCTAGCCACCGGATCGCACACGATCCGCACGCCTTCGTGGGACGTGTCGAAAACCCTTGAGGCCCAGGTCAGCGCCTTAGCGCGCAGAGCCACCAAACGGCCCACCCTGGTTTTCAAAACGCGCCGGCTTGTGCGCACCGACCGGCCGACGGACCGCCCGTCGCGAGCGAAAAACTCCAGGACTCCCCAACCAGATCACCCTCTTGTTCCGAGGCCTGCCCTCGCCCCAAGTAGCTTCAGCTTCCCCCTCAGAGTCGCCAGAGCGCCGACCATCTCGGCCGAGCTAAGGGGTTGCGCTACTCGCCGTGACCGCGCCGAGGATTGCCCCACGGACGGCTCTCTCAGTTGGCGCCCACAGCCTGCCAGCTGATGTCTAGGCTTGGCGGACATGGTCAACACGTGATCCGCGGAGGGACAAGCGATGGCCTACGTGCAGCATCTGTCTGTACGCGTTCCATGGCACGACACGGGCTGGGAGGGCACGATCTGCGCCGACCCAGTTGCCAACCACTCGTGCCTCGCGCTGGGCAACATCGCCAAAGACCGTGATGACCAACACGAGGCGACCCACAAGGGACAGGCGTGGAGCACGCTGGGAGAAAAATTGCCTCCCTGCGCCCTGGAACGTGGCAGCTTCATGAGCGACCGCTCCCACACCGTGCGGCGCACCCACCCCTACGCCTGGTTCCTAAAGGAGCTGCGGCCAGCCAGCCTCCCGGTTCCGGCCCACTCCGTTCACGGCATCCCCTACTTCTGGCTCAACCGCAGCAACATCGAGGAAAGAGTGCTCGCGGAGCAACCCGTCCCCGGGTACCGCTCCGATGCAGAAGATGAAATCGCTCGGAATTTTGACAAAGAAGCGCTGCCATGGGTGATGCATGGCGATAATCAGCAGGCCATTATCAAGACATTCTTCCGATACGTCACACCCCACGATTCGCTGATTTTCTTCTACCTCAAGCACTCCCCCTTCGAAAACCAGCCCCGGCGCATGCTGGTCGGGGCTGCCACGATAACCAGCACAACCGGGCCTGAGCCGTGGCCTGGAGCGCAATCCAGTAAGTTTCCTAGCCACATGTGGGAGACCACGCTGAGACACAGCCTGCGCCCCGACGGCACCGGCGGCATCCTCTTACCCGTCCAGGCATTGGCCAACCTGGCAGCCCGCGGCATGGACGTAGCCTCGACCTTAGCCGTGGCTCCTGAGACCGGCCGGAACTTCTCCTATACCACCGAGCACATTTCACCGGACTGCGCTGTGGCGTCGTTAATGGAGCTCTACCGCGCCACACAGGCCACCATCTCGTTGGGAGAGCCCACCATCGGCGTCCCTGAGGCGTCGCTTCAATGGCTGGATGAGCAATTGGCCCGGGCGTGGGAACGCCGCGGCCCCGCCCCTGGCCTTCCGGCCGTCCTGCAGTACCTCGGCTTTCGCCACTCCACCTTCGCTGCTCACCGACTACTGTCCGCGGTTGACGACGGCGGAGACCCTTGGCCACTGCTGGAGAACCTCCTGGAGGGGCTTGCCGTCCCACCCGACCTCACGGAGCTGGCAACCCAAACGCGTAGTGCCATCTGGAAAGGCACGAGCAAACTCGACCGCCGCGCCCTGAGGACACTCTCCCGCTTCGATCTGACGCCGGAAACAGTTGCACGCGTCATGGGCGGCCAGACCGGCGTACCAATCACGCCCGAGGACTTGCTGGACAACCCTTACGACCTTGTGACCTGCACCGTCGATGATGGCGAGCCGATCGCCTTCGAGACAGTGGACCGTGGCTTGTTTCCCGACCTCCAGCTCGCCGAGCACCACCCATTGCCACTCACTCACCCCTTCGACGACCCAAACGATCAACGCCGCCTCGACGCCGCGATCACAACTGTGGTGGCCCGCGCTCAAGCGGAGGGACACACTCTCCTACCGTTCCAACAGGCAGCCGAGCGCCTCGCGCTTCTCACAGTCACTGCTCCGCTGGCCATTGAGTATTCGATCCTGAGGCCCCTGGGGCTGGTTCCAAGCAACTTGTTGCCTTCGGATAGCGAGGATCTCCCAGAACCTTGGAGCCAATTGCGCCGGGCTGACATCAACGGCGGCGAGCCTGCCTACAAGTTGGCTTCAGCCGCAGCGCGCCGCGACTTCATCCGTGAGCGCCTGAACCAGGTCATCAAAGCCCCTCTCCACAAAGTCCCCTCTAATCTTCCTTCAGCCCTCGATGAGATCCTCGGGGGCCTGGCCGCAGACGCAGATGCGAACACCGAGCAGCGAGCTCAATTCGAGAAGACCGCCGCGTTCGAGGAGATGTATAAGCGGCGCGTGACAATCTTGAACGGTCCAGCCGGCACCGGTAAGACCACATTGATTCAAGCGCTGGCCAAGCGGACGGAAGTGCTGGAGCGAGGCCTCCTACTACTGGCTCCGACCGGCAAGGCGCGCGTTCAGTTGGAGCAGAAGGTAGGCCGACAGGCCTTCACACTCGCCCAGTTTCTGCGCATCCGAAAGCGCTACGACGATCAGTACGCCCGCTACCTCACCGATCCGGACGGGGACCGTATGCGGGTGGGAACGGTGGTAGTCGACGAGGCGTCCATGCTCACCGAGGACATGCTCGCCGCCCTGCTGGACGCTGTAGAGGTCACCGATCGTCTGGTCCTGGTCGGCGACCCGCGCCAACTACCACCCATCGGTGCTGGGCGACCATTCGTCGACCTTGAACGCCAACGCAGGCCCACCACCATGCCATGGCCACGCATTGCCCCAGGGTGGGCAGAGTTGACCGTTCTTCGCCGTCAACAGGGTCGAGATCGGGCGGATCTCGCACTCGCCCATTGGTACAGCGGAGACGGACACCCGGACGACGCGGAGGATGTGTGGCGAAAGCTCCTGGCCGGACACGACATGCAGACCTTGCGGGCCGTTGCATGGAACGGCCGTAGTCCCTCCCGCGTCCTTGAGGACGTGCTGCGAGAGGAGTTCGGGGTCCGCGACGAGCTGACCTTCACCCATTCCTACGGCGCCACTACCTGGACGGACGTGCACGGCAATCAATACCCCAACTACTCCACTGCCTCAGCTTCGTGTGATCAGTGGCAGGCGCTGTCGCCAACTCGCGGCCGGGCGCATGGGACCACCGACCTCAATCGCCACCTCAAGCAGACTTTCCGTCAACGAGCGCTGGCACAGGCACACACTCGTCCCTTTGAACGGCGAGTTCCCGAACCGCTCGGTCCAGAGCAGATCGTCGTCGGCGACAAGGTCGTCAACACCCGTAACCAGTTGCTTCCTACATACAAGCCGCAGAGTCGAACTACGGAGAAGACGTACGTAGCCAACGGCGAGCTTGGGGTGGTCACCGGGCAGCTGCGATCCAAAGGATCGCGCACTCCGCCTTGGCAGACACAGGTCGAATTCTCCTCACAGCCTGGCCTGAGGATTACCGCTGCGCGGGTCGGCTCAGACGACGAACCATCCATGGAGCTGGCCTGGGCACTGACCGTTCACAAGAGCCAAGGAAGTGAATTCGGCACGGTCATTCTTATGCTGCCCGCGAATCTGCAAGGAGTCTCAAGGGAGCTGCTCTACACAGCATTGACCCGCCAGACCGAGAGGGTGATCATCTGCCACGAAGGATCCCTGAACGAGTTGCGAGAAGTGGGTCGCCCTACAGCATCCGACACCGCACGCAGGCTGACCGACCTCACCAGGGCACCAAAGCCAGTCCCGGTGCTTGACGCTGGAGGACAGCGGATCGGCCTCTTCGATGCGAACCTCATCCACATCACCCACTTTGGCCTGCCGGTGCGTAGCAAAAACGAAGTGATCATCGCCGACCTCCTCCAGCGTCACGCACAGGGGCGCTTTTCGTACGAGCAGCCGCTGATTGGACATGACGGCAAGAGGAGGTTCCCCGACTTCACCATCACCACCGACGACCCCGACAGACCCATCTATTGGGAGCACTTGGGCATGCTCGACAACCCGGAGTACGCCCGGAAGTGGGAACAGAAGAAGGCCTGGTACGCAGAACACGGCATTCTCCCGGGTGGCGGGCCGCAAGGAGTGTTGCTGGTCACTGACGACCTGCACGGGGTAAAGGAGGACGAGTGGGAGGCCGAGCTCAAGAAGCTCCTTGGGACCGCAATTAGCATCAAACCGCGGCAAATCACCCGGAGGTCGCGGACGTAATAGCGCGTCCACAGGACGTCGGAAACCGCCCGGCGGACTCTGCAGCCGGTGCGGTGACACGCTGAGGCGTGCCTGGGGCAGCCCTCCGTGGCACCGTTTGTAGACCACTCGTTGACATCTGTCACCGATCCTCGCGCCGGACACCAACGCCCATGCCTGGCTGCACATACTCCGAGCAATGCTCAGCTGCACATAAGGCTCCGCACTTGTTCGAAGGCAGTCGGTCCATCTGTCCGCTTCCGCTCCCTCCCGCACCCGCTCGTCCACAACCGCAGCAGAACCCGAGCGGCTCGCCCTACCGCCGTCCCTCACCGTAGCCACGACTGAACGACCGGCTGCTGCCACCACTCCGCCGACCCAGGCGAGATCGGACGGATCGCGTGGTTCCAGGCGCCGACCTCGGCAGACTTCCAGTATCGTCTCATTGACGATAAGCGAGCTGCCCTGCCAGACTGGCGGAGCATCAATGTGCCGAGGAGTAATCCTTTTTCGGCATTCTGCCGCGCCTGCACCGTCCCGTTTACTCCGCCTGGGATCGAGCCTGTACGCCACCGCCCGACCGCGCGCCACCGCACCTTATGGAGTTCCCATGGCCCATGCCCCGCAGCCCCGCCTGGACACATGGGCCACCGACCGGGCCGCCGGTGTGCTGCTCGGCGCGGCCGTGGGTGACGCGTTGGGCGTGCCCTATGAGTTCAAGGCGACGCTGCGCGACGATCAGCAGCCACGGATGATCGGTGGTGGCCTGGGACCGTACGAGCCGGGCGAGTACTCCGACGACACCCAGATGCAGGTCTGCATCGCCAAGGTCGCGGCCGACGGAGCGGATCTGCGTACGCCGGAGGCCCTTGACGCGATCGCCGCCAACTTCCAGGGCTGGCTGAGCGGCGGTGCCAGTGACGTCGGCTCGCAAACCCGCGCCGTCCTGGGCGCCGCCTCCAGTGCCTCTGGAGCGCCGGGCGCGGCGATGCTGGCCGCGGCCCGCAGTTTCACCGCCGGCAGCAACCACAGTGCGGGGAACGGCTCGTTGATGCGCACCGGGATCGTCGCCCTCGGTCATCTCGGTGACGCCGCCGAGATGGCCGAAGCCGCCGTCGCCGTCAGCGCGCTCACCCACCCGGACCCGGACTGCGCCGATGCCTGCGTGCTGTGGTGCTCCGGCATCCGCACCGCGGTGCTGCACGGAACCTTCGACGGCGTGCGCGCCGGCCTGGACCTGCTCCCCGCCGAGCGCCGCGAGGTGTGGGCGAAGCGGCTGGACGAGGCGGAGGCCAATCCGCCGCACCACTTCACCAACAACGGCTGGGTCGTCCACGCGCTGCAGGCCGCCTGGTCGGCGATCACCCGCACCGCCGTCCCCGAGTTGAGCCCCGCCGAGAACAGTTTCCCCGCGCAGCACTTCGGTCTCGCTCTGGAGGCGGCGGTGCGGGCCGGGACGGACACCGACACCATCGCGGCGATCGCGGGCGCCCTGCTCGGCGCGCGCTGGGGCTGCTCCGGCATCCCGCTGGAGTGGCAGCAGGCCGTGCACGGCTGGCCCGGCCACACCACCGGAGCCGACCTGGTCCGGCTGACAGTGCGCACCGCCCGGGGCGGGAGCGACGACGCCCAGGGCTGGCCCTCGGCACCCGGTATGTCCGTCGGCGGCCACCGCGGCTTCGCCATACCTCACCCGCACGATGACGGGGTGGTGCTGGGCAATCTGGCGCTGGCCCAGGGCGCCGGGCCGGTCGACGTCGAGGCCGTGGTCTCGCTGTGTCGCATGGGCACGGACCCGATCCTGCCCGGCACCGATGTCGAGCACGTCCGCGTGTGGCTGGTGGACAGTCAGGGGGAGAACGCCAACCTCCACTACGTTCTGGACCAGGCCGCCCGCCAGGTACTGCGGCTGCGCCAGGAGGGCAAGCGGGTCCTGCTCCACTGCCTGGCCGGACAGAGCCGCACTCCCGCCGTCGCCGCGATCTACAGCCACCTGGCCACCGGCACCGACTCCAAGACCGCGCTGGACGACCTGCGCCGGGTACTGACCAACGGCTGGCACCTCGAGGCACACCCGCAGATGCACGACGCGGTGCACGAGCTGACCACCGGGCGCGCCGGAAGCGGGCAGCAGGCCGGTCCAGACGTTGCAGCAACCGATCCGGCCGGGGCGGCGTCGGCCCACCGCACCGCGCCGCAGGTACGGGACTGGGCGCAGGCCGAGCAGCGGCAAGAGGAGCTGGACCTGGGGCCTGACGAGGAGCCGGAGCGGCAAAGGGAGTTCCTGAAGGAGAAAGGGGCCGCGTCCCGGGTGCGCGGGATGATGCTGGGCTTGGCGCTGGGCGACACGTTGGGAGCGGCGAAGGGCAAGCTGCCTGCCGAAGGCACGCTGCGGGCCGGAGTCAGCACCCAGTTGGCCTGCTTCACCGCCGAGGGCATGATCCGCGCATGGGTGCGCGGTAACCACAAGGGCATCTGCCATCCGCCGTCGGTGGTGTGGCACGCCTACTGCCGGTGGGCTGCCCTGCAGGGGATCGAGGTCGAGCGGATGCGGCAGCGCTGGGCCCAGGACGACGAGGTGTGGCCGGACGGCTGGCTCGCCCAGGTGCCCGTGCTGGCACAGCGGCGCGGTTCGGCACCGGCGACCGTGACGGCCCTGTCCAAGACCGAGCACGGAAACATGGGGATACCGACGACCAGCCGGGGCTGCCACGCGCTCACCCGTGCCCTTCCCGTCGCTGTTGTCGGCGTCGCACACGGGTCTGATCAGTCAGCCCAGTTGGCCCGGGAGATCGCCGCCCTCACCCACGGCGACCCAGCCGCGCAGTCTGCGGCAGCCCATGCGGCCGTGCTGGTCAACTACTGCCTGACCAGCGGTCCGCAGATTCAGGCAAACCTGTTCGGCGGGCAGTCGCAGGTGCAGCACGCCTTGCTGGAGGGTCTTTATGCCCTTCCTGACGCCGACCGCGGCCTGACCGCTGCTGAACGCGATCGGCTTCACACGGCGCTGCAGCAGGCCGAGGACCAGCCTGCGGACGTGGGACACCTCGCAAAACTCGCACCGGACGCCACCGCGCCCTCGGCCCTGCTCGGCGGCCTGTATGCCGCCGCCTCCTTCCCCGAGCCGGCTCAGGTGCACGATGCGCTGCGCTTCGCCGCCGGGGCGCCGGACGGTGACTCGGTCGCCTGCGTTGCCGGCGCGCTGCTCGGAGCGGCACACGGCGTCGAAGCACTGCCCATCGATCTGATCAGCCGCCACGAACTGGCCTGGGTCCTCGACACCCTGGCGCGCGACCTCATCACCCAGCTCACCGACTCCCCCAGCGGCGGCGATTACAACGGCGGCTGGGACCCGCGTTGGATGGAGCGCTACCCCGGCTGGTGACCCACCGGCCCCGCCTCGACGGCGTCGCTGTGATCAGCTGCGTCAAGGCGGGGCTGGAAGGCGTCTCCCTCCTGGAAACAGAGGCCTCTGCCTGGGCGACAGGGGCGAGTGGAGTCAAGTTACCTATGTCCGTGGTCGGGATAGGTGCTCACATCACGGGAGGACATTCCCTGACCGACGACAGAGGGCAGGGGTGGCTTTCTACGGCATTGGGTCTGCACCGCGGTCCACGGCCAGACGTTGTTCACCCCGTGGGCAGTTCCTTCAGCCCGTCACAGACCACCGTCAAGACGTCACAGGCCCCCGGCTTTTGAGATCGGTCAGGACCTGCTGCCCATACTTGGCGCCTTCACCACCTTCGTCGGCCCCCAGCCCAAGGATGTCCCTCGAACCCTCCACGGCCTCGTCAAAATGCGTATTCTGCTTCATAATGTTCCTCCCCGGGAGACTCGCCAGCACTAACTAGCGTCCTCCGGAGGGGAGTTACACCACTCACCGTACGGACCGGCGAACCTGGCTGAGGCCACGGCGGGAAGCTACAAGGAGTTCCTCCTCCAACGGCGCAGACTCATGGTCGCGATCATGCGGGACTGCTTCCAAGCACTCTGATACTGAGGCGACGACATGACTCTCTCTGCTTACGAACAACAGGAGTGGGACCGACTCCAGGAGCGAAAGGCCGCTTCCCTCAACAAGCAGGCGAGGAAACTTCTTCCGCAGCAGGCCCGAGACCGACTCGCTTCGCTCGGCCAGAAGGCGATGAACACTCCGGGCGCCGACAAAGTGGCTGCCGCCTACGGTGGAGCCGCAAAGGGTCTCGGCATGGCTGTGGGAGGCACCGCAAGTCGGACAGTGAGCAAGAAGCGTGTCGTTGAGCAGTATCGACGTGCCGGACACGACATCGCCGAGTTGGACGAGATCCGTGAACTCGACCTGCGGGTAGTCGATGAGGTCGCGAGGCGCAACTTGGTTCGGTACGGCCACGCGCTCTCGGCAGCGGCAACTGGCCTTGGATCCGCTGCAGCCGTGACAGGCGGAGAGGTGCTCGCCAGCGCCGGAACAATCGCCGGCGCTGGCGCGGGTGCCGCACCCGGATTCGCAACCGTAGCCGGGGCGATGGCCGCCGACACTGCAATAATGCTCGCCCTTGCCACTCGAACGGTCGCCGCCACAGCCCTCCATTACGGCTACTACCCAAGCGATCCCGAAGAGGAACTCTTCGTGATGTCCGTGATTGCTCTCGGAATGTCCACGGGCACATCGGCGAAGACGGCCGCGTACGCCGAACTGTCTCAACTCACCCAGTTGCTAGTAAGGAACGCTCCTTGGGCCAAGTTGAACGAGAAGGTTCTCACCAAGATCGCCCAGAGCTTCGCGGCGAAGTTCGCGCAGCAGCTGCCGAAGAAGAAGCTCGGACAGTTCGTGCCCATCGCCGGCATGGCTGTCGGCGCAGGGCTGAGCTACATGCTCGTGGATCGAATCGCTCTTTCGGCGCGCGACGCATATCGCGAACGCTTCTTGATCGAGAAGTCAGACGGCGACCTGACGGGTGACCCGAGCTACGGCGACGCCGACCCCACGCAGGACGATGACGCGATCGGCGTGATCGAACTGCTCCGGGAGGAGGATGCTCTGCCGACGTCTCCCCCGTCCGACTCCGAGGACCAGCCGGGCAACTGAGCTCGGCGAAGTACGGCAGGAGAACCGCTAGGGGCCCGAATCGGCTGTCGCCGATCAACAGGCGAGAACAGCATTTACGCAGTTCAGGGCGCACTTTCCTGAAATTATCGGTATCAGCCAACTCCGCTTGGGAAGTTCGAGCTCCACTTCGACCTCTAACGAGTTGGTCCGGGAACAGTGACGGAGTAAGACTCGAGGTGAACTCCAGTGCGCTGTTCACACGCTCGTCGGCGATCGTGGATGTGCTTCACGCGATAGGCGAGTCGACTGCTCCACTGTGCGACCTCAACGGGCGTCACCGGAACGTCACACTGCCGCAGCCACCTGACCGGGTCAAAACGCTGACTGGTGACGGTGAGTGCGTCGGCCAGGTCGAGGGCAAGGATGCGCCGGGCACGATCGTCAGCATCACTGTCGGCGATGGCGGCAGCGAGAGTTTCGTAGTTTCCGCGGTTCATGAGTGTGGCTCCCTCGGGGTGCAAGGCTGTCGTCTTGGCATGTACGACTGATCGTTGGGGCTACGCGACAGACAGCTGGGAACCCCGTCGGGATGCCAGCGTGAGGAGGGCAGCGTGCCAGTCGGCGATGACTGTGTCGTGGGCCGCGTCGGTGCAGGCCAGTAGTCGCCATGCCGTCGGTGACCAGGCGAACACGGCGTCCTGGCCAAACCGTCGGCCGAGATCCCGGGCCTGGGCGTCGTCCATTCCGACGATGGCTGCGCTGATTTCTGCGTGAGTGCCGGCCAGATCGCCTCCGACGGCCGGCCACCACTGCAGCCCATTGAGGCCGATGTTGTGCAACAGCTCGTGTTGCGCCCGAAGGTTGGCTCGCACGCTGGTGCTACGTCCGCCGGGGTTGAAGGCGGTGACGATGTGGATCGAGTGCACACCGTTGAACGGGTACGGGAGGCTCGGCACCCCACCGTCCGATGGACCCGCTGTGACACGAATGCTGTGCGCGGGGAAGGCGATGTCCACAACCGCGCGCAGATAATGCGACCACTGCGCGGGCTTGGCGAAATGAGAAACGGCAGGCACAGGAGTCTCCTTCGAAAGGGGACCCCCTTACCTGCCGGCAGGGAGATCTACAGACCCGCTAGCACGGGACGATCACAACTACCAGGTGTTGATCACCTGACGGACGGGATGCTGTCACACGGCCCTGCTCGAAGTCCATAGGCTGCCCCAAGAAAATGGGCGTCGTTGCTACACATTCCTGGCCGCGCTGGCACAGCCGCCAACCGCGACGCCCGCACCGGCATGAAGGTCGACTCTCCGATCAGCTTCGTCATCCCGTCAACGAAGCCTGGCACTCCTCGCACCGCCGAGTCGCCCGCCGGGTGGTGTTGCCGTCCGTGGCCATCGCTGGACAACTACTGCTCAGACGGTCCCAGAGTCCAGGCTCAGGATCGTGAATCCACCCCCACCGCGGCAGCTTCACCAGTTCCTCTGTGAGGTGTGTGCAGAACCCCGGCAGGTGCGCGTATTGCGTGGGTGAGATCAGGATCGTGTCAGCAGGGAACCGCCGCCATTCCTGTCGTGGCTGTGACGCGGAACGCGCCTTCGGCACGGACCCGTCAGGTGGACAGCCGCACCCCAGACCGATGATGCACTCACACCGTTCACAGCGTTCTTCCTTCACAACCCCGCTCGTTCCCATGCCTTCTCATACCTCGCCGACTTCGACCCTGTAGACGATCTTCCCGTCGAACTCCGCGAACCCGAGGGACTTGTAGAAGGCTCGGGCGCCCGGGTTATCGCGGTCGGTCATCCATTCGACGCGGCTGCACCCCGGGCGGGCCGCAGCGATGGCGCGCAGCTCGTTCATGAGGCGTTCTCCGACTCCCTGACGACGGAGCGCATCACGGACGTAGAGCTCCTTAAGGAAGAGAGAGTGAGTCGACCCCGCCGACGGCCACAGAAACGAATAGGCAGCGAGTCCGACAAGGCCCCCCGTCTCGTCCTCGACCAACAGGGCGGAGGCGAGGGGCGGTGAGCCGAACAGGGCTTCCTCGACCTGGTCCTGGCGCTCGTCGAAGGGCTGGATATCGGTGTCGGCCGTACCGTAGAACCGCTCGATCTCCTCGATCAGTTCGGCCAGTCCTCGGACATCGCTCTTCTCGGCTGGCCGGATCGTCACGGTCATCGTCGTGCAACTCCTGTCGTTTGTGCTGTCGTGCATGGTGGCTACGAGGGCCCGGCGGCAGAAGCCCCAAACGCCCAGCCGTGCCGTTGCAGAGAACCCTGGACGTGCCGTATGAGATACGCCAGGTCCGCGCAGTAGACGGACGGGTTCCTGTACCCACGTGCCGCGCTGAAGCGGTGCGGCAGGTAGCCGCCGCCGCACACAGCGACGAGCGGACAGCGTTGGCACTCCTCGGAGAGGGCAGCCGTCCCGCTCTCCTGGCGATGCAGCAGCTTGGGGTGGTGGACGGCCGCATCGAAGGAGTCGCTGAAGACGTCGAGCCCGAGCCAGGACTCGCCCTCCTCCACCGAGCGCAGGGTGTCCACGCCCTCGACGGAACCGTCGGACTCGATCACGACGCTGGCCGGCGGCGCGAGCCCGAGGGTCTCCACCGCACCGCGCGCGCCGGAGCTGAGCGCCACGATGTCCTCCAGCATGCGCACGCTGTGCCGGTACTCGGGCCGGGCAAGCCAGGCATCGTAGACGCGGCTCATCCACACCCCGTACTCCGGGACGGCGGGATCATTCCGCTCCGGCGGCGCATCGTGGGTTGCGTGCGGCAGCCCGAAATCGATCACCGGAGGCTCGAACGACGCGAGGTAGTCGTGCACCTCCACGGGATCGTTCGCCAGGTCCACAACGGCGAGCAGCCCCGCGAACAGCCCAGGCCGGGACCTCAGCAGTTCGATGCCCCGTACTGCCGAGGCCGCGCTCGATCGAGAGGCGTGCGTGAGGCGGTGCCGGTCGTTGGCGGCGGGCGGTCCGTCGAGGCTGACGCCCACCGCCACCGCGTATTGCTCGAAGAGGTCGAGCCACGCCTCCGATACGAGCGTCCCGTTGGTCTGCAACTCCAAGCGGACCTCGATGTCGGACGGGATGGCGTCCTTGAGCACGTCGAGAAGCTCCCCCAGGTGCTGGGGCCCGGCGAGCAGCGGCTCGCCTCCATGCAGCACGACGTGGACGGTCCGCAGCCCGTACACCGTCACATGCTCGGTGATCCTCCGAGCTGCTGCCCGAGCCACCTCCACACTCATCCGGGCCGGCAGGGTCCGCCAGGCCTGGTCCTTGGAGTTGAAGACATAGCAATAGTCGCAATCAATATTGCATCGGTTTGCGACCTTGAGGATGAAGGTGTGGAACGGCGTATGAGGAGACGTCGGTGTCATCGAGCAGCAGCGACTACAGCGGCCACGGCCAGATCAGCGAGGCGGCGTGAGCGCCGTCCCCGATGCTGTTCGAGGCGGCCCGCTCGGCCGCCAGGCGGCGCTGCACGCGAGCGGCAACACGGTCCAGGACTTCGGGACGGGGTGCGGACTCCGAGGTGTCCGATCCGGAGGCCGAAGGGGAGGGAACAGTCGTGCTGGGCGGCATTCAACGCTCCTCGTGATAGGTGTGCCGGGAGACCGGCGCTCTGCGATGGCGGTTGAAGCAACGGGCAGCTGGAGCTGTTGAGGCTATAGATCGGCTCGCAACGTAGCAGCGTCGCCACTCACCTCGGCATACGGAAACTGGTCACGTATTTCGCTCCGGCTCATCCCGCCTGCGACACCAAGAGCCGCTCGACGTCGTCGGCCGACGCGTCCACGCCCAACCGTCGATACACGGTGAGCGCTTCACGCAGCATCCCTTCGGCTCGGGCCGGGCCGTCGATCGTCCAATGGCAGCGGCCGATCCCTTCCAACGCCCTTGCCTCCTCCAGCGGACAGCGGACGTCCCGAGCCAGAACCAGTGCCTGTTCGAAACGCCCGCGCCCGGCAGTCGGGTCACCGGACGTCCGCAGCAGCACTCCCCAGTGGTTGAGCACCTCCGCCTCGCCACAGCGGTCGCCGAGATCGCGCAGGATCTCCAGGCTCTGCCGGAACGCCTCAACGGCACCGGCCTGCTGACCGGCGATCCCGCGGGCGACCCCCAGTTCGCTCAGCGAGGCGGCTTCGCCGCCACGGCCGCCGAGATCGCGATACGTGTCCAGAGCCTCCTCGAGCACACGGATCGCGGTCGGAATGTCACCCGACAACCGGTCCAGCACCCCGAGGTGGCGGATACTGTTCGCTCGGCCGAAGCAATCGCCGAGCTCGGTGTAGTGCTCCAGCGCCCGGGTGTGGGCATCGCGAGCACCCTCGAGATCACCGGTGAGCCGCTGTACCATACCCAACTCGTTGAGGGCGTAAGCCTGGTGGAGTCGGTCGTCCAGCGCCTTGTAGATGTCGAACGCCTCGCGCTGCCGCCGGATGGCGAGGTCGTATTCGCCCATGAGGCAGTGCACGATGCCCAGGTCTCGCAGGGAGTTGGCCTCCCCCTGCCGGTCGCCGAGCTCACGGTAGATCGACAGTGCTTCGGACTGGGCCTCGACGGCCTCATCGAACCTGCTGGTCTGGCGGCGCACCATGCCGAGGTCGGCCAGCGCATTCGCCTGACCGAGCTGGTACCCGAGCTCGCGGTAGAGAGCGAGCGCCTCAGTCTGGGCGCGGGCCGAGGCGTCGTTGTCCGCAGTCAGGTACCAAACGATGCCCACCTGGTTCAAGGCATCCGCCTTGCCACGCCGGTCCCCGACCGCGTCGTACTGCGTCACCGCCTCGTTCAGGGTCTCGGTCGCCTCGGGGTAGGAGGCCATGAAGCGCCGTATGACGCCGAGTTCGGCCAGCGCGCCGGCCAGCGCATGCTGGTCGCCGGTGTGCCTGGCGACCTCGGCTGCGGTTCGGTGGAGTCCGACGGCCTGGTCCCAGGGGCCAGCCTGTCGCAGGAAGGGTGCCATGGCCGCAGCCAGACGGATCACGAGGTCGTGCAGGGCGAGCTCGTTGGCCTGGCGGATGCAGGCAAGGATGTTGGGACGCTCATTTTCCAGCCAGGCCAGGGCCGCTGTACGCGACTCCATGCCCGGAGTCTCAACGTTCTCTGCGCCGTCCGGCGGGGGCGGCACGATGGCGCCGCCGCGGACGATGTGCTCGTTCGCGGCGGCCAGAGCTGCCAGGTGGTAGGTGCCCACACGCTGAACAGCCTGTACGTGGTCCATGCTGTCTCCTTCGTCAGCGAGACCGCGCGCATAGTCGCGTAGGAGATCGTGGAGCCTGTGACGGTTCCCCTGGTGTTCGTCGATCAGGTGGGCGTCGTAGAGCCCATCGAGCAACTGCCGGGCTACCACCACCGAAACCGAGCCGAGGGCGGCCCCGACGTACGCATCGAGTTCCGTCCCCGGGTAGAAACCCAGGCACTGGAAGAAGTGCTGGCCCTGTGGTGAAAGGTCCCGATAGGACAGATCGAACGTCGCCGCGACCGCGCGCTCCCCGGCGCGAAGTTCTCCGAGCCTGTCCCGGGCCGCCACCAACCGCTCGTGCAGATCCTCGACGCTCCAGGATGGATGGTGCCGCAGTCGCGCGGCGAGCAGCGACACCCCTAACGGGAGATAGCCGCACAACCGCACCAGGTCATCAAGTACTTCCCGGTCGAGTGAGTCCGCTGCTCGCCCGCTGAGCCGTATGAACAGGTCCAACGCGTGATCCGGCGGCAGAGCCTCGACTGGCAGCACCACTTCCTCGTGCACAGCCAGCCGCTTCCGGCTGGTCACCAACACGAGACAGTCACTCCCACTAGGAAGCAACGGCTCCAGCTGCCGATAGCTTGCGGCGTTGTCGAGGATGAGCAGTGCCTTCTTGCCTGCGAGCCTGCTCCGCCACATGGCGGCCCGCGCCTGCGTGATCGCGCCGACATCGTCGCCAACAGGTATCTGCTGGGTCGGCACACCGGTGGCCGCCAGAAGTGACGCGAGAGCCTCGGTCGCCTGCACCGGGCTACGCCCCGTTGTGTATCCGTTCAGGTTGACGAAGAGCTGCCCGTCAGGGAACCGCTCGGAGAGCACATGCCCGGCGTGCACCGCGAACGTCGTCTTCCCCACTCCGGGCATCCCGTCGATGACGTGAACCAGCAGAGCCTCACCGCTCTCCTGCGCAGCACGTACGGAGCGCACCAGCGACTCCAGCTCGGCCGAGCGATCGGTGAACGCCGTGGTGTCTCGCGGCAGCGAGCGCAGCACCAGGGCGGCCCCAGGCGGGCCTGAGCCGTCATCCGGGCGTACTGCCGGTTCGGGACTTTGCCCCGGCGCTCGGTTATCGTCCAGCGCGGTAAGCAGCGCTGTCAGCCCGGCCGTGACCACCCCAAGGATGACGAACGACAGCCAGGGGTGCGCCTGTAACCACCCCAGCCATGAAGGCCAATGCGACTGTGCAGAAACGGCGTTCGTCACCAAACCCACGAGCATGGTGGTAATCGCGCCTCCACCGGCGATGACAGCGATCGCCGCGCCCCGCCGCGCTCTCACGAGCGCGTCACCAGGTCGGCTGCTCCATACCCAACAAGCCCCGCTCCCCGGCCATCGGACCGAGGCAGCGCAGGCAGAACCGACCTGAGCACGTAGGCAACCCCCAGAAAGAAATCCAACTTGCCAAGCGGACCAGCCTCAATGCGCTTGGTCAAGGTCACCTATGCGCCATCGGACCTCCGGTCTGTCAGAGGACGGCCGCCAGTCGTGCGGATGGCAGCCCCTTCAACCACTCGAAGGGGCTGCCATCGTCCAATAACCTGCTATTTACCGGAATGGGAAGGTTGTGATCCTTGCATCCCTCGTCAACATGTGAGCCCCTTCAGGCAGGGGTCCGTGAAGCGTGACCACGAAGCCTCCGAGTTGACGTCAGCTCTCCCGGACGCCGGTGGACCACTCATTGGCGAAGTGCTCCATCTGCTTCAGGACCAGGTTGATGGCCTCGACTTCCTGGTCCGGCGGATAGTTGCGGCGGGCCAGGAGGCGCTTGATGGCACTGCGGAGGCGGGCACGGACCGGTTCGCGGGCGATCCAGTCGGGCTTGAGTTTGCTGCGGACTTCCGCGACGAGCTCGCGGGCGATGCTAGCCAGCACCTCGTCGCCCATCACCGAGCGCGCAGTGCCGTGGTCGGCCACCGCGTCGTAGAAGGCGAGCTCTCGCCAGTCCAGCGGCGGCTCGAACTTCTCGCCGCGGCGAGCGTCGTCCATGACCTCCTTCGCCATCTCGACGAGCTTGGCGATGAGCTCCGCGCTGGTGTACTGCTGCTGCATGTACCGGACCATCAAGTCCTGCAGCCGTTCGGAGAACGTGGTACGCCGGACGATGTTGTGCCGCGTCACCTCGCGCATCTTCCGCTCGATGAGCCGCCGCAGTGCTTCCGCCGCCAGGTGCGGGGTCTCACTGTTCTGCAGCTGCGCGACGAGCGCGTCGTTCAGGTGCGTCAGGTCGGCGGTCTCCAGGCCGGCCTCGGCGAATAGATCTGTCACCCCGCCAGTCTCGACGACCGAGGACGTCAGCTGCGCGAGGTACAGCTCGACATCACGGGCGACCGGCAAGCCGCGGGCCTCGCGGTCCATCGCGTCGTACTTCGCCATGTAGGCGCGGACCTCGACGAAGAACTGGACGTCCCGTCGCCAGGCCGGGTGGTCCGGGAAGCGCTCACCGATGTTGTTGGCGCTGGCGGACAGGGCGTAGAAGCGCTCCAAGCGGTGGGAATGCTCGCGAAAGCGCCGACCGAGCGTCTGGCGGGGGTCGTCGAGCTTGTCCGGGTCGTTGCCCGCAGTGCGCGGATCACGCAGGTAGTTGGCGGCCCTGATCGCCGCGTCGATGAACGCCGTCTTGGACGGCATGGCAAGCCGGGTTTGCCAGTCGAAGCCGCGCAGGATGTCCGTGAGGATGTCGTACTCGTTGCGTAGCTCGTCCAGCGCCCGGTCAAGGTCCTGGCCGAGCGTACGGTCCTCCTGGTCAGCCTCGGTGTACTCGGCGATCGCCCGCTGAAGGTTCTCGGTCAGCGGCGCGTACCCGACGAGGAGACCGTCCTCCTTGGCACGGAAACGGCGGTTGACTCGGGCCAGGGCCTGCATCAGATTGGCGCCCTTGAGCGGCCGGTCCAGGTACATCGTGTGGACGGGCGGGGCGTCGAAGCCCGTCAGGAGCATGTTGTTGACGATGAGCAGCTCCAGCTCGTCGTCGGGGTCCTTGGCCCGATTGATGACCGCCTTGCGCCGGCCGTCGCTCAGGGCATGGGCGAGCAAGTGCTCGGGGTCTTTCCGGGAGTTCGAGGAGAAGACGATCTTCATCGCCCCCTTGTCGATCTCCTTGCTGTGCCACTCGGGCCGCAATTCACACAGAGCGTCGTAAACCCGGACGCAGATCTCTCGGGTCGCGCACACCACCATCGCCTTGCCGGCCGCGCCGCCCGTCTCGGAGACGCCGACGAACGGCTTCATCCGATCACGCCGCCCCTCCCAGTGCTCCACCAGGTCCGCGGCGAGGTCCCGTATGCGGGCGGGTGCGCCGTACATCGCGTTCATCGTGGCAACGGCCTGCTCAACGCGGCGCCGCTCGGTGTCGTCGAGGCCGTCGGTGATGCGGTCGGCTTCCTCATCGATCTTCGTCGGGTCGACGTCCTTGTCCAGAATGAGCTGGACGACGCGACTCTCGTGGAAGACCTTGACGGTGGCGCCGTCGTCGGCTGCGCGCTTGAGGTCGTAGACGTCGATGTAGCCGCGGTATTCGCCCTTGTCCCCAAAGACCTCGCGGGTGTTGCGGTCGGCCTGGGAGAGCGGGGTGCCAGTGAAGGCGAGAAGCGTGGCGTGCGGGAGCGCATCGCGCAAGTGGCGAGCGTAGCCGTTGAGAGAGTCGTAGTGACTGCGGTGCGCCTCATCGACGACGACCACGATATTGCGGCGGTCCGACAGCAGCGGGTGGTCCGCTCCGGACTCCTTCTCCTCCTTGGTACGGCCGAACTTCTGGAGGGTGGTGAAGAGGATGCCGCCCGTGCGCTTGGCCGCCAACTCTTCGCGCAGCTCGGCCCGGGTGAGGATCTGCTTCGGCGCCTCCGGGAGGATCTCGCTCTCCAGGAAGGTCGAGTACAGCTGGTCGTCGAGATCCGTGCGGTCCGTAATGACGACGACGGTCGGATTCAGCAGCGCCGGGTCACGGATCACAGCGGTCGTCGTGAGGACCATTTCCTCAGACTTGCCGGACCCCTGAGTGTGCCAAACGACACCTGCCTTACCGTCACTCGCCGCAGCCTCACGCACGGCCTCCGCGGCGCGGGTCACCGCGTAATACTGGTGCGGCTTCGCGATGCGCTTCATCCGCTTCGACGGTACGAAGTTGATGAAGGACCTGATGAGGGAGAGGAAGCGCGGCTGGGTAAACAGGCCGTGCACGGCCAGGTTCTGGCCCGAATCCCATATCCCCTCGGCGTCGAGCGGGTCGACGCGGGCGCCGAACTCGTCCGTGTTCCACGGCGCAAAGTGCTCGTACGGGGTGAAGGGGGTGCCGTACTTCGCCGTGATGCCGTCGGAGAGCAGCACGACCGCGTTGTAGCGGAAGGCGGTCGGGAACTCCTCGACGTAGCGGGTGACCTGCGAGTGCGCCGTCTGGAGCGTGGCGTCCTCGTCGCCGGCCCGCTTCAGCTCAAGTACGGCGAGCGGCAGGCCGTTGACGTACAGGACAACATCGAAGCGGCGGTTCCGCTCACCGTCGATGACGGTGACCTGGTTGAGGGCGCGGTAGACGTTCGCATCCGTATCGTCCAGGTCGACCAGGCGGATGGTGGGGTTGTGCTCGGCGCCGAAGGCGTCGGTGTATGTGACGGAGCGGATGCCAGCCGTGAGGTAGCCGTGCGCGGTTCGGTTCTCCTCGTAGGTGTCCTGCGAGGAGGGAGTCGCCGCGGCGGCGACTCCATCGCGGACAGCGTCCGAGGGGAGGTCGGGGTTGAGCCGCTCGATCGCCTCCCGGAGGTCGGAGTACAGGATCAGGTCATCCCACGACTTGCGGTGGTCGGAGCCGGGTGCGAACTCGTTCCCTGGCCTGGGCAGCCAGGCGAGTTCTGCAAGTTCATCGAGGGCTAGCAGCTCCCAGTCGGACTCGAAGGGGCGGTGGCGCTCTCTGCCGTTTGCAGGGTGCATCATGCGTGGTCCTCGACAATCTTCTCAGCGTCTTTGACACGGAGGCGGCCGAACATGAGTTGGGGAAGGAGAGCGTCGCGGAGAGTGGCGAGGGTAAGATTCTCTTCCTCGCGGCTGCGCTGCAGCCGGAAAAGGTTGCGTGCTTCAACCGTGAATTCCTGCATAGCCTCAGAGGCAGGAATCCGAAGCAGCAGCGACTGCGCTCTCTCTCGATTGAGTCCCGGCACGGCAGAGTCAGAATTCATGTACTCCAATCCCAGCCCCCTCAGAGCGAAGTACATGTACTCCAAGGAAACCTTGTTGCTTTTGCAGGCAATATAGAAAGTGGTGTCGATGGGGAAGAAGTCCACCTCAGACCAGTAGACGGTCCCCACGGTTCCCTTACGGCCGACGGCGATTCCAGGGCCCTTCACCAGGAATTCGTTATGCGAGCCACTGATTCCCCCGCTCCCGAACACGGGGATAAGGCCAGCGATACGCCTTGTCGCAGGCAGAGACTTTCCATACTTAAGTTCGACCACGTCGCCAACAGTCACCTTCTCGTGGGCCGAATTGGAGAGAAGCTGAAACTTCACCCTGCCCAACTCCATGGCTGCGGCCGAGATACGTTCATTGATGGCGATCTTGTCATCCAGCGCTCCAAGTACGGCGCCGATTCGACGCTGTGCCTCTACTTCCGGAACTGGAGGAATTTTTAGCTCACGAACCTGCCCCAGCCTCAAATGGGCCACCGTTGAACCGGATGCCTGCGACTGCAACAGGTCTTGAAGAGTGGGACTCAGGAGGAAATAGTGAAGGAAACGTGAATCGGAATACTGCTTACTTGGACGCAGGAGCATCGTCCGCTGACCAAGGCAGACATTCATCCCCTCTTCAATTCGACCCACCCGCCCTACAGGGGCCTCGCGAGTGAGAATAATATCGCCTTCGCGGGGAGTTGCGCGTGCCGTCCAGATATCGAACGTCCCCTGACTCACAGGTTTGGCTTCCGAGAGTCGGATTCGCCCATTTACGATGTTCGGAGTGCCGATGGCAAATCCCACTGCTTGTTCTCCTGGAGCAGCTTCGGGCGGCGTACGATTCTTGCAGTCCACCACGAGCTCGCAAAGGTCTGCCAACGTCAGCTTGTTCATCCAATGCTCCCCAGCTGCTCCCGAACTTCCTTCTCCAGCTCCGCCGACCTGTTGAACAGCTCATATAGCTCGCCCGTCAAGCTAGCGATCCTCGCTGCCACCGCCTCCGCGTTCTCTACCTCCGCCTCAACAGCTCCCACGTAGAGCCCCGGCGTCAGCACATAACCGTGCTCGCGGACGGTCTCGAGGCCCGCAGAGAAGCAGAATCCGGGCTCGTCTGCATAGGTCAGCCTCTCCTCACGGGCTGAGGTTGTGCCACGCCAAGCGTGGTATGTCCCGGCGATCTTCGCGAGGTCGTCCTCCGTCAGAATGCGCTCAGTCCGATCGACCATCTCGCCCATGCTTCGAGCATCGATGAAGAGAATCTCGCTGCGGCGGTCGTCGAGGCGCTTCGCACCCTGCGGGGTCTTGTCCTTGGACAGAAACCACAGACACGTCGGAATCTGTGCCGTTCGGAACAGCTGAGGCGGCAGCGCAACCATGCACGCCACTAGGTCTGCTTCAATGAGTGCCTGCCGGATCTCCCCTTCACCGCTCTGCTGAGAGGTCATCGAGCCGTTGGCGAGAACGATGCCGGCCGTGCCCCTCTCGCCCAGCTTGGAGATCATGTGCTGGAGCCATGCATAGTTGGCGTTACTCCTCGGTGGAACTCCGTACTTCCACCGAGGGTCGCCCTCATCCCGCGCCCAGTCCTTGATGTTGAACGGCGGGTTGGCCATCACGAAGTCGGCCTTGAGATCGGAGTGCTTGTCCTCGGCGAAGGTGTCGCCCCAACGAGGGGCGAGGTTGCCGTCGATGCCGTGGATGGCAAGGTTCATCTTGGCCAGGCGCCAGGTGCGCTCATTGAGCTCTTGACCGAAGACCGAAATATCGGCTTTGTGGCTGCGCCCTCGGTGGGCTTGGATGAACTTGGCGGCTTGGACGAACATGCCACCCGAGCCGCACGCCGGGTCGTAGACCCGCCCCTGGTATGGCTCCAGAATCTCCACGATCAGGCGGACGACGGATTGGGGCGTATAGAACTCACCAGCCCGCTTTCCCTCGGCTCGGGCGAAGTTGCCCAGGAAGTACTCGTAGACCTCGCCCAACACGTCCTGCGCGGGCTTGTCCTCGGTGCCACCAAAGCGAGCGTCGCTGATGAGGTCGACAAGCTCGGCAAGGCGCTTCTGGTCGATGCGGTCCTGGTTGAAGATTTTCGGGAGGACACCCTTGAGCGAGGCGTTCTCCGTCATCACCGCATCCATCGCCTCGTCAAGGAGCTTGCCCACGCCCTGGCTCTTGGCGTTGGCGGCGATCCACGACCAGCGGGCGGTCTCCGGGACCCAGAAGACATGGGCGCCGGTGTACTCGTCGCGATCCTCCAGGAAGTCGTCGAGGCGGTCCTCAGAGATTCCGTCCTCGGTGAGTTCCTTGGACAGCTCAGCGCGGCGCTCCTCGAAGGCATCGGAGACGTACTTCAGGAAGATCAGGCCAAGAACGAACTCCTTGTACTGCGCAGCATCGATGGATCCGCGCAACTTGTCCGCGGCCTTCCACAGGATCGCCTGGATCTCCTTGGCGGTGGAGGCGCTGAACAACTCCGCCTGGTCAGTGGGCTTCTTTGCAGCGGTAGCCATCAGGCAGACCGTCTCCTTCAGTCGTCGGTTCCGGGAAGGTTCTGAATGGTCAGCGTGCCGTCGGCGATGCCGGCGGCCGTGATGCAGGCAAGGTCATCAAGGGCCGCGGACTGCTCCCTCAGCAGCGCCGCGCGGCTCTCAATCTCGGCGAGCGCTGCGTCGTAACGCTCGGCTTCTGCTCGCCCCAGGTCGGGGATGAGTAGGTCCTCGATGCTCCGGGAGGCCCGTACGGCTCCGCTGGTACGGGCGTACTCGGCGGCAGCCGCCCTCAGCAGCGCCGCCAACGCCCTTGGCCGGACTGGCGGGTCCGCGTCGGGATGGACTCGCAGGATGCGGGCCGGAGCAGCGACGACCGACAGGCCCTCCTCGTCAACGTGGACGCCGAAGCGCGGGTTGGCGGTGACGACAATGTCGCCGGGCTCGGTGAACTGTGCGTGCTCGTACGCAGTGAGGAGTAAACCGCGGTCGATCCGACGGCTGCCCGCCCGCGAGGTTCCGAGGACTTCGCCCGGGGCGAGCACCGGGTAGTGGCCCTCCGCAGTGATGTGTTCGGGCGCAATGCGGTGGCCGGGGCGTCGACGCAGACGGCGCTCCTCGATGAGCCGCCGGACCGTGGTACGCCGTACCGGCTGATCCTCGGGGCGCAGGACAGCCTGGATGCGCAGCGCCGCGCGCAGGTCGGCCTGCTGTCGGCGGGCCTGCTCCTGGAGCTCCGTCAGGCGCTGCTCCAGGTCGCCGATGCGGGCCGGGCGCTCCATGACCGCGCGGGTGTAGCGGGCCTCGACAGGGCGCTGGTGCGGAGTGAAGGCGGTACCCGGCCGGTCGTCAAGGTCCTTCGCAGGGACGATCACGGCGTGTCGCGGCTCGTGTCGACGGTCCCCGCGCCAGCCGGAGGAGCGCCAGATGGCGATGTCCTCGGCGAGGGCGTCGAGGACCGGCTCGGTGAGCGGCTGCGCCGAGAAGTCGGAGAGGAGGACGCGACCAGCTCGCTCTGCCTCCGCCGTACGGGACAGCACCCACACGGCGGTGCGGTAGCCAGGACGGTAGGCGAACGCCCCGTCGGGGAGGCTGATCGCGGCCTTCAGGAGGCCATCGTGAAGGAAGGAGCGGCGTAGCCGGTCGGCCTCGCCGTGCCGGGGAAGCGGGCGTACGAGAACGTCGGCGGGGCCGAGGACGACGGCCACGGAGCCGGTGCCGAGGTAGTCGGTGAGTGCCTGCACCTGCTCCAAGACGAGCTGCGGGCTGCGGGTCTCCGCGCCTTCGTACGGGAGGACGCAGGCCAGCAGGTCCGGGTACCCCCACTCGTCGGCGGAGGACGACAGGTCCTCGCCCTCTATGACGTCGAGATGGAACTCGTACACCCCGCGCACGAGCATCCGTCGACGCACGAGGCGGACCCGGGCCGGGTCGGGGTCAGCGGCAAGGTAGGTGTGACCGGAGCCTTCGGTGGCTCGGTCGTGCAAAGCCGCGAGGAGGTCGCCGGCTCGGGCGTGGGGGGTGGCGATCACGGACTCCTCGCCCAGGACGTCAACACCGGACAGCGCGGCGAGGGCCCGGACAACCGCTGGGGTGGTCTCGTCGGCGGCCAGGTCGTGGGTGCCGAGGCGGCGGCGGGCCTCCAGGACCCAGTCGAAGGCCTCTGCGGGAGAGTAGGCGGCCTCCGTCAGCTCGTCCGCGAGAGCGGCAAGGGTGGGGCCGGTGCGGTCCGGGTCGGGCACGGCGCGCAGCTCAGCGAGCAGAAAAGTGTCTTCGGAGTCGAGGTCGTCGGCCCGGGCCAGTAGCGCTTCCCAGCTCTGGCCCGACACGGCGGTGTCCAGCTGCTGACGCAGACAGATCAGCGCGGTCAGCGCTCCCACCAGAACGGATGCGGGCAGGGTGGAAGTCCGCCAGGCGGAGAGGGTGTGCAGGGCCAGCTCGGCGCGCAGCCGACGGGGGTCAGCATTTCCGCGGCCGGTTGTCGTCAGCCAGTCGACGACCGCACGGGCGTCGAACAGAGGGCGGCCGTCCTCATGGGCGACAGGCGCTGGGAAGTCCGCGTGCCTACGGCTCCAGGTGGTGGGAACGGGCCGCTGCACGTGCGCGAGGGCGGCGATTTCGGCGTATGTGATCCGCCACGCCGGCATCTCGGGCAGGATGTGGGATCCCGCTTCGAGCGCACCGCTCATCGTCTCCACCACCCTTCCCGTACGGGCCTTGTCCTGTCCGCTCCGGGAGGAAATCCCGGCTATGGAGCAAGTGGCAGAACCCTACTGCGAACGGACCCTGCTACGACCAGAGTGCTTGATAACCGGGGTTATCAGATTCATTCACTCATCCTGTCATCCACGAACGTCACCTTGGCCTCCGTTGACACATGGCCCGCGTGGGACTGCCCACGCGACAACCCGGAGGTCCCTGAGATGACTGGCACTCCCTCGATTCTGCCCGCCGCCCAGCCCGACGGGGCAGCCCCGACCACCAGCTGGGCCGCCATGTCGCCCTCGGTGCCGCCGCAGCCGCCGGTCCAGAGGCCGTCTCGCCGGAAGGCCTGGCTCACTCACGGCGCGACGGCCTTCGTCGCGCTGATCTTCGGTGCCGCAATCGGCGGGAACGGAGAGTCGAGCAGTGCGGCGAACTCCGCGCGGCCCGCACCCGCCGTCACCGTCACCAAGACCGCCGGTGCCGCTGCGCCGAAGCCGGCCGCGACTGTCACCAAGACGGCCAAGGAGACAGTCACCGCCAAGCCGAAGCCGACCAAGAAGCCCGGGCCGCCCGACACCATCGAGGGTGACGGCCAGTACCTGGTCGGCGAAGACATCCAGGCCGGCACCTACAAGACCACCGGACCCGAAAACGACAACTTCGGCCTCGGCTGCTACTGGGCCCGGACCAAGAACGCCTCCGGCGAAATGGAGGCGATCATCGCCAACGACAACATCACCGGCCAGTCGCGCGTGACGGTAAACAAGGGCGAGTACTTCGAGACCAAGGGCTGCCTGAAGTGGGAGAGGGTCGGCTGACGCCACCCCTTGCGGTTCTCCCCTCACCAGGGCGGAGGCGGGCTGCCGCGCTCGCGGCCGCCCGCCTCCGCCCTGTTCCAAGTCCTGAGAGGAACCACAGCGATGTCCGAATCCGAGCCGTCTGTTCACGTCCCCGCCCCGGCTCCGGGTCCCGAACCAGTCACACCGAATCCCGCCCCGGCGCCGGCCCCAGTCCCGTCCACGCCAACGTTCTCGCAGGAGGAAGGCCATGCCCCTGCCGGGCCATTGAACCCTTCCCGCTGGGCACGACTGCACCGGGGCACTGTCCTGACCCTCGGCGTCGGAGCAGGAGCCGCAGCGATGGCGGCATGCTGGCTGACCGTGTCTCTCATCGGCGGAGACACAGTCGGGGCGAAGGGTGGCAGTCCTTCGAAAGCCGTCACAGCCGAGGAGACGAAGCCACCGGAACCGTTCGGGACCGATGGCACGATCACGCTCACCGACGTCGGCGCGGACCTCGAAGACGGGGAGCCGTGCTCCGGAACGGGCGGCTACTCCGACATCGACTTCGGCGCCCAGGTCAACATCACCGATGCGGTGGGAACCCTGGTCGCCACCAGTTCTCTCGGCCTCGGGGAGAAGACTGAGGCGGGCTGCGCCTTTGCGTTCACGGTCGACGAGATCTACCCGGGATCGAAGTTCTACACCGTCGAGGTGTCCCACCGCGGGGGGCTCACCCAGACCGAGACCGAACTGCGCGCCGGCGGACTCGAGTTCACACTCGGCGACTGACAGGGGTTCGGCAGGGACAGCACGATAGGCGCGCGTCCAAGCGCCACCTGTCCCGACCTCGGCACCCAGACCGTCTCTGGCCATGAAACCGCCGGAACAGCCAGGGCTGCGAAATCGAGCACGCACTACGGATAGGCAACTGAACTTCTCATAGCAGAAGTTGATAACCCGGGTTATCAATTTCTGGACGATGCACAACACCTGGTTCTCCCTATCGTTCCCGGTGTCGGATGCGGCGCAGGAGTCACACCCTCCACGGTCGCAGCCGGTGTCCCACCCTTCCTCCGCATCAGCACCGGACCCGGGAGACACCCCATGACCGTGACGGAACAGCCCGAACAGAACGCGCTCCACCTCACCCTCCCCGCCCAGCGGACTCAGGTCGAGCAGCCCGTCCCTGTGGCGGATCTGGTGCAGACCCGCCTGGCGGGGGCAGACCTCACCGAGGCCGTGAAGGTGATCCTCAAGGAGGCCCTGGGCGACGGCGAGACCCGGCAGGCCGCCCAGGCCGGACGGATCTACCTCGAGTCCGTCGCCGTCGCCCGGTTCCGCGGCATCGGTCCCCGTGCCTGGCTGAAGCTCAGCCCCCGGCCCGGCGTGAACCTCGTCGTCGGCCGTAACGGCTCCGGCAAGTCCAGCATCGCCGAGAGCATCGAGACGGCCTTCACCGGCACCAACCTGCGGTGGCACGGAAAGGACGCGACGCGCAGCCGTAACTGGCGCAACCTGCACGACACCGGCAAGCCGGAGATCGAGGTGAAGCTCGCGATCGAGGGGGACACCGGTCGCAGCACACTGACCCGGACGTGGAAGGGCGAGGACTTCAACGACTCCGAGGGTGAACTCAAGCGGCCCGGGCACGGTCGTGTGCCCCTCGACCAGGTGGACTGGAGGCAGGCCCTGACGGATTACCGGCCCTTCCTGTCGTACGTCGACCTGGACCGCATGATCAGTGGCAAACCGTCCGAGATGTACGACGCCATCGCCACCATTCTCGGTCTGGGGCAGCTCAACACTGCCGACAGTCGGCTCCGTGCGGAGGCCAAGGCGCTCGAGGACGCGGCGAAGGTGGCGAAGGCGGAGCTGCCGAGCCTCAAGGAGGGCTTGTACGAGCTCGAGGACGACGAGCGCGCGGTAGAGGCACTCGTGGCCATCGACTCGAAGGGGGCTCCCGACTTCGCGACCCTTGAAGCATTGGTCAGTGGTCTGCCCAACGCCGACGAGGGCCTGCTCGCCGAGCTGCGCGCCGAGGCCGACGTAGAGGGACCCGACATGGCAAGGGTCGGCGCGGCTGTGGACCGGCTGCGTAAGGCCCTCGCCAACGTCGAGGACCTGCGCGGTACTGGCGCCGAAGACGCTCTGCAGCGTGCGGAACTCCTCGAGCGGGCGGTGGCACACAACGACCGCCACCCCGACGAGGATTCGTGTCCTGTGTGCCGGACCGACGGGATGCTGGACGCTGCCTGGGCCACGGATGCCACCGCCCAGATCGCCGCACTGCGGCAGGAGGCGACGGCCGCCGCGGACGCGCGCAGCGAACTCCGGTCGGCCGCTCGGGCTGTGCAGGACCTCGTCCACACGCCTGGGCGGATCCCCGTCGCCCTGACCGATCCCTGGGGCGCCTGGACCGCCTGCCGTACGATCAGCGATCCCGCCGAACTCGCCCGGCGTGCCCACGAAACCGCCGCGCCCTTGGCCGATGCCTGCGCCGCGGTCAAGGAAAGGGCCTGCAGGGAGCTGGAGAAGCGGGACGAACGCTGGCGCAGGCTTGTCACCCGCCTGACGGGCTGGGCGGAGAAGGCCCTCGCCGTAGAGACGAACAAGGGCCGGCTGCGTGACCTCAAGAAGGCGAGCACCTGGATCAAGGCCCTGGCCGCCGAGCTGCGGGAGCAGCGTATGGAGGGCTTCGCGGACCACTCGCAGCGGATCTGGGAAAAGCTTCGCCAGGAGAGCAACATCGACCTCACGGCCGTGAGCCTGAAGGGCAGCGAGAAGGCTACCGTCCGCAAGCTCGTCATGGACGTCTCCGTCGACGGTCAGGAAGCCTCAGCGCTCAGCGTCATGAGCCAGGGCGAACAGCACTCCCTCGCGCTGTCCCTGTTCCTGCCCCGGGCCGCCACCGCCGACAGCCCGTTCGGCTTCGTCATCATCGACGACCCCGTGCAGTCCATGGACCCCGCCAAGGTTCACGGACTCGCTCAGGTCCTGTCCGAACTCGGCAAGCACCGGCAGGTCGTTGTGTTCACCCACGACACCCGGCTCCAGCGGGCGTTCGCCGGCCAGGAACTGCCCGTGACCGTGTTCGAGGTCGACCGGGGTACGTCGTCGAGAGTGACGGTCAAGCCTGTGACCGACCCGGTCGCCCAGGCGCTCGCCGACGCCATGGCCATCGTCAGCACCCCGGACCTTCCGTCGGCGGCACGAACTCATGTGCTGCCCAGCCTGTGCCGTATCGCCCTGGAAAACGCCTTCCTCGAAGCCGCATGGGTCCGACACCACCGCTCCGGCGGTTCCGAGCACGCGCTGCAGGCCGCCATCGGCGACGCTGACAAGTTCAGGAAGATCGCGGCACTCGCCCTGTTCGGCGACATCGGGCGGACCGCCGACGTCGACCAGGAAGTGCGCACTCGCTATGGAGCCCAGGCGGCATACCTCATCAAGCAGTGCCAGATGGGTGCCCATTCGGGAGGCGCACAGATCACTGACGCACGCCGTTTCGTGAAGGACGTCGAGGCCCTGGCGCAGACGGTGCGCAAGCCGGAGGTGACCGCGTGATGACCAGTCCTGCCACCTCCGTCGAAGACCTCCTGCTGACGGCCGACCGGCTCCTCATCGGCAACCTCGGCGCCACAGCAGTCGGCTGTCACCGCGGAGCGGCCTTGGCGCTGCGGACCGCCCTGGAGGTCGCTGTCGGCCAAGTGCTGGACGCGGCGGTGCCCGGGTTGTCCAGGACCACCGGGCGGGCCCGGATGCTCTGTCTGCGCTGCTACACCGCGGCGGAAACTGCCCGTCGGGCCAAGGCCGTCTGGTCTCACCTGTGTCTGGGGTGCCACTACCACCAGTACGAGATCGGCCCCACGCGCGACCAGGTTCTTGCCTGGCGGGCGGAGGTCGGCGAGCTGGTCCGAGAATTCGGCCCCTGACCGAGTGGCACCAACCGATCTCTGATAGTTCTTTCGCCGGGGTACGGGCTCAGGCCCGTAGCAACGTCCTTCGTTTGGGACGTCGCAAGGGAGGGATACACATGGGCACCACCACACGTGACGAGATCATCGCCGTCGAGCAGAAGGCGGTGGACCACGCGTACGACTGCTATGCCACGCGCCTGACTGAACTGACCGGGGGTTCGGTCGCCTCGGCCTCCGCCAGTGGCAAAGACAGTGTCGCCAACCGGATCGAAGCCGAGGAGCGCGCCGCGTCGTACGGCGGTCTCGGCAACGAATCCCTGGTCATCAGCCGCATCGATGTACAGGACGAGCCCGATCCCTGGTACGTGGGACGACGTGGCGTCAGCGACCCCGCGACCGGCGACCGTGTGGTCCTTCTCTGGACCAGCCCACTGGCCAAGAAGTGGTTCGAGGTGCGGCCCGACGCCCCGGGCGAGGTGCTCCTGCGGCGGCAGTTGCGCTGCGTCCAGCGTGTCGTCGAGGACTACTTCGACGAGATCGCCCTCGCGGCCCCCGTTCCTCAGCCGCGGCCGGCGGCGGACGACGCGGAACCGGAGGCGCTGCCCGCGGTCCCGGGCACCGACGTCCAGAAGAGTGAAGCACCGCTCCCGCCCGTTCCCACCCCCGTCCTCACCCCCGCCGACATCGCCCGTATCCAGCGCCAGAAGCCGCTGCAGCCTGATGAGTTCCTGCTGCGCGAGCTCCAGCGCTCGCGCAGCGGCAGCATGCGGGACATCGTCGAGACGATCCGCCGCGACCAGATGGATCTGGTCACCGGCTCGCCTTCCGACATCCTCGTCGTGCAGGGCGGTCCGGGTACCGGCAAGTCCGCGGTCGGCCTGCACCGCGTGACCTGGCTGGTCAACAACGAGCACTTCAAGGCCCAGGACATCCTCGTCGTCGGCCCTCACCAGCGGTTCCTCGACTACGTCGGGCAGGTCCTGCCCACCCTCGGCACCCGCGACGTCAACTCGGTACAGCTGACCCGCCTGTGGGACGGCGAGATCCTCGGAATCGACACCGCGCAGGCACGACTGGTGAAGTCCGACGAGCGCATGGCGGCTGTCCTGCGACAGCGCGTCGAGAGCGAATGCCGTCCCGAGGCCCTCGACGACCTGCTCACCGCCGCCTCCTACGAGGGTGACGAACCCGGTTTCACTGTCACCGCCGGCAGTACGACCCTGCGCATACCGCGCTCCGAAGTGCTCGCCCTCCTCGACGAGGCCCGCAGCGGTGACGGCGCGTACCGTGAGCGGCGCGACCGCTTCCGCAGCCTGCTCGTCGACCGCCTCCTGCAGGAGCTCACTGCTATCGCTCCGCGCCGCCGGGTCGACGACACCATCCGTCGCGACCTGGAACGCAACCGCCGGGTCGAACGCCTCATCGAACGCGTCTGGCCGTCATCGGGCGCCAGGGAAGCACTCCGGAGCCTCTACGACTCGCCCGACCTTCTGCGCACCTGCGCCGACGGCATCCTCAACGACGAGGAGCAGGCTTCCCTGCACCGGCCCCGGGCCGCCACGGCCGCCGACGACCCCTGGACCCTCGACGACCGCGTCTGTCTCGAAGAACTCCGGTATCTCATCACCGGTGAGAACCCTCGACGCTACGGACACATCGTCGTCGACGAGGCACAGGACCTGACTCCCATGCAGGCCCGCTCCCTGCGTCGCCGCTGCGCGGTGAACGGCTCCATGACGGTCCTCGGCGACCTCGCCCAGGCCACCGGACCCCACCCCTACGCCGACTGGGACCGCCTCGGCGCTCTCCTTTCCGACCACGGAGACTGGCGCGTCGCCCAGCTGAACACCAGCTACCGCGTGCCCGCCGAGATCATGGAGTTCGTCGCACCCCTGGCCCGTGCGGTCGCCCCGGCACTGCCCTATCCGCAGGCCGTACGCCAGGCAGGCGAGGACGCCGTTCGGACGACGGCGACCGAGCCGTGGCGACTCCTCGACGACACCATCTCCCAGGTCACCCGCCTCGTCGGCACCAGCGACGGGCACACCCCGCGCTCCGTCGCCGTCATCGTCCCCGACGACTCCGGCTGGCTCGACGAGATCAGCCGCCAGCTGGACCGGTCCGAGAGCATCGATGAACAAGGACGTCAGGCGGTATCCGTCCTGGCCGCCGCTCAGGCCAAGGGCATGGAGTACGACCACGTTCTCGTCGTCGAGCCCGCCACCATCGCCGACCGCGGCCCGGCCGGCCTGCGCCAGCTCTACGTGGCGCTCACCCGCAGCACTCAGAGCCTGACCGTCCTGCACACCTCCCCGCTCCCGGAGTCCCTCACGAACACCGACGGCACTATCGACCAAGCACCTATCGAAGCCGAACCACGCATGGCAGGCGGTGACGTGCCCGAGATCGGCGCCGACATCCGGGTCCGGGTAATCGGCCTGGGGCCCGGCGGCCGCTACCAGGTCAAGGCCTTGTCTCCCGTCGTCGGCTCGCCTTTGGTCCTGACCGTCCGCCACGGCTCTGCTCCCCCGCGTCCGGGCGACGAGCTGGACTGCTGGGTGTTCGCCCACGAGACGAGCCACTGTGTGCTCACGACGGACCAGCGCGGCAGGCAGCCCATTTCGTTCAGGATGGCGCAACGCTACGTGGCAGCACTCGGCGTTCTGGACGAGCTGATCAGCGGTGACGGCACGGTTCCAGAGGACGCTCGCGAACGTCTCTCAGAACTCAAGGGCATGGCCAACCGCGTCCTCCGTCGGGACCAGGCGGACTGGGTGGATGTGCGACGTGTGCTCGGATCCCCGGACAGGCACCGTCTGGGCGTGCTGCGCGACCTCGCGACAGGCGCCAACCGCGTGCTCAAGGACAGCACGCTGAATGTCAGCCGACTGCAGGCCGAGCTTACGGAATCCACCTGGGCCCAGGCCCTGACCGAAGCGCAGGAAACGCTCCGGACCCGGCTTGCCGCCCAGGCCGAACCTGACTCTGAGAGCGCCCCCGCCACTCCAGCGCCCCAGCCCGAGCAGAAGGAAACCGCACCCGTGACCACCGCCGACAAAGCACCCGCCGCACCGGCTTCGACCACAGAGAAGGGCTTCCTGGACGCGCTGGAGACTTCGGCAGCCGCCGATCGCACCTGCAAGAAGCACGAGGCGGTGCGCCATGCCTTGAAGTCGGCCTTGCTGTGGTCAGACATCCAGCCGACCGACTCAGAGATCGTCGACGTCAGCTGTGTCACGGACCGCGGCGTACTCCTCTATGAGGTCCTGGGCGCCGGCCGCTGTACCTACCAGGACCTCCGCTCGGGAGCGACCCGCCTTCTCGAGATCAACCACACCCTGACCACCCCAGCAACTGGCCTCTATCTAGTCCTCTGCGAACCGCCTGCAGAGGACTGGTCGGCCGACACTGTCCGCGACGTCTTCAACGTCCACGTCCTCTGGCGGAGCCCAGGTGGATGGGGCGGCCAGGAGACAGAAACGGCGTTGGGCTCCCCCGGGGCGTGACGACGACAGACACCGTGGCGGGTCGTGCACCAGTCTGCTAGCCCTCGAACTTCACTCGATATCGGCAACCGTGGAGCACTGGGTGGGCATCTCTCCACGGCCAAGAGTGATGACCACATCTGCAGTGGCAGGTAGTCGACTCTGGACGCCATCCATCGGCCCAGCCAGGGGCGCACCTCAGCCCGGCCTTCCCAACATGCCCACTCGCTCGTTCGACATCAAGGAGTTGCTACTCAAGTAGCAGATCCTTACGTTTGAGGTGTGTCACCCTCCACTACCCCTTGGGCCCCCTGGCCCCAGTTAGACCGCCGCGTCTACCTCCTCTTGCTGGACGACCAACGTCGCCTCCTGCTTTGCGGCGGATGCTGTGGCGGCTGGACCGTCCCTCAGGTACGCATGACTGCCAGTACCGACTTCCTGGAGTCAGCCACCCGATTCCTAAAGGAGCGATTCAAAGTGGCGAATCCACGCTACGGGTCGGTCTATGGAATCCGGGAGTCACGCATCGGTGAAGACTGGGAGTTCGACCGAGCCACGGCTGCACGGGTCTTCATCGTCCGCATCAGCGATGCCGAAGGATCGGCGATTGAGGAGCAGTCGACGGCACACACTCGATGGAGCATCGAGGAATTGCGCAGACGGAGAAGAGACATCTACCCGGAAGGCATCGTCCTACTGATCACTGGCTACGTAGAAGGCTGGATTCCCGATGGCCCCATCACTCTCTACTGAGAATGACGCCCAGAGCCAGCTGCCGCTCCCTAATCAGCGACCCATCCATCAAGGGAAACCTTCCTTCCGGATGCGACGAGGCGACCATCTCACTTCTCCGCCTCGCTGAACGGATGGACCGGCTGTCGAGGCGGTAAGGGTCCACCGCCATGAGCCAGGCGTCGACAGTCGAGAGACGGCCCGGCCATCGCCGTAGATCACGGCGGGATCGGCCTCGATCTGGACTCGTTCCTGCGCTGCCGCTGCCACCGATACAAGATCGGGCCCGCCCCCGGCCAGGTCGCCAGGCAACGAGCCGAGGCCGACGCTCTCGTCCCGAATCGCACGGTCTGGCGGGACATGGCCGTCAGGACGATTCGATCGAGGACGCCCTGACGGTCAGTGCGAACCTGCCACGCCTCTCATCTCGGCCAGTTGAGCGGACGCACTATGCTTCCGCCACTCATCCTTCACGGTTTCCACACCATCTGATCGGTTTCGAACGGAGTCACGAGCATGGTCCACCGCCGCTCCAGACAGCTCGGAAGCGCCGACCCCTTGAGGCCGCTACTGGAGTCCTGGCAGAAGTCTCTGATCGACCTGGGCTTCCGCAACCGGCTGGTGCACTATCGACGGAGCAGCAGGCAGGCGGGTGCGGACATCACCGCGCCGAGGCCGGCGCAGGTGCTGGATGCTCTGCCCAAGGGCTGCCTGTTCGCTCCGGTGTCGGAGAATGCCTCTGCTGCCGTCCGGCCGGAGCCTGGCCTGCCTTCGTACCCTGGCGATGCGGTCGCATCCTTGAGCGGCAGCCGCCCCATCGACACTCCCGCCTCTCGGACGGGTGTCGGCACCACGCGCCTCGCCTTGCGTACGACCAAGGCGACCCAGGCCGAACAGGACAGGCATCTCAAACGTCTGGCGACCGTCGCGCAGGAGAAGTACAACGACTACGGCCTGTGGGTGTTGTACCTCGGTGTGGGCTTCCTCCAGTGGCGTCCGGCTGCCGACGCCGATCCCGTCGCCTCGCCCTTGTTGCTGGTGCCGGTGCGGCTGCGCAGATGGAAGGGAGACTCCTACCTCCTGGAGCTCAACGGGGACGAGGAATTGAGCTTCAATCCGGCGCTGGCCGTCAAGATGGAGGAGATGGGTGTCGAGTGGCCCGCTCCAGAGCAGATTGAGCTCACCGATGCCTCGGCCCTGCTGGAGCAGGTCCGGGACGCTGTCTCGGCTCGTGCCGGTTGGCAGGTCAGCGAGCGCATGGTGCTGGACGCCTTCAACTCCAGCAAGGAGGTGATGTACCGGGACCTGCGGGACAACATGCAACGGGTTCTGGGCAGCCCGCTGGTGCGCACCCTGGGCCTGGGCTCCGACGCGGCCGGCACCGCGGACTCGCTCGGCTTCGACCCGGTACCGCTGGAGCAGATCGACCAGAAGCAGCCGCCGGAGAAGGCCCCGCTCGTGCTGGACGCCGACTCCTCCCAGCGTCAGTGCGTGGCCGCCGCGCTCGACGGCCGTAGTTTCGTGATGGACGGCCCGCCCGGGACCGGTAAGAGCCAGACGATCACCAACATGATCGCAGGCTTGCTGGAGCAGGGCCGCAGCGTCCTGTTCGTCAGTGAGAAGGCGGCCGCGCTGGACGTGGTGCGCAACCGCCTCGAACAGGTGGGCCTGGATGACTACGTCCTCGCCCTGCACAGCAACACGGCCAACCGCAAGCAGGTCGCTCAGGAGCTTGGTAGGTCGCTCATCGCGCCCCGCCGTTCCTTCCCGGCCGCGCGTCGCGACGAACTTCTGACCGCCAAGGAGTTGCGCCAGGAGCTCTCCAGCTACGCCGCCGCGATGAACGGGCACCACGAGGGGATGAACCGGTCCCTGCACGACGTCCTGGGCCGGGTCTCACTGCTGCACACTCTGCAGCAGCTCGCCCCGGAGCCGGAGTTCGACGCGGCCGGCCTCACCGAGGAGCGTCTGCGTCGCATCCTCGACGGCGCAAGCTGGGTGTCCCGTTCCTGGCGCCCCGCCCTGGAAGGCGAGGCGTTCGCCTGGCGTGGACTGGGTAAAGCCGGTGGCGAACTGGACGCGCTGGCGAGAGCCCTGGAGGACTTTGCCGTCCTGCGCGGTGCCCTGGCGGCACATGCCCCACTGCTGGAGGCCATGGGCTGGGACGGCCTGTACGACGCCGAGTGCCTCGTCGAGGCGCTGCGGCTGGGGGCCGAACGGCCTGTTGTCCCCCTGTCCTGGCTGGGGACCGATCCGACCAGTGTCGCCGAAGGCATCCGGACATTCGAGCAGCGGCTGGACGTGGTCGAGGCTGCCGAACGGGCAGCCCACGGGCTTCTCGGACCGCACTGGGCCGAGCTGGCCGACCCCTCCGTCCCGTTCTCTCCTGAACCTGGATCACAGGAGCAGGCGCTGGCCGAGCTCGTCCCGTCCGGGCTGGAACTCTCCGGTGTCACTGCAGAGCAGGCCACTGCTCTTGCCGACCGGCTGGCGGCCGATGCGCAGAACCTGGAGCGCGCCCTGCAGCTGCTGGCCAACAGCGCCCGCGCATACGGCGTCCCCGCGCCGGAGACCTGCGCGCAGGGCCTGCGGTTGGTCCGCCTGACCGAGCTGTCCTTGACGAAACAGGACGAGAAGCCCCCCGCAGGGTGGCTCACCTCTGCGGGCACGGACCAGGCCCGTGTTGCGCTGCACCGGCTGTCCGATGCGGTCGCCGATCTGGGGGCGGCCCGGGAGAAGGCCCGCCTGCATTTCACCGACCGGGTCCTGGACGAGGCCGCACTGGTGGACGTGGCCCAGCGCTTCGCCACCGTCCACCGCTCGCTTACAGCGCGCTTGTCCTCTTCCTACCGGGCCGACCGCCGTGCCGTGCGCGCCCTGCTGCCCGAGGGCGCCAAGTGCACCAAGCAGGTCCTGGCGGCGCTGCCGGACGCCGTCGCCTGGCAGCAGGCCCAACAGCGGCTGGAACAGGAGGGTCGCCGCGAGGGCGAGCTCCTCGGCCATTTCTGGCAGAGCGAGGAGACCGACTTCGCCGCCGCGGAGAAGGCACTCCGCCACGCCGAGCGGGTCGCCGAACTGGCCCCGCAGCCCGTGGATCCCGAGGCGCTGCGCGCCCAGCTCGCGTACGGCGGGGCGCCCCGCCCGGCGGCCCGCGAGGCAGCCCGGAGTGCCGAAGAACTGCTCACCGCGTGGCGCGACGCACTGGTGCTCCCGCCGCTCCTGGGTGCCCCGTGCGACCTGGAGGACGGCACCCTGGCGGATGCCGCCCGCTGGAGCAGTGCCCACGTGGCACCGCTGCGGGAGGCCGCACGGCTGCTCAAGCACGTCAGCACTGTCTCTGGGCGAGATGGCCGGACCCTGATCGAGGCGCGCGCCGCGATCGTGGCGGCCCGGGCCGCCCGGGCTGCCGACGAGAAGTTCGCCGCCCGTGCCAAGCGCGACGGCGACTTCCTCGGCGTGCTGTACGCCGGCCGCAGCACCGACCGCACCGCGCTGGCCGAGGCCACTACCTGGCTGCAGCGGCTGCGGGAAGGCTGCATGCTCGAAAAGGGCCCGTTCCCTGCCAAGGCGGCCCGGATCCTCCATCAGGCGCTTCCGGACAGCGCGCTGGAGAAGGACAAGGAGTCCTGGGACCGCTCCTGCACCCGGCTGGCCAGGATGTTCGACAAGCAGCGACGGCGTGAACTGCGCGCGGCCCTGTCCGTGACGGCGTCAGCCGAGCGGCTGCTGGCCCTGCTCGACGACGACCGCGGAGGCCCCGATGAGTGGGCGGCCTACCAGCGGGGCCAGCGGGCGCTGGAGGAGGCGGCCTTGGGCGACCTGACCGCCCGTGCCGTCCGGGCCGGGGTCGCACCGGAGGACTTCCCGCAGGTGGTGGAGAAGTCTGTATTGCACTCCTGGGCCGACCGCGCCATCCAGAAGGACCCCCGCCTGGTGTGGAACCGGGCGAAGGACCGGGACGACAAGGTCGCCGCCTTCCGCGACGTCGACCGGGCTCTGGCCGAACATGCTCGGATCCGGGTGGCGAGCGCCTGCGACATGAACCGGCCCGGTGTGCTCAGCAGTGCCGGCACCAAACTGATCCAGCACGAGGGCAAGAAGAAGATGCGGCACAAGCCGGTGCACGTGCTGCTTCGGGAAGCCGGTGAGGCCGCACTGCGCGTCAAGCCCTGCTTCATGATGAGCCCCCTGACGGTCAGCCGGTTCCTGCCGCCGGACTTCACCTTCGACGTAGTGATCTTCGACGAGGCGTCCCAGGTCCTGCCGCAGGACGCGATCAACTGCATCTACCGGGCCAAGGCTCTGATCGTCGCCGGCGATGAGAACCAGCTGCCGCCCACCGCGTTCTTCACCGCCGGCGAGGACGAGGAGGACGATCCGTACGCCGAGGAGGAGATGCCCCGCTACGAGTCCCTGCTCTCCCTGGCCAAGGGCAACGGGATGCTCAAGGAGCTGTCGCTGCGCTGGCACTACCGCAGCCGCCACGAGCACCTGATCGCCTTCAGCAACAAGCAGTTCTACCGGGGCGCCATGACCACCTTCCCCGGTGCGTTCTCCGAGGGGCCCGACGTAGGCGTGGCCTTCTTCAAGGCCGAACACGGCGTCTACCACTCTGGTTCGGCGGCCCGCCATAACACCGGTGAGGCCTTCGAGGTCGCCCAGCGCGTCATCCATCACTTCCGCACCCGCCCCAACCGCTCACTGGGCGTCGTCGCGCTCTCCCAGTCCCAGGCCGAGGTGATCCGGGAGGCTGTCGAGCGTGAGCGCGGGCGAAACCCCGACCTGGACGAGTGCTTCTCCGACGACCGCCTGGACGGCTTCTTCATCAAGAACCTCGAAGCGGTGCAGGGCGATGAACGCGATGTGATCATCACGTCGGTCGGCTACGGCCCGGACGAGAACGGCAAACTCAACCAGAACTTCGGACCGATCAACCGCAAGGACGGCTGGCGGCGGCTCAACGTCGCCGTCACCCGCGCCCGCTACCGGGTCGAGGTCGTGGCCTCCTTCGAGCCCGAGACCCTGCGGCCGTCTGCGAGCGAGAGCTTCGAACACTTCGCCCGCTACCTCAAGTACGCCAAGTACGGGCCGACCGTCCTAGCCCAGGATGCCGAGGACGCCGAGGCCGTGCCCGAGAGCCCCTTCGAGGAGTCGGTGCTGGAGGTGCTGCGCGGCTGGGGCTACACCGTCCAGCCGCAGGTGGGCGTCGCCGGCTACCGCATCGACCTGGGGGTGCGCGATCCACAGCGCCCTGGTCGTTACGCCCTGGGCATCGAGTGCGACGGTGCCATGTACCACTCGTCCAAGGCCGCCCGTGATCGCGACCGGCTTCGCGAATCCATGCTCACAGGCCTCGGCTGGACGTTGCACCGGATCTGGGGAACGGACTGGTACCGCAACCGGGTGAAGGCCGAGGCCCGGCTGAGAACTGCCGTCGAGCGGGCCGCCGCCCGGAGCGTGAGCGTCGCCCCTCAGCGGAGCGCCACGCCGGACACCGCTCCCGCGTCGGTACCACCGCTCGCCCTGGCGGCCGTACCCGCGCCCCGGCGGCCTGCGCAAAGCGGCAAGGTATCGTCCGCGGCTGCCTTGCCGGAGTCCGCGGAGCAGCGGATCCGCCACGAGCTGGACCAGTTGCGAGCCGAGTTGGAGAGGCAGTCCGGCCAGGCAGGGAACGGTTCGCGTCCGCGGGCCCGCACCGACCAGCAGCGAAAGCAGCGCGGACGCATCGAGCAGTTGGAGGAGCGCGCCGCACTGCTCAAGGCCTACCTGACCGGCGACCGCAGGGCGGCGGTGGACGCGGTGTGCCCTGGCCGCCTGGTTCAGGTGGAGATCGGCGGGGAGCAGCAGGAGTACGAGATCACCTCCCAGGAGCCACACTCGACGGGCGTGGAGAAGCTCAGCCCCTTCGCACCGCTCGGGCAAGCCCTGTTCGGTCGGACGGCCGGCAGCCGCGTGGAGTACGAGCACGACGGGCGCCGAGTGGCCGTGCGCCTGCTGACCGTGAGGAGCTGACGGCGCCTTTGCACGCGTGGGCGGGCAGCGCTCCCGGAACGGGAGTGCTGCCCAGCTCCTGGCCGGCAGCCCTTCCATGGAGGTGCTCGCAGATGGCGGCTACCAGGGCATGGGGCACTGGGCATCCTCGGCTTCGCTGCCGATCCGCTTACCGGTCTGCGGACGGTGTCGCATGCGTGCGCTGCCTGCTGCAGCGCGTGGACGGTGACGCGCTGGACGCAGCGATCAGCGCGTATCTGCAGGCCAGAACGCCGCTCCCGTTCGAGCCGGAGACGGAGGAAGGGCCAGTACGACGGGTGATCGCGGTCGACGGCAAGGTGGTCCGCGGATCGCGAACCGCAACAGCCGCGGCGATCCAACTGCTGGCGGCGACGGACCACCATGGCGGGGGCCTGGCCCAGCGGCAGGTCGCTTCCAAGAGCAACGAGATCCCCTCCTTCGCGCCATTACTGGACGGTCTCAAGCTGGTGAACATGGTGGTGACCGCCGACACCCTGCACACCCAACACGACCACGGGGCCTATCTGACCAATCGCGGCGCGCACTACGTGACCGTCGTGAAGAAGAACCATCCGGGCCTGTATGCCCAGGTCATGAAGCTTCCCTGGCAAGACGTCCCGCTCGGGCACTGCACCCGCGACCACGCCCCCCACCGTGATGAGATCCGCCGGCTCAAGGTCACCGCGTTCAGCCACCTCGACTACCCCGGCACCCGCCAGGCGATCCAAGTCGTAGGGTGACGGAGTGACTTGAGCACCGGGAAACTGACCATCGAGCGCGTCTACCTGATCACCGGCCTGAGCGTCTTCGACGCCACCTGGATCAGAGGCCACTGGGGCATCGAGGACCTCCTGCACCACGTCCGGGACCGCACGTTCCGCGAGGACCACTCCAAGGTCCGCACCGGCACCCTGCCCCGCGCCATGGCTACCCTGCGCTATCTCGCCATCAGCCTCTTCCGCCAGGACAGCCAGACCAACATCGCCACCGCCCTCCGCCACACCGGCCGCGACTGCCACCGCCCCCTACGAGCCCTCGGCCTCACGTGACGAAACCGGACAGATCCCGACCATTCAATGCCCCTGATTGCGGCAGTACCGGCATTCTCTGCAGAGCGCACCTGAGAGCAAGTTTTATGTGTCATGACCCAGCGCCCTCACAGAGCGCTCGAAGGGCAGAAATGCCTTCTGAATCAGTCCAGTTGGAGAAGATTTTCGCGCAGGCCAGCGAACAGATTCAATCGCACGTGACCCGCGCCAATCAAGATTAGTCAGCTATGCGCTTGGGGCTCAGAAGGGCAGACGGACGCCTTACGCCTTCCCTAGTGTTGCGCCATGAGCCTGATCGACGGCCGCTCGCCGTCCGCGGACTGGGTCGCCAAGGACATGGAGGCGATGCTCAGGGAGTGCGACGCGCTCATCCTGTCCAAAGATGAGCTCACGCGTCGCCTGCAGGAGTCCATTGAGACCCTCCAGCGCGAGATGGCCAAAACCGCCGAAGAACGCGAACAGGCAGCACTGCAGCGAGAGAAGGCCCGGGAGTGGCTTGACGGCTTCCAGGCCACGGTCCGAAAAGGGGCCACCCTGCGGGCTTCACTGCGACCTCAGGAATCCGTCCAGCTGAGACTCGTACAGCCCTCGCCGGAGCCCCCAGGCGAACCTTCGACACAGGCGGCACCCGTCCGGGTCGAGGGCTCTCGTTCGATCGCAGCCATGCGGGTCATCAGCAGCGACGCGCGACGCGCGTGGAGCGCATCGGACGTGGCCCAACTACTGGAAAGCAACACCCCCCGCGCGGTGCGGCGAACCCGGTGCCTTCTGGAGCATCTGCAGCGTCTGTCCGTACTGCAGAAAGTCCACAGTTCCGACGGAAAGCGGGCGTATTACCGGCTCGCGGCCTCATGGGAGGCCGCTTAGACGAGGCCGACAAAAGGCGACCGCCGCCTCAGGCACGGCCGGGTTCCTAGGCCAACACCGTGCAAGGGGCGGCGGTCTTGAGACGGCTTGGCCGCCACATTCGACGCTAGCTGCCCATTCGGGCATGCGCGGGATGTTCGGCCATTTCCACGACATCGGATGGTCGGTCAGACATGCCATTTTCGCTGTTTCGTTCGGAGCCCGGCGCAGCCGCCGTGGAACTGCTCGACCCCGCGTCACCCTTGGGGCGGCAGCGGCTCTCGTGCGACGCCGTTCTCATCGACGGGCCACTCGAAATGGCGGGGCCAGAGCATCTCCCCAAGGGCTATTTCCAAGCTCGCCACCGTCAAAATGTCGGGCCACGTCTCGCCCCGCAGCACGTACGTGATCACCTGCCGGTTGACGTCGGCGGCGGACGCGAGGGCATTGGCACTCAGCCCCTGCCGCTCCATCGCTTCCGACAGCGCCCGGGCAATCGCCTGGCCGATCTGCGCAGGCCGATGCCCGTCCATCACTGCGTACGGCCAGTTGGCATCGAGCGCGTACTCGCACGGCCTCTTGCTACGTCTCGTTCCTCCAGCCACGCGCCCAGTGTGACGGAGGTGCTGCCAGGATGCGCAATCACATCCCACATGCTACTCAAGTAGCAAGGCTGTGTGTAGCCGATACCCGCGCCCGTTTCTCGGCGGTCCGCCGCCCGGGACTGATCACAACACGTACTGGAGGTGAGTGGTGACGGTGCAGGGGCGCTCACTGCTGGCGCCGAACGAACGGCTGTTGCCGACTTACAGGCTGCGCGCAGACGACCAGCTCAAGGTGATCCGCGTCGCGTGCTCGAGCGCCGACCCGTTCATCAACGCGTTCCGGCTGGCGACCGATACCGGACTGACCGAGAAGAACTGCGGTCTTGTTCCAGCATTCCTGTTCGCCACCGGCCTCCTGGAAAAGGCGGGTGGGCACTTCTCGAGGTACCGGCCGACGAGCAAGGGCCGGAAGGTAGGGGCTGCTTGGCAGAAGGGTGAGCGGGAAGGCCTGCTCGCCCTTCGAGACGCTTGGAAGCAGCAGTGGTTTGCCCGCAGCATGAAGGAACGCCTCGAATCCGGACCGGCAGCCCGCAACGGGCTCCTCGCCCGGCTCCTCACCGCCGCAGGCGCGGATGGCCATCGCATGCGCCAAGCCGAGGCTCTGCTCGACCTGCTGGTCGCCATCGGCATGATCGTCCCTGATGGCGACGGTTTCATGTGCTGGCATGAAGGCGCCCCCGCGGACCAGCTGAAGGAGACCGCCCGGGATGCGGCGGCACAGCAGCCCCCGATGCCTTCGCACCTCTCCGAGGGCGTCGGCCCGACCGAAATGCACGCTGAAACATCACCGGGAGATCGCCGCTCCCCGGCAGAGCCGACAGCAGGCGACCCCCGCCACAGCGACCACGAGGAAGGCTGCTCTCCGGATCCGGGGGCCGCTTCCATTCCGCCGCCCCGACAAGAGACAAAGGAGCCTGCCACGGACTCCGGCCCGACGGTAAACGCCGAGGTGGACCTCCTCGCCCTGCTGTGTCCGCCTGTCCTACTCGCCGACCTGGTCCGCCTGAGTCCGGAGGAGCTGATGCAGCTGCACGGACACCTTCGTGGTCTGGCCGCCCTGACAGCCAAGCTCAGGGGGCAGCCCGCCCTCTGACCCTCACGTACGGTCCGGCAGCGCCTTCATCCCTTGGCCGGGTTGGCGCTGCCGGACCCCTCCTCCACCCATCAACCCCGCGGCAAGACCGCACGGAAGGGGCTTCGGCATGCCCTCACACAAGGAGAGGAGCGCTGCCCACGGTAGCGCGACCTCACGATGCAGCGGGTGGGATTCACCCGCACGGAACACGGTCCCGGCGGGGGGTCGACATGGCTAGGCCGACGATCAAGGAAGCGCTGTTGCAGGTGTCCCGCGTCTGGAAGCAACTCGCGTGGGACGGGGTGATGAGCATCGAGACCGTCGACGAGTACATCGAAGTCACCGAACACCTCATCGACTTCGCCCGGGCTCACCAGATCACTCGGCTGGATTACGTCACCCCAGCGCTGGCCGAAGCGTTCGTCAATGCCCCGGGGCACGACCGCCACCGAGGCATCATTCCCACTCCTGCAGGGAGCACCCGCCGTCAGCGACGCTCCGCCGTGACGTCCCTGTTCGTGCATGCGCGTGCGCTCGGTCTGACGAAGGCCGCACCGACGGTCGACTCCGAGCCCATTGCCCGTAGTCCCCGCCGGCCTGGAGCTGATCTCCAGCCTCATGAAATCGCCCGACTGCAGTTCCACTCCGAGCGGGGCATGCCGGCTACCCGCCACGCAGCCCTGCTCGCCCTCTTCCTCGCAGGATTTTGGAGCGCCGAGGTCGGCGCCGCGTCCAGCGCCGATCTGGATCTCACCGCGGGCGCCGTACACACCAAGGGCTCGACTCGGACACTCGCCCGGACCTGCCCGCTGGACGAGTGGGGCGTCTACGTCCTGGGGCTGCGCGCCACGCATCTCGGCAGGCGAGGAGCGGCCCCGTACCGGCTCGTGGCCAGTGCCACCTCCGCCCCGAACGTGGTGCAGTCCAGCGTCGGGTCGGGCTTCGGGGACATCGCGCGACGCAGCGGACTGTCCACGCGCGCCCGCAAGGTCGAGCCCCGCGACATCACCCGCTACGTCGCCCGCAAGATCCTCAACGAGACCGGCCAGCTCTCCGAGGTCGCCCGCCACCTGGGCCTGTCCTCTCTCGACGTCGCCGCCAGCCTGGCCGATCTGCAGTGGCACACAGGCGGTGATGCCGCATGACCGCTCCCAGGAAGCGAGCCCGGCGCAAGCCGGTGACGAAGCAGCCGGCCTACGTCATGGCCGAAGTCCCCGACGACACGTTCGGCGCAGCCACCGATCCCCTCCCGCCCAAGAGCCCAGAAGCCCCGCCCCTGACCACAGACGAGCGGTTCGAGTACCTCCTGAACAACCCCGACCTCTACGCAGCCGCACGCTCCCTCCCCGGTCCCAGCCGCGTCGGACGCCCTGCCCACCACCCACCTGTCGTCTATCTGATCTTTCTCTGCGCGATCTCCTTGTTCGGCTCAGCGCGAGCTACCGCCTGCCATCTCCAGCGTCCCCTCTGGTGGGACCTCGTCCGCATGAGCGTCCGTACCCACATGGGCGATGCGGTCGCCGACGCCCTTTTGCCGGTCGGCCCGACCCGAGGCCAGTGGAACTACTACTTCCACGCGAAACTGAAGCCCGCCTTCGCCGAGGTACGCGACATCAGCCGGGACCTGTGGATCCAGCAGGCGCTCGACCACGGGATGCTGAGCGAGGCGGGCACTCGGGTCAGCCGGAGCTACCCCGAGCGCCACCAGGTCATTCACGCCGATGCCACCGTCGCCTGCCCGCCCTCCTCACAGAGGCACAGCGAGACTGCCAACGAGGTGACCGGGGAGATCCGCTCGCACCGCGTCGATCCTGACGCTGGCAATACAGTCGAAGGCGGTGGGACCCGCGTGTACGGCAACAAATTCCTCTCCGCGGCCGTCCGTCTCGGCAACATTCCCCACAGCCGAGTCATCCTGGGCATCGAGTCCATCCGCCACAAGTCGGCCAAGCTCGACCCCCACCGCGACGACGAAGGCACCGCCTTCGTCAAGCTCGCCCGGTACGTCCTCGGCCGAGCCCCTGGCCTGCGCGCCATCACCTACGACACCGCCCTCCGCGGATCCCACCGTGCACCCCTCATCGCGGACGGCCTCGTCGTCTTCACCACCCAGCACGGAGGACTCGCACCCGAGTCCCTCCAACGCTTCGAGGACGGTCCCTGCCACCACGACCTCTACGTCGCCGAGGGCCGCGTCTGCAAACGTCTGATCGCCGACGACGGCACCACTCACTACACGCCGCTTCCCGTGGAAGAACTCGAGCGCCGCGATTCGAAGCGGACCCGCTTCTACCACCGGCTGACCATCCCCTGTCAGGTGAAGAACCACACCCTGCGCATCCGAGTCGACGAAACCCCGGAGGACCGGGAGATCGACCCCTCGACCAAGCGGCAGCGCTTCAACCGCACCGAGCACCTGAGGCAGATACCGCCGGACACCCATGCCGGCCGCCGCCTCAAGGGCTTCCGCCAGGACAGCGAGTCCCAGCACTCCCGCTTCGACCAGAGCTACCCCCACAAGAGAGTCCCTGCCTACGGGGCCGACGCGGCCCTGCTGATCTACATCGGCTACGCCTGGCTGAGCAACTCCGTCGCCCGAGCCAAGATCACCCACGCGCTCGCCGCCTGAGCCAGTGCGCACATCTCTCCGCCCTTGGATCAGGTACCACCCGCTACACTGACCGCGGTGGCTACGCTCTCACGGGCTGCCACCACGACCTGTCGCCAAGCAAGCCTGAGCGGTCCGTCAATCTCGGCAGACTTTCAGACACGTTTTCCGACAGATCCCCGCCTTCGTAGCTCAGGGGATAGAGCACCGCTCTCCTAAAGCGGGTGTCGCAGGTTCGAATCCTGCCGGGGGCACATGGGAAAAGGCCACCTACCAATCTTGGTAGGTGGCCTTTGACATCTACGTCTGACATCAACGGGGGCGGTCACTGACGCCGGGGCACTTCCTGAGCAGCCGGTCCATGTGGCTCATGGCCTCGCGCCGGGTGTCCTGCACGACGTGCGTGTAGACGTCCATGGTGATGCTCTCGAGGAAGCCTGGGATTGGCTGTACGAGGGCCGCGTCGAGACGAGAAGAGCACTGCTGCGGTCGGAGCCGTGCACGGTCTCGGTGGAGCGAGCCTGCACACGGTCACGTGGACAGCGCGGTCAGCGCTCTTCTTGGCCCTTGCCGAACGACAGGGACAGGAACTCCCAGTCTGTGTAGTTGAGTTCAAGCCCTATGACGACCGATCCTTGTAACGGCAGGTCATCACCAGGGTGGCGGCATGACAGAGACGGGAAGAGCCAGGAGACGGCCTAGGCCACTGAGCGCACTGACCGATGTGTATGACTTCCTGGAGGAGGTGCGGCTGCGTCCCGGCATGTGGGTTCGTCGCAGCTCGGTGCAACACCTGGACTCCATCCTGACCGGGTACCGCGTTGCCCTGGAGATCCACGGGGTTGGGGAAGGGTTCGACTTCCTGAACGGCGGCCCGTTCGCCGAGTGGCTGTGGAAGCGGTTGGGCATGGCGTATCCCAGCGCCTTGGGCTGGGCGGTCGAGATCGAGCGGGCAGCGGAAGCAACCGACGTGCCCGCGATGGAGTTGTTCTTCGACCTGTTGGACGAGTTCCGCAGCGCACACCACGATGCCCAACCATCAGCCGGACGAGCGCCTCAAGCGTCACCCGAGACCGAACAGCCCCACGCCACTGCGTGAGTTACAGCTTTCTCTACTGTTCAACCTGGCTGCGCTCCGCTCCGCCGCGCGCGTTTCCCGGCTCCGCTCCGCGCGACGCTCCTGCCTTCGGCCCGCTCCGCGCGGGCTGCGCAGACGCGCGCCCTGGAGGATTGGCCAGCGACATGAGGCCAGAACACAGCGTGGCCGGGGCGGTCGGCTCCGCGACTTTAGGCAGCCACCATGGGGCGAGCCTCGAAGATCGTGGCCCTAGTGTCGTGCTTTACCGGGCAGCTCAGGAGACTGCCCGACTCGCGATCAGTCTACGGGGCCATGATCACTCGCCGCATGGCAGCGCCAGCCCAAAGCCGTTCCGCCGGCCTCACGTAGTGTCCGGCGCAGCTCTCTCGACCGGCTGGAGGAAACCATGACGGACCCATTGCTGATCACGCTCGCCGATGCCCTGGCGAACCTCATGATCTCCATCGACATGACGGATGACGAAGACGTTGATCCGGATGCCTGCGTGCCGTGGTTCGAAGACGTCGCGCACAAGCTCAGCCGGCTCACCGCCGATGACCGGCACAGACTTGCCAAGGTGATCCGAGAGGTGGCCGGCCGGGAGCCCGACGCCCAGAGACAGGCGGCACTCCTCGAAACGCCGGACCACCTCGGCCTCGAAGATCCGGATGATGAATGAGTAGTCCGTGCCCCTCCCGTGCCCGTTCGGCCGGGAAATAGCGGGAAGCACGGTTGCTGGCGGACAACTCACGTAGACGGCCCCTGACCGAGTCACCTGGTCAGGGGCCGTTCACCTGCGGTGGGTGTGAGATCTGGACCCGCGGTCACATCGCTGCGACGACGGTTTTCAAGACCGTTTGAGGGTTGTTGGGCTCACTACGATTCCGCCGGCTTGATCCGGTGGCTGCGGTTGCCCACGCAGAAGCCCCGCTATTTGCCAGTCCGGTAGACCTTGATGTTCTTGTTGACGAAGAGTTGGACATACCCACACTTCCAGCAGATAAGGCCCGTTGCGCTCTCGTCGGCCCAAGCCAACTTGAGGAACTCCATGCTGGAACTGTTCAGCATGACATTCCGCACCCGAAAGAGATCTCCCTCGCAAATCTGGCAAGTGATCCACATTTCGCCCAGTGCCGCACGTACCGGCTTCGCCATCTTGCGAACGCCCCCAGTCGTTGCCATTCAAACGGAGCGAGACTACCGGGCAGCATGAACCGCTCACAGCCCGTTAGAACACGCAGTAGCCCCATGCAGGGGGCACGCCATCCGATGGCTGAGAACTGACGCGCCCCCTGCACGTCCGGGTCCCGTGGCCACGCGAGGAACGCCGCTGACATCAGCGTCTGACACTGACGAGCGCGTCCTGTGATCGACCCGATAAGGACGAAGCCAGACCTCAAAGTTGGACACGGCACGGGCTGTGGTCACCGTTTGGTGGCTCCCCGCCCTACGACGCCACCTACCAGGCCAGCGCAAGTCTCGTCTCCGACCGCACTATTGACGCCTGAGAATCGGCCGCAACCAGGGGAACCACGCCTCACCCGCTATCACGCACCAGCTCGTTATTACAGTCTGACGTCGCAATCCACACCGAACCCGGAAGGCCCTCACTCGTTCAAGGTCCCCAGACGGTGACCACTGTCACCGCACCCAACCTCCGTGGGCAGAACAGGTATCGGGTTCCACGGGGTTCGAGTTCACCGAAGGGTCAGGAACGGGCGACGTGCCTGCGTCGCTTCAGGATCCACCGGTGTACGGGCGGTGTAATGCCGGCACCCACGATAAATCCGACGGCGACGCTCTGGCTCGCGTACGCGATTACTCCGATAACTGCGCACAGAGCTACGCCGATCACCACTAGGCCCACGACCTTAGTGCGAGAGGCCAGCCGGTTCAGCCATCTCACAGCCGAGAAAGTCGTGAGATACACGGTGGAGCCGAAAGCGGCCGACGCCAGAACGGTTAGAGCATCCATTCCGCAACCTTTCAAAATTGGAAGCCGAGATGTGTCTATCCGGCCACCACGGTCAGCCGTACTCCCTCTTCGGGATCGATCGGCTGGCGGTCTGTTTACTTGCAGTATCCGATTACTTGCAGTATCCGTCGCCGCTCTTACCGCTGTAATAGCCACTTCCGGCAACCGCTGCCGCCGGCGAAAGGACTGTCAGCCCGGGGTTGACCTTTATCTTGACGCATTTATCGGCCGCAACCGCGCCCCCCGCGATTGCCGCGAGGCTTCGGCCCCCGACGACCGCAGCCGGGTGCGGTATCCAGGACACGACAGTTCCACCGAGGGCGAGGAGCTTGGTTTCCTTCTTGTTGAAGTACACGGTGCCGGTGATGATGCCCCAGGTGTAGTGGGGGTCGGCGACCACGGGGTAGGCGGTGTCGGGGCCGGTCTCGATGGTCTGGACGAGGGTGTTGCCGTCAAGGCTGTAGCTCGTGGGGACGGAGTTGCCGTTCACGTCCTTTGCCCAGGGGGCGTCTACGTGACCGCGGGTGACAGCGCCTGCGCCGTTCGCCGAAGCGACGATGTCGTAGCCGCCGGCTCCATCGGCGACCAGGGTGGCGCCGTCGGGCAGGCCGAGGCCGAAGCGCCGAGTGGTGGGAGCGGCGGCGTTCTTGAGGGTGACCAGGGCGCGGGCGCCGCCATCGACGGTGGCCTGTGTGGCGAGGTCGGTGTGCGCGGCCGCGTTGGGATAGACGGTCGTGCCAGCCGCTGAGGTGGTACCTGCGGCGTCGATGGCTGCGGGCAGGGACATCGTCACTCTGGAGCCGTCGGAAGCCGCCACGATCACCCGCCCCTCGGCGCTGGTGGGGGTGGTCACGGTGACGAGCCCGCGATCCGTTGACATGACCGCGCCCGTGGTGCTGCCGGAGGCAACGTCCGTGGTGCCGGTGGCGTTCTGCACTGTGGCCACGGCCTGGGCCGCAATATTGGCGGCGGGCCCGCCATCGGCGGCGAAGGCCGGTACCGCAGTTCCGGCTATCAGCGCTGTGGTCAGCAGCGCGGCATGGGCCGAATTCTTGAGCTTAATGTGATTTCCCCCATGTGCATTGCTTGCAATGCAGCGTCATGTTCGGTGTAGCGAAATGAACACTATCGATCTTGACGGAGTGATCAACATATTTGAGCAATCGCAGAGGTTCACTTGCTCAATCCACCGGACGAACGCTAAAAGATAGACGATTTCAAGTCACCGTGGCGCAAAACGGCCGGCGCCCCCGTCGCGACCCGGCGGGCTATCACAACGGCTAAGACATGAGGTGGATCGGTCCTGGTGACCGTGTCCGCGTCGGGGCGCAGCGTTGTCCGGGCATGGGGGCTTTCGCCGTGGATCGTGGCGGATGGCCTATGGGAGCGGATCGGATCGTCAGCGACGCATCCAGATCTTGCCAGTGGTGTCCTCGTCGTCGGCGTCGCAGCAGACGCCCACGGCCAGGACGTGGGATGTGCCGGGGATGACAGCGAGACCGTTGATCGTGTCTTCGGAGGCGACGTGTTCGCTCGTCCAGTTCCGGCCGTCGTAGTGGAGGACCCGCGCGGTGGATGCGGCGGCAAAGATCCCGCCATGCCCGTCGACGGCGGGATGGGTGAACTCCTCGCCGACGCCGGAGCCGGCCACACTCACCCACCTGTGCCCGTCCCAGCGCACCGCGACAGGCCCGGCCACGCCCCCTGTTCGACCCGCGCGGCCGACCGCCCAGACCTGCGTCGGTGACTGTGCGGCGAGCCCGTCCAGCTCTCCGCCCGACCCCGCGACCGCGGGCGGCAGCGGCACCGTGCGCCAACTCCCGCCGTCCCAGTGCAGGGTTACCGGTTTGCCCCGATCCTCGCCGACGGCCCAGACGTCCCGAGGCGACAGCGCATGGAGGGCACGCACGCACACCGTCGATGGCAGGGCGACGGCCGACCAGCCCGCGGCGGCACGGTGCCGGAGGAACGAACGGCATGTGCCGTTACCGCCCAGCCGCCGCCCCGCCACCCACACGTCACCCGGCCCCGCGACGGTTGCCGCGTCCACCACGGAGTTGGGCTCGCGCCAGGCGAGTGTCCACCGACTGCCGTTCCACCGCGCCGCATGGGCCTCCTGGGCCCGGCCGTCACCGGTCGGCTGCGCGGTTCCGAAGACCCACACGTCGTCCGGCCCCGAGGCTCTCACGACGCGCAGGCTTTCCAGGCCGAGCCGCTCGGGTACCTCGACCTTGGCCCACGTCCCGCCACTCCACCGCATGACGACCGGCGCGGTGCCCTCGTCTCCCACCGCCCAGGCGTCGTGCGCTCCGGTGGCCACCACGCTCTTCAGGGTCCCGGGGTTGCCGGTGCGGCCCACCAGCCGCCACGGCCCGGAGCCGGCCGTCCCGCTCGGACGCGGGCTCCTACCTGTCGCGTGCGTCCCGCCGTCGGGCGTCGCACAACCGCCGACGGTCAGCGCCAGGACCGTGCCGAGCACAGCAACCGCAAAGCGGCGCACTGGCCACACCCCCATCTTGACCCCCGCCTGAAGCGGGATCGTACGAGACGGGGACGAGGACCGCCAGGCCCGGCATCCCGTCGACCCCGCCCCGGCGCCCATCGGAGAAATACTCAACACCAGTGGATCGGCCCGGGGTTGGAGCGGAGGGTATCCGTGCCACAACCGTGCCGGAACGAGCGGGGAGTCACCGTGAACGGCAGGCACCGGCAGGGCAGGGCGCACCATCACATCCGGCAGGGTGTGGGCCGGGTGGGCCGCCGACGGTACGCACCGGCCCGGCGTGATCGAGCTGGCCCGAGGACGCACTCCACCCGGACGTCCGGCGCGGCGCCCCCTTCCGGATGACGGAACTGATCGCTCCCCGTCTGCGTCATGGCGTTCATGACACAGGGCGGGAGCACGATGGTTGAGGAACCGACGTGGGGGGAGCTGCTGCTCGACTTCTTCCTCATGGCGGCCATCCCCATTGCCGTCGGCGGGACACTCATCTTGTTGCTTGTCGGACTCACCGTGTGGATGACAGCACCACTGCGGCGGCGCAGACGGAACGGAGTCGCCGAGCGCTCCGGGCAGACTGTCGAGACCTCAGCTCCGCGCTGACGGTGCTCACACCGGCAAACGCGAACACCCCAGGTCACGTCGCCAGGTCGCGAGTTCGCCCGTTGGCCTGTCGGACCCCCCACCCTCGCTCCTCCATGCGGTGTCGCAGCTTCACCGGCGACACGACGATGCGTCGTCAGTCCACCACCCTCAGCCGCCCCAGCGCGTCGCCCAAGTCGAGTTCGGTGCCCCCGCGGGTCTGGAAGCCCTCGTCGAACAGCTCGGCCGTGCGCTGTTGCGCTTTCCCGCTTCGGACGAGTTGCCGGAACAGCGCCGCGTCGGCGCGTACTTCGGCGGGTGCCGGAAGGCTGATGTCGTTGATGGCCGCCTTGGCGGCGATCAACGCGTCGCGGGGGAATCCGCCCATGCGTGCCGCGACACCCGCCACGAACTCGTCCAGCTCGTCGTCCGGGACGGCACGGTTGACCCATCCGTAGCGTTCGGCGAGGTCGGCGTCGAAGTCCGATGACGTCAGGACGACTTCGAGTGCACGGCCCCTGCCCAGCAGACGGGTGAGGTGCTGGATCGCGCCCGCCCCGGGCGGTGCTCCGACCCCCACTTCGATCTGTCCCAGAACGGCCTTCTCCCGTGAGGCGAAGCGCAGGTCGCAAGCGAGGAGGAACTCGCTGCCCGCTCCCCGCGCACGGCCGCGCAGCTTGGCGATGGTGACGACCGGGAGCAGGCTCAGCTTGCGGAACAGCATGCCCAGGGAGGCGTCACCGGGGCCTCCCGCCTTCGCCGCCTCGGCGGTGTACTCGGGAACTTTCGTCATGTCGACGTGCGGGAGGAAGAAGTCGGCGTCCGCGCTGTCGAAGACCACCACGCGTGGTGCGGTCGGGTACGACAGTTCCTCGAATCAGGGCGACCAGGTCCCGCACCAGCTCGGGGCCGATGAGGTTCATCGGCGGCGCGTCGAAGGTGGCGTACAGGACGTTGCCGGTCGCAGGGCCGATGCGCCGCCGGTGGTCCGGCAGGAGGGCGGAAGCCGGTGCTCTCCCGGCGCCGTCCCGGTTGTACCTGCCATGTTTCCTGTGGGAACTCTGTTCCCCTAGGGCCGCCTCCACCGCTACGGTGATCCAACTGTCGTCAAGGAACGTGAGGTTTCCGTTCCGCGTCGGGGAGACGAACGACAGACCTTTGATCACTCTTGTGGGGGCACATGAAGATTCACAGACGCCGCGTGCTCGCGGCGCTGGGCACCGCGGTGGCCGTGGCGGCGGGTATGGCCGTCGCTCCGGGCGCGGCGGCCTCCGGTCCGGTGACATGGACCGCGAAGGACGGGATGCTCGCGTTCCGCAACGGGGCCGAGCAGAGCCTGCAGGTCGTGAAGCCGGGCAGCAGCACGTACACCACCATCGCCGACCAGGCCTCGCAGCCTGCCTGGTCGCCCGACGGCAGCCGGATCGCGTACGTCCGCGACGGCCGCGTCGAGACCCGCCGGTACACCGGCTCCACCCTGGTGAAGATCCAGGAGAAGAGCAGCTCCGTGGGCAGCGTGAGCGACCCCACGTTCGTCGGCGGCGGCGGGATCATCGTCTACTCGGCGAGCGGCCGGCTCCGCTGGGCCGACTCCGACGGTTCCCGCTACGCCCAGCCGCTGTTCTCCACGGCGGAGGACGGCTGCGACCGTCAGCCGAGCGGGTCGGTCAACATGCTGATCGCCTTCGTCCGTACGGGAGACACCTGCGGGAGCCCGACCGGCTCGGCGATCTGGCTGTTCGACGCCGACACCCAGGGCTTCACCAAGCTGGCGGACAACGGCTCGCACCCGGCGATCTCGCCCGACGGCACGCGCGTCGCCTTCGTCCGCACGGTGGACTCGGTCGGCGAACTGTTCGTGATCAACGTGGACGGCACGGGAGAGCAGCAGCTCACCACCGGGGCGCACGCCACCACTCCGGAGTGGGCGCCGACCGGCACGAAGATCGCGTTCAACACCGGTGACGACGACGTCTCGTCGACCCGTGTCCTGAACCTCGCGGACAGCTCGGTCTCCACGCTGCCGCTGCCGCCCCACACCTCGTCGACCGTCGACGTCGCCTGGCAGCCGCTGCGCAACCAGAACACCGGCCGAATCTGGGGCGCCGACTCGGCGGGCACCAACATGGCCGCGTCGCGCTGGACCTGGAACACGCTCGGCCAGAGCGAGCCGGGTCTGGTCGACGCCAAGTCGGCCGTCCTCATCAACCAGGACAGCCCGTCCTACGCGCTGACCGCGCAGTCGCTCGGCGGTCAGAAGCAGGGCCCGGTGCTGGTCACGTCGAAGTCCTCGCTGTCGTCGGCGGCGCAGGCGGAGCTGAAGCGGACGCTGAAGCGGGGTGCCACCGTCTATCTCGTCGGCGGCACCGACATCCTCTCCAGCGCGGTCTCCAGCAAGGTCAGCTCGCTCGGCTTCACCCCGAAGCGGCTGGCGGGCACCTCCCGCTACTCGACGTCCGTGGCCGTCGCCAAGGCCGTGACCGGTTCGCCGGACTACGTGTTCGTGGCCACCGGGACGGACTACCACTCGGCGCTCGCGGCCTCCGCCGCCGCCGGGTCGCTCGGCTACGGGGGCAAGGGCACGGTCGTCCTCAACGACGGCAACACGCTGACTTCGTCCGTGAAGTCGTACCTGAACTCGCTCGACCCCGACGAGACGATGGTCGTCCCCGTCGGCGCCTCGGCGAGCTACGCGCTCACGCACACCTACTTCTCCAACTGGCCCGACACCTGGACGTACTACCCGGTCAGCGGCAGCGGGCACGACGGCACCTCGGTCGCCCTCGCCCGGTTCTGGTGGTCGGCGCCGTCCCAGGTGGGCCTGGCGTGGACGGACAGCTGGCGCGGTGGCGTCTCCGCGGGCGCGGGCATGCTCTGGTACGGCCCGATCCTGTGGTCCGACGACACGACCCTGACGGAGACGGACGCGACCTACCTGCGCCAGCAGGCCTCGGGCGTGGGCGCCGTCTTCGCGTTCGGCGGGACGACGTCCATCTCGTCGTCCGAGCTGACGGCGGCGGGCTCGGCGATCAGCGCGGGCACCTCGAACGTGTCGTACTACCCGTACTACAAGGGAGTCGAGGCCGCGTCGCAGAAGGCGGCGCTCTCCGCGCCGCTCGCCGGGGACGCCGGCGGCGTGACCGGTCCGGCGCGGGACGTGCCGGCGGCACCGCGGCCGGACCTGGCGTCGGTGCGGACCACGCACAGCAAGTAGCGCGAACGCCGGTCGGCCCCGGGTGCACCGTGCACCCGGGGCCGACCGTTTCGTACGGAGGGACACGAGCGACACCGGGCAGGCAGCCGTGCTGATCGCTCGGCTCGTGGCGGCCGGGGGTCTTCGGATCCTCTCGCCTCCGTACGCCCGCTACTTCGTCACCTCCGCCGACTTGTACGTCGTGGACGCCGGGGCCACGCACGCGAACCAGTTCGCGGTGGGGTAGCCGTCGACCGAGCGGATCACCGCCTGGACGTTGTGCTGGGCCGAGTTGTCGGGGGCGCGGTCGGCGAGGTTCGTGCTGCCGTCCTTCCAGTGGCAGGCGACCTGCTTGTGGATCCTACGGCCCAGGTCAGGCGGGGGGCAGCCCCCAGAAACAGGGGCTGTCCACCGCCCGTCCGGGACCGGTGCGGACCCTCAGTCCTGGTACACCCGGTTCACCCCCGCGCCTCCCGACAGCCTGTCCGCTCCCGGGCCGCCGTGGAGGAGGTCGTCGCCGGTGTTGCCGTGGATCGTGTCGGCGCCGGGGCCGCCGTAGAGGCGGTCGTTGCCGCGGCCTCCCTCGATGGTGTCGTCGCCCTCGTTGCCGTAGACGATGTCGTTGCCGTCGTCGCCGTAGAGGGCGTTGCCGTAGTCGGGGTACTCCTCGTCCGAGGCGCTGAGGCCGCCGATGAGGAGGTCGTCGCCGGGGCCGCCGTGGCAGGTGTAGCCGCAGGCGGTGAGGGTGTCGTCACCGGCGCCGCCGAGCGCGCCGTCGCTGTAGACGCCGCCGCCTCCGGACAGGTGGTCGTCGCCGTCGTCGCCGTAGAGGACGTCGCTGCCGTGGCCGGTGAGGGTGTCGTCGCCCGGGCCGCCGTGGACGCGGGAGTAGCCGCTGTTGTCGGGGTCGACGCGCGCGGTGTCGTCGCCGTCGCCGAGATCGACGATCAGGGTGTCGAGGTCGGACGCCGAGGTGTTGGGTTCGGTGACCGTGCAGACGACCTTCGTGGTGTCCCGCGCGTCCGGGCGGACGCAGCCGGCGCCGGGTGCGATCGCCACGGTGTCGTCGAACGTGTAGATGTAGTCGGCCAGTTGGGAGTCCGGGTCGGTCGGGCCGAGCGCCCAGTCGATCGTGAGGTGGTTCGTCTGCCCGGCGGCCGCCGTGTAGAAGAGCTTCTGGCCGGTGGAGACCGCGGTGGCGCCCTGCGCGGTCGCGGCGCCGGCCGGGGGGACCGCGACCGCCGCGGACACGGCGACGGTCGCCGCGGCGAGCGCGAGCGCCCTCGGCAGGGCGGCGGTGGGACGACTGAACATGGTTCTCCCTCGGTGAGGCCCCGGATCGCTTGCGCTCGGATACGCGCGTCCCGGCACCCCGTTCGACCGGGGGAAGGGCGGGGCGGTTGTGACGCGGACCCCCCGAAACCGGCCTCTTCAGGGAGAGTTCACCTGCGATTGGCTTCCGTTTGGCGCGGACTCCTCCCGGTGTTGGCGGTCCGGGGACGCCTCCCTCCCCCGGCGCAGCGACGGTGCCAGGGTCAGCGTCACCGCGATCGACGCCGCCGCCATGACGGTCATCGCCGTTGCGGGCGAGGCGAGTTGGGCCACGCCTCCGGCGAGCGCCGCGCTCACGCCCTGCAGGGTGAGCATGCCCGCCGTGTGGAGGCCCAGGGCGTGACCGCTGAGGTCGTCGGGGATCAGGGCGACCAGTCGTTCCTGCTGGATCAGGCTCGACCCGAAGCCGACCGAGGCGACGGTCACGCAGGCGGCGGCCACCCCGATTCCCGGCCGGAGCACGAAGAGCAGGTACGGCGCGGCGAGGAGCAGCAGGAACGGGATGCCCAGGCGGGCCCGCACCCGGGGTGTCAGGAGGCGGCCGGTCGTCACGTCCCCGAGGAACATGCCGAACGCCGCGAAGGCGAACAGCACGCCGGCCCGGTTCGGCGCGTACGACACGTACAGCGACTCGCAGCCGACGACCAGGCCGTTGGGCACCCAGAGGAGGAGATAGAGGGTGCGGCGTTCCGGTGAGGAGAAGAGGCGGGCGTTCGTCCGCCAGGTCCGGGCGATCGACGGGCGGCCCGCGGCGCGAGGGGCCCGGGGTGTCAGGCCGAGGCGGGCGGTCAGGGCCGATGCCAGATAGAGCCCGGCGGCCAGGAGGAGCGTGACGCGCGGGGAGAGCAGCGCCACCAGGACGCCGCCGGTCGCGTATCCGGTGATCTGTGCGAGGCCGCTCATCATGTTGAAGACCGAACGCCCCAGCAGATAGCCCTCCTTGGCGAGGATCTCGTTCAGCAGCCCCCACTGGACGCCGCCGCCGAAGGACTGGATGAGGCCGAGGAGCAGCAGGAGGGCGAAGATCACCCGGACCGGGAGGCCGGGGATCGCCATGACGACCGTGCCGAGCCCGAAGAGGAACGCGATACCGGACACCGTCGCCCGGGGCGGCAGCCGGTCGGCGGCCGACAGCATGGTCGTCGCGCCGACCACCTGGGCCAGCGCGGGACCGAACATGCTGAGCGCGGTGAGCAGCGGGGACCGTGTGGCCCGGTACACCAGGGTGGCGAGGGCGAGGCCGCTCACGGTCGAGGCGGCGGTTCTGAGGCAGGCGGACAGGAACAGCGGGGTGAACTCCCGCGTGCGGAAGAGCTCGGAGTAGCTGCGCATGCGGGGAGTCTCCGGCCCGGACGGGACGCCCGATATTGTTTCGCGCACCCGCGAAACGTGCCGCCCGTCCCGGGTGGAGGAGCGGAGCACCGAGGAAGGGGCATCCGTATGGGCTGGTGGCAGGTCAACGCCGACACCCTCGCCGGAAGCCGCTTCGTGCTGTCGCCGCTCGCCGAGACGTTCGCCTGTCTGAAGCTGCTGCACGCGGGCGTCGCCACGCACCCCGGTGAACAGGCCTGGCTGGACGTCCACCTGCCCTCGTACCGCAGGCGGCTGGCCGCCGACCCCGTCACCGGGCGGCTCGTGCGCTCAGGGCTCGGGCGCGGCTGGATCGCCGACTTCCTCACCCCGACGCCCTACGGCGACGAGACCTTCGAGACCGAGATCGCCCGGGTGCGGGAGGCACCGGCCGAGGCGGCCCGCGCCCACCTCGTCCGCTCCACGGGCGGCCCGCTGCCCCCCGTACTCGCGGACCGCGACGACCTGCCCGAGCGCGCCGCCGCACTGCTCACCGCCCTCTGGGAGGAGTCCGTACGCCCCGACTGGGAGCGGCGGCGGCGCGTCCTGGAGGCCGATGTGGTCGCGCGGACCGCGCAGTTGGGCCAGGGCGGCTGGGCTGCGGCCCTGGACGGGCTGCGGCCGGGGACCCGCTGGCTCGGCGACAACCGCCTCCAGGTCAACCTGCAGGAGTACCCGCCGCGCGAGATCTCCGGCGCCCAGCTGGTCTTCGTGCCGGTCACACCGACGGCCGGGTGGGTGTCCTGGGAGGACACCCGGCGCTACGCCGTGGTCTACCCGTGCACCGGGGCCCTGGCCGACGTACGGACGGCGGCGGTTCCGGAGAGTCTCGGGGCCCTGCTGGGGAGCGCCCGCGCCCATGTCCTCGTCCTGCTCGACTCACCGCTCTCCACCAGCCAGCTCGTCGCCGTGACCGGGCAGCGGCTCGGATCGGTGGGCCGGCATCTGCGGGTGCTGCTGGACGCCCGGCTCGTACAGCGCCGGCGGGCGGGCCGGTCGGTGCTGTACTCGCGGACTGCCGCCGGCGAGGTGCTCGTCACGGCCCAGCGCGAGGGGCGGGAGGACGGGGCCGACGGTCCGGTCGTCCACCGGAGTTAGCATCCGCTTATGACTACTGACCACTCTGACTCTGTGCTCGACATCGAGATCGGCGCCCTCCAGGGGGGTTCCGCCGACCTGTCCCAGTACGCGGGCAAGGCCGTCCTCGTCGTGAACGTGGCCTCCAAGTGCGGGCTGACCCCGCAGTACGCGGGTCTGGAGCAGCTGCACGCGCGCTACGCCGAGCAGGGCTTCACCGTCCTCGGCGTGCCCTGCAACCAGTTCATGGGCCAGGAGCCCGGCAGCTCCGAGGAGATCGCCGAGTTCTGCTCCGCCACCTACGGTGTGACCTTCCCGATGACCGAGAAGGTCGAGGTGAACGGCGACGAGCGGCACGGCCTGTACGAGCGTCTGGTGGGCACGGCCGACGCCGAGGGGCACACCGGCGACATCCGCTGGAACTTCGAGAAGTTCCTGATCGGGCGGGACGGCACCGTCGTCGGCCGCTTCTCCCCGCAGACCGAGCCCGAGTCCGCCGAGCTGGTCTCCGCGGTCGAGAAGGCCATCGGCTGAACCCTTTCGTTGACCTTGCCCCTGGGGCAAGGGGCAGCGTCCTCGTCACCGGGCGGCCCTCGCCCGGTGACGGAGGATGACCGGGTGGACAAGGACCTGCTCACCATCGGCGCGTTCGCCTCGCGGGCGCGGCTGTCGGCCAAGGCGCTGCGCCTCTACGACCGCCTCGGGCTGCTGCCCCCGGCGTACGTCGACGAGGTCAGCGGCTACCGCTACTACCGCGCCGGGCAGACCGAACGGGCCCGGCTCGTCGCGCTGCTGCGCCAGCTGGACATGCCGCTGGCGCGCGTCGCGGAGGTGGTGGAGGCACGGGAGTCCGACGCGGCCGCGCTGCTCGCCGCGTACTGGGACGGCGCCGAGGCACGGTTCGCCTCGCAGCGGGCCCTCGCCGGGTACCTCCGTGGACGTCTTTCCGGGAGGAGTTCCGAGATGTACGAGAAGTTCGTCGTCGAGACCGCAGAGGTGCCCGAGCAGGTCGTGCTGAGCGAGACGCGGCACGTTCTCGCGCCCGAGCTGCCGGTGTGGATCCCCGGCTCGCTGGGCCGGCTGGAGCAGGGGGCCGGGGAGGCCGGCGGGATCACCGGGCCGCCCTTCGTCGTGTACCACGCGGAGGTGAGCGTGGAGAGCGACGGGCCCGCCGAGTCCTGCGTGCCCGTCGCCGACGAGACCGCCGCACGGGCCTGGGCGGAGCGGCACGGCCGGGCGACCGGGGCGCGGGTCCGGGTGGAGCCCGCGCGGCGCGTCGCCTTCGTCCGGATCACCAAGGCCCAGGTCGCCCACCCGCAGATCCTCGCCGCCTTCGAGGCCGTCGAGCACTGGGTCGCCGGGCAGGGGCTGTCCGTCGACGGCCCGTGCCGGGAGATCTACTTCGCCGACTGGGACGCGGCCGGCCCCGGGGACCCGGTGTGCGACGTGGCGTTCCCGGTGAGGTGACCGGCCGCCGGGTCGCCGGTCGGTGAGGCCGGGGACGGGCGAGGCAGGGGTCCGTGGAGCCGGGGCCCCTGCCGGAGACCCGTGGCGTCAGGGGCCGGCGGCGCTGCCCGGGCGGCGCGACGGGACGGAGGGGGCGCGCGGCCGGTGCGCCGCGCCCACCTTCGGGTGAAGCTGGGTCCACCATCGTGTGACGGAGCGGGCACGGCTCCCGGGAGCCGTGTACCAGTGGGAGTTTCGGTGATCTCGTCCCTCCCGGGAGTTCCTTGTGCCTTCTGTCGCTTCCTCGGTCCACGTCCCCTCCCAGGCACCGGGAGGCGGGGCGACCACGGAAGTCGAGGAGCGCCCGCTCTCGTGGGAGGGGTACGCGTACACCGCCCGGATCGCCCGGCGCGGCGCCCCGGTCACGGAGCCGCTCCTCGTGCTCGGCGGCTCGGACCAGACGCGCTACTCGTGGGTGCGTCACGAGCGGTGGCTCGGTGGGCTGGGGACCGTCGTCACGGTGGACCTGCCCGGCTTCGGGGACGCGGACTTCCTGCCCGCCGAGCACGGCATCGACTTCCTCGCCGAGTGCGCGGCACACATGCTGCGCGAGCTGCGGCTCGGCCCGGTGAACCTGTACGCCGGCTGCTACGGCGGGGCGGTCGGCCTGCGGCTGGCCCAGCGCCACCCGGAACACCTGCGGCGGATCGCCGTGCAGGGCATGTCCGACCACGTCCCGGGCTGGTTCGCGAGGGCGCTCGTGGGCTGGGTGCGGATGCTGGAGGAGGGGCGCGTCGAGGAGACCGCGGAGGAGTTCGTCCGGTGCTTCGTGCCGCCGCCGGGCGACCTCACCGTGCGCAAGCACACGGCGCTGGCGCGCCTGATGTACCAGCAGTTCGCGGCGCAGACCCCGCGCGACGTGGCGGTGACGGTCGAGCGGAACCGGCGGCTGCTGGCCCACGAGTGGTACCGGCGGGCGCCCGTGCCCGCCGTGCCGTACCTCGCGTTCACCGGCGAGCACGACACGCTCACGACGCCCGACATGGTCCGCGCGGTGGCGGCGGACCTGCCGGGCGCACGCTTCACGACGATCGCGGAGTGCGGGCACCTGGCCCACCTCCAGCGGCCGCAGGACTTCTGCGACCTGCTCGTCCGGTTCTTCCGCGACGAGCCGCTGGAGGACGCGGGCCTGACGTACTGCGGCCCCTTCGAGCGGAACTGACGGCCGGCCCTCCGGCGGATCTAGCGCAGCTCCTCCGGGCACGGGGTGCCCCGGGGGAGCTGGTACGGCGCCGCGAGCCGGTAGGTGCCGGGCTTCGGGGCCAGCAGCTCCGTCCACTTGTCGCCCGCCGCGGTCTCCTCCGTCGGCATCAGACAGCCGTTGAGGTTGTCGTACGTCTTCGCGGTGCCCTCCGCGCGCTCCTTCGACGCCTTCGTCTCCTGCGGCGGCTTCAGGCTCTTGCCGTCCGCGTCGACGATGCTCAGCCACGGCGAGTACGGGATGCGGATGAGGATGCGGCCCGCCTTCTTCACCTCGATGGTCAGCTCGCCCTGCTCGGCCCGGTCGACGACGGCGTGCGGCTCGGCGAGCGGGGCCGGGTCGGTGACGGTGAACAGCTGCCAGTTGGCGTCGCCCCACACCTGACGGAGGTAGGGCATGCCGCGCTGCACCAGCTGGCGCTCGCGTTCGCCGCCGTCGCCGTCCGGTTCGCCCTTGGGCAGCACGACGTAGTGGACGGCCCAGCGCTGCAGCCACTCGTGGTAGTTCGCCGAGTTGAGCGTGTCGTCGTAGAAGAGCGGGTTGCGCTCCATGTCGGCCTGACGGTTCCAGCCGCGGGCCAGGTTCACGTACGGGGCGAGGGCGGACGCCTCGCGGTGCGAGCGGGCCGGGACCACCTCGACGCGGCCCTTCTCGGCGTTCACCACCTGGAGCTGGTTGACCAGCGGAGCCAGCTCACGCGCCCAGGAGGCCGCCGGGGTGGTGTGCACGACGTCGTCCACCGACTTGATGCCGACCCACGCGTTGAAGCCGACGAACGCGATGACGATGGCGTACCACTTGCGCGACTTCGGGACGGCGAAGGGCAGCGCCGCGATCAGCGCGACACCGCCGAACAGCATCGACAGACGCGTGATGTTCGACCCGATCTGCGAGCTGATCAGCCAGACGAGGAGCACCGCGAGGCCGGACACCGCCGACGTGATCCGGACCGTCTTCCACTCCTTGGGGACCAGGAAGAAGACCAGGACCGCGTACAGGAACGGCAGGATGACCGACCAGACGGCCATCGGCTGGGTGCCGGAGAAGGGGAACAGCCACGCCGAGACGGCGACGACGATCGCGGGGGCGATCCCGAGGGCGTAGGCGCCCGGGCGGCGCTTCTGGAGGAACAGGGCGACCGCGATCAGGCCCACGAACAGTCCGGCCACCGGCGAGGCGGCCGTCGCGAGCGCGGCGAGCGGCGCCGCGCACAGCGCCTTCGCCCAGCGCTTGTAGCGCCAGCGATAGGGCCAGCAGAAGACGACGGCGACGGCGGCGAGCGCGAAGACCGTGCCGAGGCCGTACGTCACCCGGCCCGAAGCGGCGTTGCAGAGCAGCGCGAAGACACCGGCGAGCGCCGGGACCGTCGGGTTCCGGACCACGCGGCTGCGGATCAGGATCATCGTCAGCAGCCCGGCCGAGAGGGTCCCGGCGATCATCATCGTCGTCCGGACGCCGAGCACCGACATCAGGTACGGCGACACCACGCTGTACGACACCGGGTGCATCCCGCCGTACCAGGCGAGGTTGTACGCCGAGTCCGGGTGCCGGCCGACGAACTCCGCCCACGCGTCCTGTGCCGCCAGGTCACCGCCACTGTTCGCGAACGTGAAGAACCACACGACGTGCAGCACGCCGGCGAGGACCGTGGAGAGCAGGACGGGATGGCGGCGGAAGAGGTTGGGCCGAGCGGTGCCGGACGGCGCTACCCCTGCGGCGGCGCCGGGCTGCGCGGGGTCGTCCGCGCCGTCGAGCGGCTCGGGGGCACGGCCGCGCAGAGGTATTCGCGGGTCCGTTCCAGGGCCCGGATCGGCGTCGTCGGCGTGGGTCGGCTCCGCTGTCGCCACTGCAAGGTTCTCCCCGTGTCCCGTTGTCCGTTCTGGGCCGGGACCCGCGGCTCGCGAGCAGCCCCGATTGTCGCGACGCTAGCACGCACTCCGTCGGACAGCGCCCGGGTGGGGCGCTGTCCGAGGGACCGCGGCGCGGGTGCCGCTCCCCGGCGTATGTCACCGATACGTCCGTGGATACGTCGTCGGCGACCCTTGTCCGCTCAGCCCACGCGGGTCAGCTTCGCACCGAGACCGGGCTCGGCGAGGTCCGACCCCAGCGCGACGGGAATCTTGACGGAGCGGCTCGATCCGTCGCCGACCGTCAGCTGACCGACGATCGTGCCGGCCTTGCCGGTGTGCGGGACCGCGGTGTCGCCCGCGCCGATCGACAGGTGGGTCTTGAGACCGGGCCAGCCGACCGCCGTCATGTTCTTCGTGGCGACGACCGGGGTCCGGCCGTCGAGCTGGTCGTCCACGTAGCCGACGACCTGGCCCTTCTTCACCACGGTGGCGGTGGTCAGGCTCTTCTGGACCTTGTCGATCAGCTTCTGGCTGTTGGCGAGCGCCAGGTGCAGGCTGTCCCAGACCTTGCCGGTGCCGGCGTTCTGGTTCATCACCGCGCCGTAGATCGTCTGCGTCTTGCCGTTGATGTTCTTCGTCGCGGCCCACACCAGGTTGCCGCCGGCCGGCGTCGAGGAGCCGGTCTTCAGGCCGATCACGCCGACCTGCTGCACCAGCAGGTCGTTGTTGTTGTAGATCGTGTTGTCCAGCCCGGGGATGTCCGCCTTGGCCATCCCGACGACGCTGCGGAACACGTCGTTCTGCATGACCTTCCTGGCCAGCTTGATCTGGTCGACGGCCGTGCTGACCGTGGTCTTCTGCAGGCCGCTCGGGTCCGTGTACGTCGAGTTCTTCATGCCGAGGTCCTCGGCCGCGGCGTTCATCTTGGCGACGAAGCTCTTGCTGTCGGAGTCCCAGCGGGCCAGCAGCCGCGCCACGTTGTTGCCGGAGGGGATCATCAGCATCTGGAGCATCTGGCGCTCGGTGAACTGCTGGCCCTTCGACATCGCGGCCGTCGACTCGTCGGGCAGCTTCGACTCGTCCTCCGCCTGCTGGTCGACGGTGATCTTCTCGCCGTCCTCGTTCCCCTTCAGCGGGTGCTCCTGGAGGATCACGTACGCCGTCATGATCTTGGCGACGCTCGCCACGGGAGCGGGGGTCTGCTTGCCGTCGGTGCCGAGGCTGCCGACGCCGTCGACCTCGATCGCGGACTGGCCCTGGCCGGGCCAGGGCAGGTCGAGGGTGCCGCCGTCGAAGGTGTACGTCTCGTCGGCGGTGAGCGCGAGGCCCGGCGTCGGCAGCGGACGGAAGGCCTGTGCGACCGCAAAGATCACCACGAGCAGCAGGACCAGTGGCGTCCAGATCTTGACCCGCCGCACGATCGTGCGGACCGGCGTCTGCGGGGGCGGCGGGGTGTTGGTCAGCTCGGCGAGCAGGTCCAGCGGGGGCTTCGGCGGAAGCGGCTGCTGGGTGGTGCGCTCGGGGCCGACCTGCGGGACGACCGCGGTGGCCGAGGCCGGCTTGTCGGCACCCGCCGGGGCGGCCGGCGGCTTCGGGCGCGCCGGGGCGGCGGCCTCATCGAGCGACTTGAGGGCGACGAACCGGCTGGTGCGCTCGGCGGCGCCGACGGGCTTGGCCGCCGGTTCCTCTGCGGGCTTGTCGGCGGCGGCCTTCTCGTCGGCCTTCCTGGCGGCCGGGCGCCGGGCGGCGTCGCCCAGCTTGAGCATCGTCGTGGGCTGGTCCACGGCCGGCCGCGGCGCCTTGAAGACGGCGGTCGGCTGGTCGACGCGTGACTCGTCGGCGGGGGCCGCGTCGACGGGGGGCTGCGGGGCGGTGTCGCCGTCGTGGGTGGCGTCACCGGCCGCGTCCGTGCCCGGGGCCGCGTCGGCGGTGCCGGGGGCGGCCACAGGGGCGTCCTCGGGCGTGTCCTCGGGCGCGGGGGCCGCATCCCGTACGGACGCGGCCCCGGAGCCGTCCTCGGGCTCGGCGTCCACGGATGCGGGCTTCGCGTCCTCGGCGTCCGCGGATGCGGGCTTCGCGTCCTCGGGTTCGGCGTCGGAGACGGCGGACCCGGGTTCGGCGTCCGCGGGCTCGGACGGTGCGGAGGCGGGTGCCGTGTCCGGGGTGGCGGCCTTCACGCGCTCGGCGTCGGTGCCGGGCTCGGGCTCGTCCGTGCCGGACGTCTCGCCGGTGGCGGTGTCCGGCTCCGGGTCCGTGCGCTGCTCGTCGGGGGCGGGTACGGCGTCGGCCGTCGTGTCGGTCGTGGCGTCCGGCTCGGACACCGCGCCGGACGCGCCGGACGGGCCGGAGACCTTCCCGGAGCCGGCCTCGGCCGCGGTCTCGGCGCTGTCGGCGCCCTCCGCGGCCGCGGAGTCCTCGGCGTCGGCCTCGGGCTCGTCGGCCGCCGTGGCGGCGTCGGAGCGGTCCGTACGGTCCGCCACGGCGGTGCCGCCCGCGCCACCGTCACCGGCCCCGGACGCGCCCGGGGAAGCCGGGGCGTCGCCCGACCCCGAGACCCACGCGGCGACCGCGGCACGCAGCCGGGTGTCGCCCTCGGCGGCGTCCGTACCCGTCGCGGACTCCGCGACCGGCTCGGACCCGGCGGTGCGCGAGGCATCCATGGCGGTGGCCGCGGACTCCACCGTGGCCGATGCCGTCGGCTCCGTCGCACGGACGGTGTCCGCCGACAGGGCCTTCGTGGAGAAGACCGCGGTCGCCTGATCCACCCGGACCGTGGCGGCCCGTTCGCGGGCCATCGCCATGCGCGGATCGGCCGGAGCCGCGCCCTGTGCCGACGACGATGCCGTGGCCCCCGGCGACGCCGGGGACGCCGTCGACGACGGACCGCCCGACCGCCCCGGACCCGGAACCGGCGCCGGGGTCACCGGCGTCGCTTCTGCCGACGACGCCGACGACTCGTTCTGCTTCGACCTGTCGGGGGACTCGCCCGCCACCGATGCCTCCTCCATGTGACGCACGCCCTCCGCGCGCCGAACCGAACCGTCAAACCCTTTACCCGCGGCCCGGACATCGCTGTCCGAACCATGTACCAGTGTCCTGTGTGAGGGATTGACCCCTGCGGTAGACGAGAACGACATACTTACTGGTTCCACTACATTCCGGTCACGCACCCTCGACAGACCAATGTGAGAGGGGTCACCCTGTCATTCATCCACGCGGGGAGGCATGGATGGGCAGGAGCCGCAGAACAATTCCGGAGGAGCTTCTGTTGCTGGCGTTGGACCCGACCACGGGTACCACCGCGCAGCCGCAGTCGCTCGACCTCGGTCTGGCCGGAGCGCAGCTAGTGGAGCTGGCGCTGGCCGGACGGATAGCCCCAGACGGGGATCGTATCGCCGTGGTCGTGCCACGGCCGACTGGAGATCCAACACTGGACTGTGCGTTGGAACTGCTTCGCCGACGCGGAGCACCCGTACGCGCGGTCAACTGGATTGGCGGGCCCCGGCTGGGGTTGCGCCAGACCTATCTCTCGCATCTGGAGAGGTGCGGCATGGTCCATGCCGTGGCCGGCCAGATGTGCGGGGTGCTTCCGACGACTCGCTATCAAGCGACGGACACGGAAATCAGCCGGGAGATCAGGGGCCGGCTGGACAACGCGATCCGCACCGGCGTCCCGCCGGACCCGCGGACCGCGGCGCTCGCCGCGCTGGCCCATGCGGTCGGACTCGGCAAGCACCTGTATCCGGGTAACGAGGGACGTTCGTCCCGCTCCCGGCTGCGGGACCTGATCAGGCACGACCCCATGGGCGGACTCGTGGCACACGCCGTGATGGACGTTCAGAACGGTGTGGCCGCACAGCCACGCCGCAGCCCGGCACCGGCAGGCCGTCCGGCCACCGCCGGAGTCAGGTCCGCACCGGAGACCGCGCGCGGTGTTCCGATGCAACCGCGTCACGGGTCGATGGCGCGCGCCGTGGTCCACTGAGCCGCAGTCCCACGGCAGACCGCACGACTCGCACCACCCGCAGTACCAGCACCGCCGCAGGACATCAGCGCCGCACCGCAGTCCCCATGATCCGGTTCGGGAGCCGCTGGCTCGCGCGGGGCGACAGGACCGTACGTCCGGACGACGACACGGTTCCGCCGCCCCGCGCGGCCGCATTCCACGGCGGGTCCGGCGGTCGGCTCCGGGGTCCGTGACCGGCCACCGGACCGGGGCGTCGCCACCGGCGGTCACGTCCAAGGGCCCGCGCGTGGACGCGGATACCCGCCGAAACCCCGAATGTGCGCGTACCCAGCGCATATCCGCTGTTTCCCAGCGGTAGAAAGCACCTTGGTGGCAATCTGCTCAACAGCAGATACGCAAAGTAGAGCCCCGCAGCCGGAGGTGCACGTCCCGTGGCGTCAAGTGTCAATCCCACCGTCCGGCGACGCCGGCTGGGCCAGGAGCTGCGCCGGCTCCGCGAGCTCAAGGGCATGACGGCCGAAGAGGTCGCCGAGCGACTGCTGGTCTCGCAGTCGAAGATCAGCCGCCTGGAGAACGGGCGACGCAGCATCAGCCAGCGGGACGTCCGCGATCTGTGCGGGGTCTACGAGGTCGAGGACCACCGGATCGTCGACTCGCTGATGCAGATGGCCAAGGACTCGCGCCAGCAGGGCTGGTGGCACTCCTTCGGCGACATCCCGTACAGCGTCTACATCGGTCTGGAGACCGACGCGGCGAGTCTGCGCGTGTACGACCCCCAGGTCGTCCCGGGTCTGCTCCAGACCCGGCCCTACGCCGAGGCCCTGATCGCGGGAGCCCTGCCGGAGACCGCGGCCGCCGACATCGACAAGCGCGTCCAGGTCCGCCTCAAGAGGCAGGAACGAATCTCCGCCCCGGACAACCCGCTGCGCCTGTGGACCGTGCTGGACGAGGCCGCCCTGCGCCGTGCCGTCGGCAACCGCTCCCTCATGCGCGAGCAGCTGGAGTACCTCGTCGAGCAGTCCCAACTGCCGCACGTCACCGTGCAGGTGATCCCCTTCGAGATGGGTGCCCACCCGGGCCTCAACGGCCAGTACGCGATCCTGGAGTTCCCCGACGCGGCGGACTCCAGCGTCGTCTACATCGAGGGCGTGACGAGCGACCTGTACCTGGAGAAGGCGAACGACGTCCAGAAGTACAGCGTGATGTACGAGCACCTGCGGGCCCAGGCCCTGAACGTGGAGCAGTCGCGTCAGTTCATCGCGGACCTCGCGAAGGACTACGCGCGCTGAGGCGTGCCGGGACGAACCGGGGCGGGCCGAAGGGGACGTGTGAAGGCCCTTCGCGGAAAAGGTGCCGGACCCTACACCTTCGGCACCTCAACATGGAAGACCCCACTGGAATATGCCATCCAGTCGAGTGAATAGTCGCTTCGCCAGCCGATGTTGGCGAGTAGCGTCGATCACGCCACCGAATGAACAACGTTGGCGCAAACCGAGCTGCGGATTCCGTAGCGGATCCGCAGCCCGGTGACAGCGCGTCGATGGCGTCGAAGGCGGCAACTCACCGAAGAACGACTGCTTTCTGGAGCGATCATGGCAATTCAGCAGGGTGCCACCGACATGTGGACCAAGTCTTCCTACTCCACCGGCAACGGCGCCTGCGTCGAGGTCAAGTCCCCGGTTCTCACGGCGATGGCCGTGCGCGACTCCAAGGTTCCCGCCGGCCCCACGCTGGCCTTTCCCGCGGACGCGTGGAACACCTTCGTGGCCGAGGTCGGCCGAGGAGCTTCCGACCTCGTCTGACCCCACATGACCCGACACAACTTCATACGTTCCACCGACAGAGCCCTCTCGACCGGCCCGCCGTCCTGGCCGAGGGGGCCCTTCTCTTTCCTTTTCGGCTCGGTTCGCCCCAGGGCGCCGTCTGTTCAGCGGAGCTCGTTCACAAAGCGGTCCGTTCCTGGGACCGTGGGAATGAACGGGGCGAGCAACTCGACCCTTCCCAGGCCGGATTCGGCCACCGCCTCGTCCAGGCCGGTGAAGTGCTCCTCCCAGCAGTCCCGGGGGTCCGCCTCCAGGAACCACAGCAGGGTGAGCCGGGTGTCCACGCCCTCCACCTGCTTCACGTACGTCATCCGGTCGCCGGGGAGCGGGGTCGGCCGGAAGACGGTCACCAGGGCGGCGGGCGAGCCGGCCAGTCGCTTCGGCAGGTGCCGGGAGCGCAGCCACTCCAGCATTTCGGCGCGCTGTTCGGCGGACTCGGCGTCGACGACCTCCAGCACGAGCCCCGCGTAGGGGTGGTCGAGGGCGTGGAAGTCCCGGGGGCCCGCGGCTCCGTCCCGGTAGACGGTGGCCTCGTGGTCCTGGAAGGCCGTGAAGACGTGCGTACGGTCCTGGTAGACGCGGCCGTCCCGGTTCAGCCGCCGGTTGATGCCGACGGTCCACTTCATGTGGTCGTCGTAGCGGCCGTCGGTGACCCAGTACGTGGACAGGTAGCAGCCGGCGGTGACCGGCTGCGCGACCGCCGACTTCTCGGGGCCGCGCAGCAGTTGGAGCTCACGGGTCGCCACCCAGCGGCGGCCGGCGTACATCCAGGGCATGGCCATCGCACCCGCGTAGTAGTGGTCGTCCTCGTACCAGCGGTTGTAGGCGTACTCGTGGCCCGGGTGCGGTTCGACCAGGGTGATCAGGGCGTGGCCCGGGCGGACGCCGTACGGGCCGAGGGCGGCCAGTTCCGCGTAGGTGTCACTGCGGGTCTCCTCCGACATGACGGTCCCCTTCCTCGGCGGAGCGTGCGCGGGGCTTCCTTCCTCCGCCGGACGCCCATACTCTGACGCTCCGTCAGACAATTTGCCAGAGTCGGGGAGGCCCCGGATGTCACTGCTGACCGGCAGGACCGTCGTGGTGTCGGGCGTCGGAGCGGGACTCGGCCACCAGGTCGCGGCGGCCGTGGTGCGCGACGGCGGGAACGCGGTGCTCGGCGCGCGCACGGAGGCGAACCTGGCGAAGTCCGCGGCCGAACTCGACCCGGAGGGCGCGCACACGGCGTACCGGGCGACGGACATCACCGACGAGGGGCAGTGCGAGGCGCTGGCCGCACTCGCGGTGGAGCGGTTCGGCAGGATCGACGCGGTCGTCCATGTCGCGGCCTGGGACAGCTACTTCGGCGGCCTGGAGGACGCGGACTTCGCGACCTGGCAGTCGGTCATCGACGTGAACCTGCTCGGCACGCTGCGGATGACCCGCGCCTGCCTGCCCGCGCTGAAGGAGCGCGGCGGTTCGGTGGTCGTCATCGGCACGCAGTCGTCCGTCGCCGCGCCCAGCCAGGTGCGGCAGGCGGCGTACGCGGCCTCCAAGGGCGCGCTGACGAGTGCGATGTACTCCATGGCCCGGGAGCTCGGCCCGCACCGGATCCGGGTCAACACCGTGCTGCCCGGCTGGATGTGGGGCCCGCCCGTCGAGGCGTACGTACAGTTCACGGCCTACACGGAGCAGGTCCCCGAGGCGGACGTGCTGCGCCGCCTCACCGAACGAATGGCGCTGCCGGAGCTGGCCACGGACGGGGACGTCGCGGACGCCGCGGTGTTCCTGGCGTGCGACCGGGCGCGGGCGATCACGGGGCAGTCGCTGCTCGTGAACGCCGGCGAACTGATGCGGTAGGCAGTACGGCCCGAGTGGCCCCCTCTCCCAGGCGCGCACGGGACCCGCATCCCGTACGGCTGTCGACGCGTCGTTGCTCTGTGGGTCTGGCGAAGTGCCCGCTCATCGTGTGTTCCACGTCACGAGCACGACAACAGCCAGACGGGTAAAGTAGAGGCAAAATCGTTCTGCTTTCTGATCTGCGTTCATATCTGTGACCGCGCGAGGTCTTGACCGGCCGGTCGGACCAGCGGTTCAATCCCCCAAGTCCCCGCTCCCGCACGGGGCCCCGCCCCTCCGTCGAACGCCCGGCTCCGCCCGGGCGTGGAGGGACCTCCATGTGTACTGGCGAAGTGCCGTCCGGTATCTGCAGGTTCACAAGGCGGACCCCTGGAGGGGGCACATGAACGGTCTCGACTGGGCCGTCCTGGTCGCGTATTTCGGTGTCATGACCGCGATCGGCATCTGGTCCCACAAGCGCGTGGACGACGTCAGCGACTTCTTCACCGCGGGCGGCAAGATGCCGTGGTGGCTGTCCGGCATCTCGCACCACATGTCGGGCTACAGCGCGGTGATGTTCACCGGGTACGCCGGCATCGCGTACACCTACGGCATCACCTCGTACGTCACCTGGGCACTGCCCATCGCCATCGGTGTCGCCATCGGCGCCAAGGCCTTCGCGCCCCGGCTCAACCGGCTGCGCTCACGCCTGCACGTCGCCTCACCGCTCGAGTACCTCAAGGACCGCTACAACGTGCAGACCCAGCAGGCGCTGGCGTGGTCCGGCATCCTGCTCAAGATCGTGGACGTCGGCGCGAAGTGGGCGGCCATCGCCACCCTGCTCAGCGTCTTCACCGGCGTCACGCTCACCCAGGGCATCCTCATCACCGGCGGCATCACGGCGGTGTACTGCACCATCGGCGGTCTCTGGGCCGACGCGCTGACCGAACTCGGCCAGTTCATCATCCAGTTGATGGCCGGTATCGCGATGCTGATCATCGCGCTGAACAAGATCTCCGACCAGGGCGGCCTGTCCAAGGCGCTGGACTCGCCGAAGCTGCACGGTCACGCGGACGGGTTCGCGGGCCCGTACATGACGGTGTTCTTCATCGCGTACCTGTTCATCAAGCTGTTCGAGTACAACGGCGGCATGTGGAACCAGGCGCAGCGCTACATGGCCACCGGCAGCGCCAAGCAGGCCACGCGGTCCGCGTTCCTGTCCGCCGGACTGTGGTTCGTGTGGCCGGTCATCCTGTTCATCCCGATGTGGCTGTCGCCGCTCCTGGTGACGGCGCAGAAGCCGGACGGCTCGGACGCGTACGGCCTGATGGCCGACCAGTTGCTGCCGCACGGGCTGTTGGGCCTGGTCGTCGTCGGGTTCTTCTCGCACACGATGGCCATGTGCTCCTCGGACGCGAACGCCATCGCGGCCGTCTTCACGCGGGACGTGGTGCCGGCGTTCTCGCGTGCGGCACGCGCCTGGGACACCCGCACGGGGCTGATCGCGGGCCGTGTCACCACGGTCGCCTTCCTCGGCTTCTCCATGGCGGTGGCCACCCAGGTCAACTCCCCGACGTTCAAGGACATCATCACCGTCGTCATCAAGTGGGTGGCGGGTCTGATGGGGCCGATCGCGATCCCGTTCATCCTGGGGCTGCTCCGGCCGTTCCGTAAGTCGGGCCCGACAGCGGCGCTGACGAGCTGGGCGTGCGGTCTGCTCGCCTTCTTCTTCGTCAACTACAACCTGGACTTCTCCCAGCGCACCGACGTGAAGCTGGAGTACCAGGTCGCCCTCCCGATGGTCATCTCCCTCGTCCTCTACATCGTCATCGGCTTCGTGAAGCCCGAGGACACCCCGGAGCGGGACGCGATCATCGAGTTGATCAACACGGACCCCGACGGGACCTCGTCCGCCGAGGCGACGGTTCCGGCTCCGGCCGGGGCGGCCGACGACGTGGTGGGGGCGCCGGTGAAGGACTAGGACCGGCGCGGCCCGCTCAGCCCCGCGGGTACCGGGCGAGCCAGCCCGGGGACGAGCCCGCGGGGCCGTGCAGGGCGGGGCCCTGCGTCATCTCCATGGCGAAGTCGTCCGCGAGGACCAGCAGCGAGGGGCGGCCCTCCAGTTCGGCCAGCCAGGCCGGCGGGAGGGCCGTCTCGCCGTGCAGGGCGCCCAGCAGGCCGCCGGTGAGGGCGGCGGTGGCCGCGGAGGGCCCGCCGTGGTTCACGGCGAGGCACAGCCCGTGCCGGACGTCGTCGCCGACGAGCACGCAGTACACGGCGGCGGCGAGCAGCCCCTCCGCGGTTCCGTCCCCGGCGAGTTCCTCGACCCGGCCCGGCGAGGGCATGCCCTGTCGTACGGCCCCCAGGGCGTGCTGGAGGGCGTCGGAGACCTGTTGCTGCCCCGGGCGGCCCGCGAGCAGCGCGAGGGCCTGCTGCACGGCCGCGTCGAGGCTCTCCCCGCGGGCCAGCGCGTGCACGACGACGGCGTACGCGCCCGCCGACAGGTACGCCGTGGGGTGCCCGTGGGTCTGCGCGGCGCACTCGACGGCGAGCTGCATGACGAGCTGCGGCTCCCAGCCGACGAGCAGACCGAACGGCGCGGAGCGGGCGGTGGCCTCGGGGCCGGCCTCGCCGGGGTTCTTGGGCGCGTCCAGCGTGCCCATGATCTCGTCGCCGAGGCCCAGCAGGCAGGACCTGGCCGGATCGCGGCGGGCGTAGAGCCACTCCTCGCGGGCCAGCCAGCCGTCCTCCTTGCGCCGCTCGTCGGGCCCCCAGTCGCTCTGGGTGGCCGCCCAGCGGCGGTAGGCGCGGTGCACGTCGGTCGGCGGGTGCCAGGCGCCGGTGTCCCGGCGGACCTGCGCGCGGATCAGACCGTCGACGCTGAACAGGGTGAGCTGGGTGAGGTGGGTGACGGCCCCGCGTCTGCCGTACGCCGAGGTCAGGTCGAGGAGTCCCTCCGCGCCGTGCGCCTCCCGGATCTCCTCCAGGGAGAGCGCGTCGACCGGGGCGCCCAGCGCGTCACCGACGGCCGCGCCGAGCAGCGTCCCGCGAACGCGGCTGCGGAAGTCCTGCTGTTCCGCCCGTCCCCAGACGGCACCGGCTGTCGCACCCACCGAGACCTCCCAGGCACCGTCCCTACGTCCGACAGCTCAGCACTGTAATCGAACGGGAACGGTCGGTTGTGGTTGCGGATCCAGATGCGGGATGCGATACGAGTGGTAGCAAGCGGTCACGTATGGACGGCGCGGGAGACATCCTCACTCTCGTCACTCTGCGTGGCCACTTCTGGCTAGCCTGAACGGTGTTGAGGCCGGTATGGGCGATACAGCCGAAACGGCCGGGGCGATGCGGCTGAAGGGCGCGGGATGGGCGAGGTGGAGGACGAGGAGGCCGCGGCCGTACTCAGGGCCGTCGGCCGGCAGATCAAGTCCTGGCGGGAGGCGGCCGGTCTGCGCCAGGCCGAGTTCGGCTCGGCCATCGGATACGGCGAGGAGATGATCTCGTCGGTGGAGCGGGGGCGCCGGGCGCCGAAGCCCGAGTTCCTGGACAAGGCCGACGACGTGCTCGGCGCCGCCGGGAAGATCTCCGCGATGCGCAGGGACGTGGAGGAGGCGCGCTATCCGAAGAAGGTCCGGGACCTGGCCAAACTGGAGGAGGAGTCGGTCGAGTTGGGGGCGTATGCCAACCACTACCTTCACGGGCTGCTCCAGACTCCTGACTACGCGAGGGCCTTGTTCACCATGCGGCGGCCGTCCTACACGGAGGACGAAATCGACCGCCACGTCAGCGCCCGCATCTCGCGCCAAGGCATCTTCGAACGCCTGCCTCGGCCCACGCTCACCTTTGTCCAGGAAGAGGTGACATTGCGGCGGCCCATCGGAGGGAGGATGGTGCTCCGTCAGCAGCTCGAACACCTGCTGGAAGTCGGCCGGTTACGACACGTCGAGATCCAGGTGATGCCGACGGACCGTGACGACCACGCGGGCATGGGAGGCCCGATCCGTCTGCTGAAGCTCCACGACGGCAACACGGTGGCTCATGAGGAGGGACAGACCTACAACCGCCTGATCAGCGACCCGAAGGAAGTGCAGCCCCTCGACATGCGCTATGGGATCATCCGAGCCCAGGCTCTCTCGCCCCGGGAGTCAACGACCCTCATCGAGAAGGCACTTGGAGAGACATGACCTTCGCGCATGCCAACGATCACGACTCCAACCTGGAGTGGTTCAAGAGCAGCTACAGCAGTAACGAGGGTCCGGACTGCGTCGAGGTCGCGATCACCGGCGAGACGGTCGGGGCCAACGTCCACGTCCGTGACTCCAAGGACGCACACCGCGCCCGCCTCACGTTCTCCGACGGCACCTGGTCGGACTTCCTGGCGTTCACCGCCGGGCACTGAGGCTCACTCCGCCGCGGCGGAACGGGCCAGGATCACCGTCCGCCGGCTCAGCGCCCACGCGTACCCGGGCCGCAGGCCGATGGCCCGGTCCAGGTCCGCGAGCGCCTCGGCATGGTGGCCCAGTTCGCTGCGGGAGACGGCCCGGCTCGCGTACGCCGACGCGTACTCCGGGTCGAGGGCGACGGCCCGGTCGTACTCGGCCAGCGCCTCCGCGTGCCGTCCCGCGACGCGCAGCGCGTCCCCCCGTTCGCACGCGCCCCACGCCCAGTCGGGCTGGAGGGCCACGGCCCGGTCGAGGTCCGCCATCTGCCGGGCCTCCTCGCCGAGCGCGCGCCACACCCGGGCCCGGCGGGCCAGCGCCCACCCGTACTCGGGCTTCAGCTCCACCGCCCGGCCCAGATCGGCGAGGGCCTCGTCGAGTTCGCCGCGGCTCAGCCGGGTGGCGCCGCGGGACGCCCAGGCGAAGTCGCGGGCGGGGTCGAGGGCGATGCCCCGGTCCAGGTCGGCGAGTGCCGCGTCGTAGTCGCCGAGGGCGCGGTGGTACTCGCCCCTGACGGACAGCGCCCGTCCGTCGTCGGGGGCCAGGGCGAGCGCCCGGTCCAGGTCGGCGATCCCGCCCGCGTAGTCCCCCGACTCGGCCCGCGTCATGGCTCTGCCGCGATAGGCGCGGACCAGCCCGGCATCGAGCGTGAGCGCCCGGTCGTACTCCGCCGTCGCCGCCTCGTACGCCCCGTCGTGCCGCAGGACACTGCCGCGCACCGAGCGCGCGACGGCCTCGGTGTCCGGGCCGAACCCTGCACGGTTCAGGAGGAGTTCGAGGGCGGCGGCCTGCCCTCCGTCGTCCAGGGCCCGCGACAGGTCGCTCCCCCAGCGGGCCGGCGCCTCGGCGTCGGCGTCCCGTCCGGCCTCCGCCAGCGCCCGCGCCCACTGCCGGGCGGGCACCTCACCGGCGTCGCAGGCGTGCACGACGTCGCGCAGCACCGCCGGCAGCGCGGGCCGGGGGGCGGCGCACAGCAGGTGGTACGACTCGGCGAGCCGCAGCTCGCGCCACCCGTCCCGGGTCCACAACTCGTCCTCGTTCTCGCCCGTCTCGGCCTCCTGCCGCCATCGGCCGAAGGTCTCCGCGAGCCTCCTGTGCCGGCCGGTCCAGCCGCGCGGCGACCGGAGCCGCTGGGAGCGGAGCATCGGGGCGCGGACGACGTCGTGGTACTGGATGCCGCCGCCGCGCTCGGTGACGAAGGGCAGGCCGCGCAGCCAGTCGTACAGGGCGTCGGCCTCGTCGTCGGGGCGTTCCGCGGCGGCCCGGAAGACGTCGGCGTCCAGGCGCCGGGGGAAGGCGCAGGTCAGGGCGACGGCGCGGTGCACGGGGTCGTGCTCCCACTTGAGGAAGCTGTCGACGGCGGTGGCGCTCGGGTCGCCGACGTCGTCGGGGTCGGCCGGACGGGTCTCGGCGAGGGTCGAGACGAGGACCGGCAGGCGCCCGGTGAGGCGGAGGATCTCCTCGACGACAGGCTCCGCGACCACGCCCCGGCCGGCGAGCACCTCGCGCGCCTCCTGCTCCGTGAACGGCAGCAGGGGCATCTCGGCCACCGAGTCCGAGCAGCCTCCCCAGCGGTCGAGGTCCAGCGGGTTACGGCCCGCCGTCACGACGACCACGTTCCCGGGCATGGCGCCGTGGCGTTCCAGGGCCATCGTCGCGTGCAGCCAGGCGTCGAGGAACGGACCGGTCCGCTCGTACGTGTCGAAGAACAGGACCTGGCGGGGGAACCGCCCGGCGGCGCGGGCCAGTTCCTCCAGCAGCACCGGGGTGAGGACCTCCTCGGGCGACATGACGAGCCGTACGTCGTCACGGCTGCGGAAGTGCGCGCTCAGCCCGGCCCGCATCCGGTCGGCGGCGCCCGCGAGCTGGCCCGGATCGACGGCCCCGGCGAAGGGCCCGGCACCGGGGACCATGCCGATGCCGACGAGGCCGGCCCGCGCCAGGGCCGTCCCGACGGCGGAGGGCTCGCCCGGGGCCGCCTCCCGGGTCAGTGAGTCGGCCTCGTGGCGCCGCTCGCGGTACCGGTCCAGCAGCCGCTCCAACTCCTTGAGCCGGCGTCCCTGGCGGGCGAACCCGGCGCAGACCGTCTCCAGGGCCGCGGGCACGCTGCCGGTGCTCTCGTCGACGTACGCGGTCAGCGCCCCGGCCTCCCGGGCGAGCTGCTCCAGCTCACGGACGAGGAACGTCTTCCCGACACCCGCGTTGCCGTGCACGTGGAACAGGAACCGCCGCCCCGGATCGCGCACCGGCACGTCGAAGTTCCGCAGGAACGCGGCCCGTTCGCCGCCCCGCCCGACGAACGAGAGCCGCCTGCGTTCCTCGATCAGCTCCTGCATCGACGGCTGCGCGCCCACCATGCGTCCCTTCTCTCCCCCGTCGGCCCGCCCGGGCCACCTCTCCAGTCTCGCCCAACTCGGCCACGCGGAGGGGTGATCGGCCGGTTCCGGAGGGGCGAAGGCCCGCCGGAACGGGGGTTCCGGCGGGCCGTCGTGAGGTCAGCAGTCCGTGATCGGTGGCATCAGGGGTCGATGCCCGCTCCCCAGCCCAGCTGGGCGATCTGCGGGCCGCTCAGAACCCCCGCGTACGCCTGCACCTCGTCCACGTCTCCGTGCAGGTACTCGCCCCAGCCGTCACCGGCCCCGCCCCGCCCGACCTGGAGCGCCCCGGCGCTGTGCCAGCCGTTCGGGAACTCGGTTGCCGCCTCGGCGCCGGCGCTGCCGTCCACGTACAGCTTGATCGTGTCGGACGCGTCGTCGTACACCACGGCGAGGCGGTGGCCCTGCCCTTCGCCGCCGTCCGCGCTCTCGACCTGGGACACCACCTTCTCCGGTGCTCCGGCCTCGTCCCGCACCGGCATCACCAGCTGCCAGGTGTGGTCGGCGGGCTGGTAACGCACCTTGAAGGCATCGGTGTGCTCACCGGCCTGCGAGAGCACGGTCATCGGGTGGGCGGGCTCGGAGTCCGCCAGGCGCGCGATCACTCCGAGGGTGAAGCTGTCGCCGGTGTCCACGACGGGCCCGTCCATGGCGGCGTAACCCGTCTCGCCGTCCAGACTCAGGTGTCCCTCACCGACCAGCGGCTCGGGCGCCGGCGGGCAGTCGGGGTCCAGCTCCGGGAGGCACGAACCGTCGGAGCCCCGGTAGACGGTCGCGCCGCCGCCGATCCGCAGGGGCGCACCACCCGTACCCTCGGAGCTCACCCCGTCCGTCGCGTCGTCCAGCGACCAGTGACCGAGCCGCTTCGGCGTGCGCTGCGCCAGTTCGGTCACCTCACCCGGCACCACGACCCGGTCGTGGACCTGGACGTCACCGACGTCGCCGTGCCAGCGGTCGCGGTAGCCGTCGGCCCCGCGGGCGCGGCCGATCTGGAAGGCCCCGGACGCCTCGGTGGGCGTCGCTTCCACCGCGGTGCCCACCTCGCGGCCGTTGACGTAGAGCCGTGCCTTGCCGGTCTCCGCGTCGTACAGGCCCAGCACGTGAGCCCATTCACCGGTCTCGGGCGCTCCGCCCGTGATCCGAGTGCCGCCGATCGCGAAGGACCAGGCGGGGCCGGAGTCCTGGGCCCGGAGGCCGAGGGTGAAGCCCGGCTTGCCGGCCGCGTCCTGGCTGGCGACCGTCATCGTCCGGCCGGTCTCGGCGGGGCGTACCCAGGCGCTCACCGCGAAGGACTTGCGGAGGTCGGCGGCCGGGGCGTCCGGGGTGAGGAAGCCGTGGCCGGTGCCGTCGAGGGCGACCGTGGCGGTGGCTCCGGTTCCCGTCGGGGACGGTCCGCCGAAGGTCGCACCAGTGCCGGCGCGGGCTGCGGACCCCGTCTCGGCGGCGGCGGACCGGGAGCCGGCCGGGTCGTCGAGCTTCCAGTGGGCGACGGGGGCGCGCCCGGACCGCACACGGATCCAGTACGTGGTCGTGGTGCTGACCCGGTCTGACCGGTCGATCGACTGAACGGTCAGGTAGTCCGTGCCGCTCCTCGCCGGCAGGAAGCGGATGGTGGCGGGGCCGCCCATCTCGTCCGGGCGGGCGGTCGCGTACGGCTGACCGATGAAGTTGTAGCGGTACGCGACCACGTCCGGGGAGGGGGAGTCCAGGGTGAACGAGCCGTAGACACCCACGCCGTCCTGGATCTGCTCCTCCGGATAGTCCGACGAGGTGACGACGGGCCGCTCCGGACTCACGTCGTCGTACACGAACGAGCAGACCGAGCCGTCCCCCTCGTCGCTCCACGCGGACGTCGCCTGGCCGTCGTTCGCGCGGACGTGCCAGGAGATGGTCGTGTCCGCCGGGATGTCGGCCGGCATCGGCCAGCTCCGCCGTGCCCCGGAAGAGGCCTCGTTCGTGGTGAGCGTCCGACGCTGCTCGACCCCGGCCGAGTCGGTCCACCAGGCCTCGAACTCCCCCTTGACCCGGTTCACCTCACCGGGCCGGTTGTCCTCCTCCGGGTCGTACAGCACCGCGGTGAGTGTCGGGGCCGACGCGACGTACACCGTGTCGTCCCCCGAAGCGCAGGCCTTGCCTCCCGTCTGGAGATCCTTCACCAGCGGCTGCTTCGGCGGCAGGTTGTCCACCGCGTTGGCCGTGCCGGCGGCGCCCGCCAGCAGCGCCGCGGCGCAGCAACCCACCAGCAGCCGTCTGCGTCTGCCGGTCCTTCGGAATCCGTTCAAGTGGCCCTCCCCTGTCGGCGCTTGCCGCCCGTGGATCACACGGGCGGCATGAAGCTAACAGGGGACACTGACAGCGCCGAAAGGGTTTTCTGTCACTCCAGTACCGGCAGCAGCTCCGGCAGGTGGCCGTCCGAGGCGGCCGCCGCGCGTTGCCGTTCCTCCGGGACGTCGCCGTAGGTCGTCGTGCGGGGCTTGGCCGGGCGGCCCGCCGCCTCGGCCACCGCGATCAGGTCCTTGACCGACTTGTAGGAGCCGTAACTGGAGCCCGCCATGCGGGAGATGGTCTCCTCCATGAGGGTGCCGCCGAGGTCGTTCGCGCCGGAGCGGAGCATCTCGGCCGCGCCCTCGGTGCCCAGCTTGACCCAGCTGGTCTGGATGTTGGGGATGTGCGGGTGCAGCAGGAGGCGGGCCATCGCCATGACCGCGCGGTTGTCGCGGGTCGTCGGGCCGGGGCGGGCGATGCCGGCCAGGTAGACGGGGGCGTTGGTGTGGATGAAGGGGAGCGTCACGAACTCCGTGAAACCGCCGGTCTGCTGCTGGATGCGGGAGAGCGTGCGGAAGTGGCCGAGCCAGTGCCGGGGCTGGTCGACATGGCCGTACATCATCGTGGAGGACGAGCGGATGCCGAGTTCGTGGGCCGTGGTGACGACCTCGATCCAGGTCGCCGCGGGCAGCTTGCCCTTGGTCAGGACCCAGCGCACCTCGTCGTCGAGGATCTCCGCGGCGGTGCCGGGGATGGTGTCGAGGCCGGCTTCCTTGGCGGCGGTCAGCCACTCGCGGATGGACAGGCCGGTGCGGGTCGCGCCGTTCACCACCTCCATCGGGGAGAAGGCGTGGACGTGCATGCCGGGGACCCGCTCCTTGACCGCCTTCGCGATGTCGAAGTAGGCGGTGCCGGGCAGGTCCGGGTGGATGCCGCCCTGCATGCACACCTCGACCGCGCCCACGTCCCACGCCTGGGCGGCACGGTCCGCGACCTGGTCCAGGGAGAGCGTGTACGCGTCTGCGTCGGTGCGGCGCTGGGCGAACGCGCAGAAACGGCAGCCGGTGTAGCAGACATTGGTGAAGTTGATGTTGCGGGTCACGATGTACGTGACGTCGTCGCCGACCGCCGCCCGGCGGACGTCGTCGGCGATGCCGCACAGGGCGTCCAGCGCGGGCCCGTCGGCGTGCAGCAGGGCGAGCGCCTCGTCGTCGGTCAGCTTCGTCGGGTCGTCGGCGGCGGTCGCCAGCGCGGCCCGTACGTCGGTGTCGATGCGGGACGGCACCATGCCGGGGGCCGCGGCCTCCCGCAGCGCCTCCCAGTCGCCGTACACCGCGTCGAAGTCGTCGCGGCGGTCGCCGGTGCGGCCCTCGGTGTCGATGGTGTGGTGCAGGTCGGTGCGGCCGGAGGACGTGAAGGCCTCCTCGGGCTCCTGCCAGGGGTGGCCCTCGACGACCGCGTCCGGGAGCGCGAGGCCCGTCTCGGGGTCCGCCAGCGCCCGGACGTGCGGCAGCAGACGCGGATCCAGCCAGGGCTCCCCGCGCTGTACGAACTCGGGGTAGACGCAGAGTCGTTCGCGCAGTTCGAAGCCCGCCTCGGCCGACTGCTCGCGCAGCAGCTCGATCTGCGGCCAGGGGCGTTCCGGGTTGACGTGGTCGATGGTCAGCGGCGAGACCCCGCCCCAGTCGTCGATGCCGGCGCCGATCAGCCGTCCGTACTCGCTGTCGACGAGGTTGGGCGGCGCCTGGAGGCAGGCGGCCGGGCCCATGATGTGCCGGGCGACGGCGACGGTGGCGATCAGTTCGTCCAGCTCCGCGTCCGGCATCCCGCGCATCGCGGTGTCCGGCTTGGCGCGGAAGTTCTGGATGATCAGTTCCTGGATGCCGTGGTAGGCGCGGGAGATCCGGCGCAGCGCGAACAGGGAGTCGGCGCGCTCCTCGTACGTCTCCCCGATGCCGATGAGCAGTCCGCTGGTGAAGGGGACGGAGGAGCGGCCGGCGTCCTCCAGGACCCGCAGCCGGACGGCGGGCTCCTTGTCCGGGGAGCCGTGGTGGGGGCCGCCGGGCTCGGACCACAACCGGGTCGCGGTGGTCTCCAGCATCATGCCCATCGACGGCGCGACGGGCTTCAGCCGCTGGAAGTCGGTCCACGACATGACACCCGGGTTGAGGTGCGGCAGCAGGCCGGTCTCCTCCAGGATGCGGATCGAGATGGCCCGTACGTAGGCGATCGTGTCGTCGTACCCGTGCGCGTCCAGCCACTCGCGGGCCTCGGGCCAGCGGTCCTCCGGCTTGTCGCCGAGGGTGATCAGGGCTTCCTTGCAGCCGAGTTCGGCGCCCCGGCGGGCGATGTCGAGGACCTCGTCGGGGGACATGAACATCCCGTGGCCGGCCCGGCGCAGTTTGCCGGGGACGGTGACGAAGGTGCAGTAGTGGCACTTGTCCCGGCACAGCCGGGTGAGCGGGATGAAGACGCTCTTGGAGTAGGTGATGACGCCGGCGCGGCCGGCCGCGTCCAGGCCCGCGTCACGCACCCGGGCGGCGGAGGCCGTCAGGTCGTCGAGGTCCGTGCCGCGGGCCTGGAGCAGCACCGCGGCCTCGGTCACGTCGAGCGCGACGCCGTCCCTTGCGCGCTTGAGCGCACGCCGCATGGAGTTCGCCGTCGGCCCGGATCCGGGAGTCGCGCCCGTCGCGGAGGTCGTCATCCTTCGAGCATACGATCGCGTTGATCAGGCGTTACAGGGCATGGCCGATTCCGTGCGCGCCGCACCTCGTTACGGAGGGGCACCGGTGCCGCTCACCTTCCCGTGCCCCGGCGTTCACGGCCCGGCATCAGTCTTGCCGGTGTCACCCCCCTGCCCCAAGATGTCATGTCACTGTCACGCTGATCCCGGGAGCGGCTCATGTGCGAGGACGACCACGGAAACGGTATGGCACGACGTGCCCTGTTCGTGACGGGAGCGGCCGCGGCCCTTACGTTGGGAAGCGTGACCTTCGCGAGCGGCGCCGACGCGGCCGGCGGATCCGGGACCCCGGCCTCCGGGACGGAGACCCGGACGGTGCGCGGCACCCTGCCCCCCGGTTCGCCGGACTTCGTGTACCTGCCGGTCGAAGTCCCGCGCGGGGTACGGGAGATCAAGGTCGCCTACACCTACGAGAAACCGCCGGTCCCGGCCGGCACCGCGGGCAACGCCCTGGACATCGGCGTCTTCGACGAGCGCGGCACCGACCTGGGCGGCCGGGGCTTCCGCGGCTGGTCGGGCGGCGCGCGCTCCGAGTTCTTCCTGCGCGGCGACGACGCGACGCCCGGCTACATCCCCGGCCCCGTCCGGCCCGGCACCTGGCACATCGCGCTCGGCCCGTACACGGTGGCCCCGCAGGGACTCACGTACGAGGTCACGGTCACCCTGACGTACGGGGAGCAGGCCGCGACGCCGAAGCCGGTGTACCCGCCCGCCCGGGCCGGGGGCCGTGGCCGCGCCTGGTACCGCGGCGACTGCCATCTGCACTCCTGGTACTCCGACGGCCGCCGCACCCCGGCGGAGATCGCCGCGCTGGCGCGCGCCGCGGGCCTGGACTTCATCAACTCCTCGGACCACAACACCCACTCCTCGCACCCGCACTGGGCGGACCAGGCCGGTGACGACCTGCTGATCCTGCTCGGTGAGGAGATCACCACCCGCAACGGCCACGTGCTGGCGCTCGGCACGGACCCGGGCACCTTCGTCGACTGGCGCTACCGGGCCCGCGACAACCGGTTCGGGAAGTTCGCCCGCCGTGTCCGGGAGGCGGGCGGACTCGTCGTGCCGGCCCATCCGCACGCCACGTGCATCGGCTGCGGCTGGAAGTTCGGCTTCGGGGAGGCGGACGCGGTCGAGGTGTGGAACGGCCCGTACACCCCCGACGACGAGATCGCCCTCGCCGACTGGGACAACATGCTCGTCGCCGCCGTCCGCGGCGGCCGCGGCTGGCTCCCGGCGATGGGCAACAGCGACGCCCACCGCGACCCGGACCAGGTCGGCACCCCGCAGACCGTCGTCCTCGCCGACGACCTGACCCGCGAGGCCGTCCAGGCGGGCCTGCGCGCGGGCCGCTCCTACGTCGCCGAGTCGAAGCTGGTGTCCCTCGCGTTCACCGCGTCCGGCGCCCGGGGAGAACACGCGGGCATCGGGGAGCGGCTGAAGGTGGCCGCGGACACCCCGGTCACCGTCCGCGTGGAGGCCGCCGGCGCCCCGCGCTGCACGGTCCGCCTCGTCACCGACGAGGGGCTGCTGTTCACCTCCGAGCCACTGCCGGTGTCCGGCTCGGGCACGGTGGAGTGGCGCACGACGGCGGCCTACGCGGCGTACGTACGCGCGGAACTGCGCCACGAGGCGGCGGCGGGCCCGCTGCCGGGTGCGCTGGCGGCGTTCACCAACCCGATCTTCCTGGGAGAGGCCCGGTAGAGGTCGTCCGGGGAACCGGCGGGCCCCTCGGACGCCTTCCGCCGAAGGGCCGGCGCACTCCCCCCGGTGCGGCGGCCGGTGCCGCCGTGCCGGGTGTCGCCGCACCCCGGGGAGGACCGCGGGCCCGGCCCCCTCACCCCGGCCAGACGATCGCCTGGGTCTCGCTGTACGCGTGCAGGGCGTAGGACCCCACGTCCCGGCCGACGCCGCTCCTCTTGAAGCCGCCGAAGGGGGCCTCCATGTTGCGGCCGACGGTGTTGACGCCGACACCTCCCGCGCGCAGCCGGCGGGCCACCCGGAAGGCGCGGGCCACGTCACCGGACCAGACGTAGTCGATCAGGCCGTAGTCCGAGTCGTTGGCGAGGGCGACCGCCTCGTCCTCGTCGTCGAAGGGCACGACCACGACGACCGGCCCGAAGATCTCCTCGCGGACCACCCGCATGTCGGGGGTGCAGTCGGCGAGCAGCGTCGGGGCGACATAGAACCCGGTGTCCAGAGGCGGCCGTTCGCCGCCCGCGACCACCCGGGCGCCCTCCTTGCGGCCGAGTTCGACGTAGGCCTCGACCCGGTCGCGGTGGGCCGCCGAGATGACCGGGCCGACCACCGTGGCCCTGTCCCGCGGATCGCCCACCTTCACGTGAGCGGCGTAGGCGGCCAATTGCTGCACGAGGAGGTCGTGCACACCGCGCTGGGCCAGGACCCGGGTCGGCGCGGTGCAGATCTGTCCGCTGTAGAAGGAGAAGGTCGTGCCGATGCCCGCGACCGCCGAGGCCAGGTCGGCGTCGTCGAAGACGACCGCTGCGCCCTTGCCGCCCAGCTCCATCAGCTGGCGCTTCATGCCGCGCCCGCACACCTCGGCGATCCGCTGTCCGACCGCGGTGGAGCCGGTGAAGCTGACCATGTCGACGTCCGGGGAGTCGACCGCGGCCTCGCCGGACTCGGGTGTGGAGCCGCTCACCACGTTCACCACGCCCGGCGGCACCCCCGCCGCCTCCAGCGCCTCCGCCATCCGGAAGACGGACAGCGGGTCCTGCGGCGCCGGTTTCACCACCACGGTGTTGCCCATCGCGAGCGCGGGGGCGATCTTGCCGGCCGGGTTGGCCCAGGGGTTGTTGTACGAGGTGATGCAGGTGACCACGCCGACGGGCTGGCGTACGGCGAGCGCGCCCATGACGGCGGCCGCGCCGAACGGCCCGGCCTCGTTGATCTGCGGCGGCAGGGGCTGCTCGACCGGTTCGGGCCGCGCGTAGCGCCGGAACCGGGCCGCCCCGACCCCGACCTGCATCCCGCGCGCCGTCCCCGTGGTGGCGCCGCTCTCGGCCTGCGCGAGGTCCGCGTACGGGACCAGGTGGCGCCCGATGTGGTCCGCCGCGCGGGCGAGGACGGCGCCCCGCTCCTCGGCGGGTGTGCGCGACCACGCCCCGAACGCCTCGCGGGCCGCCGCCGCGGCCGCGTGCACCTGGGCCCGGCTGGCCTCGGGGGCGAGCCCGACGACCCGCTCGGTCGCCGGGTCGGTCACCTCGTAGAACCCGAGCTCCGGTGTCACCCAGGAGCCGCCGATGAACAGGCGCTGCTCCCCGGGCCCTCTCCCGCCGCCCGTCACCGGGTACTCACCGTGCGGGTGTCGCGGCCCGACCGCAGCACCGTGCCGGGCACGGCGCCCGTCACGACGTCGTCCCGGATCGACTCGACACCGTTGACCCACACGGCCCGTACGCCGATCGCCCGGGAGTCGAGCCGGGGGCTGTCACCCGGCAGGTCGTGCACGAGGGTGGCCTTGCCTGCGTCGATGCGCTCCGGGTCGAACAGCACCAGGTCGGCGTGGAAGCCGACCTCGACGCGTCCGCGCTCGCGCAGTCCGAACAGCCGCGCCGGGTCGTCCGTCAGCATCTTCACCGCCTGTTCCAGGGAGGCGAGCCTGCGGCCGCGCAGACAGTCGCCGAGGAACCGGGTGGTGTACGGGGCCCCGCACATGCGGTCCAGATGGGCGCCGGCGTCGGACCCGCCGAGCAGGACGTCGGGGTGCTGCCAGGTCTCGGCCCGCAGCGCCCAGGAGTCGGGGTCGTTGTCGGTCGGCATCGGCCACAGGACCGTGCGCAGTTCGTCGGCCGCGCAGATCTCCACGAGGCAGGCGAAGGGCTCCTGGCCGCGTTCGGCGGCGATGTCGCGGACCACCCGCCCGGTCAGGCCCTCGTTGGCGGCGCTGTAGGTGTCGCCGACGACGTAGCGGCCGAAGTCGGCGAGCCGCCGGAAGACGCCCGCCTCCTTGCTGTTCGCGCGCCGCAGCATCTCCGCGCGGACCTCCGGGTCGCGGAGCCGCCCGATGCGTTCCGGGACGGGCAGTCCGAGGACCGGTCCCCAGCCGGGGATCAGGTTCAGCGCGCAGAAGGTGCCGAGCGACATGTTCATCGGGGTGAGGATCGGCATGGTGAGCGCGACGACCCGGCCGCCGGACTTGCGGGCGCGCTCGCTCGCCTCCAGCTGGCGCGGTACGCGCTCGGGGACGGCGGCGTCGATGGTCAGGACGTTCCAGTTGAGCGGACGGCCCGCCGCCGCGCTCATCTCCGCGAACAGGTCGATCTCGGCGTCGCTGAACTGGTCGAGGCAGCCCGCCACGATCGCCTCGATCTGCGTGCCCTCGTGCTCCCCCACGGCCCGGGCCAGGGCGATGAGTTCCTCCGGGCCCGCGTGCCGGGAGGCGACCGGGTGGCCGTCGCCGTCGGAGTGGGTGGAGGACTGGGTGGTGGACAGGCCCCAGGCGCCGGCGTCCATGGCCTGGTGGAACAGGCCGATCATGGCGTCGAGTTGCTCCGCCGTCGGCTGTCCGCCCACCGCTTCGGGGCCCATCACGTACCGGCGCAGCGCGCAGTGCCCCACCATGAAGCCGGCGTTGACGGCGATCCGGCCCTCCAGGGCGTCGAGGTACTCGCCGAACCCGTGCCACGTCCAGGGGGCGCCCTCCTCCAGGGCGACCAGGGACATGCCCTCGACCTTGGACATCATGCGGCGGGTGTAGTCGGCGTCCTCGGGGCGGTCGGGGTGCAGCGGGGCGAGGGTGAACCCGCAGTTGCCGCCCGCGACGGTGGTGACCCCGTGGTTGAGGGACGGGGTGGCGTAGGGGTCCCAGAAGAGCTGGGCGTCGTAGTGCGTGTGCGGGTCGACGAAGCCGGGGGCGAGGACGAGTCCGTGCGCGTCCTCGCTGGTCCGGGACGGCTCGGTGACCGAGCCGATCACGGCGATGCGGCCGTCCCGGATCCCGACGTCCGCCGTGTGGGCGGGCGCGCCCGTACCGTCCACGACGGTCGCGCCCTTGATCAGGTGGTCGAGCATCGCGGAAGTACCCCCTAGACGGCCTGACGGAACCGCGTCGTGCGGTGCACCGGGTCCGTGTCGATCTTCGGAATGACGTGTTCGCCGATCAGCCGGATCGTCTGGAGGGTCTCCTCCTTGGGGACGCCGACGGGCAGTCCGAAGCTGAGCTGGTCGGCGCCGGCCTGCTCCCAGCGCTTGCACTGGGTGAGCACCTCGCCGGGGTCGCCGCAGATCAACAGCTCCTCCTGGATGAGGAGTTCGACGAACTCGGCGTTGTACTCCGGGAGGGTCTCCGGCCAGACGGGGAAGCCCTCGGGGCGCGGGAAGGTGTCGTGGTACCGGAAGACGAGGGAGGGCAGGTAGTGCAGCCCGCCGGCGACCGCGATGCGGATCGCCTCGTCGTGGGTGGGGGCGCAGATCGCGGTGGTGGTGACCATCACGTTGTCGTTGACGAAGTCGCCGATGGGCTCGGCGTTCACGACGGCGGTCTTGTACTGCTCCAGGACCCACTCCATGTCGGAGACCTTCTGCACGCTGAAGCCCAGTACACCGAGCCCCTTGCGGGCGGCCATGGAGTACGAGGGCGGCGACCCTGCGGCGTACCACATGGCGGGGTGCGACTTCCCGTACGGCTTCGGCAGGATCTTGCGCGGCGGGAGCTGCCAGTGCTTGCCCTGGAAGCCGACGTACTCGTCCTGGAGCCACATCTTCGGGAACTCCGCGATGGTCTCCTCCCAGATCTCCTTCGTGTAGTTCATGTCGGTGATGCCGGGGAGGAAGCCGAGGATCTCGTGCGAGCCGGCGCCGCGCCCGGACCCGAACTCGAAGCGGTTGCCGGTGAGATGGTCGAGCATGGCGACCTTCTCGGCCACCTTCACCGGGTGGTTGACCTGGGCGAGCGGATTGAAGATGCCCGAGCCGAGGTGGATGCGGTCCGTGGCGTGTGCCAGATAGCCCAGGTAGACGTCGTTGGCCGAGAGGTGCGAGTACTCCTCCAGGAAGTGGTGCTCGGACGCCCAGGCGTACTTGAAGCCGGACTTGTCCGCCTGGATGACGTACTCGGTCTCCTCCATCAGCGCCTTGTGCTCCGCGAGCGGATCGGTCAAGGCCCGCTTGCCCACGTATCCCTGTACAAAGAGCCCGAATTCCAAGGAGGTTCACCGTCCCCATCCAGTTATCTGACGTACCGTCAGATTCTTTGAGCCGACTGTTCCACCGCGCGCATGGACCGTCAATAGCTGATACAGCGTCAGAGGACGCTGACGCCCGCGAGCCAGCCGCCGTCGACCACGAACGGCTGCCCGGTGATGTACGAGGAGTCCTCGCCCGTCAGGAACAGGGCGAGCCGTGCCACGTCCTCGGGCCTGCCGATCCGGCCGAGCGGCACGAGCTTGCCGTAGAACGCGTCCAGGGCCTGCGAGGCCTCCTCGGTGTCCGCGCCGGGCGAGAGCTGCGCCGGGTTGCTCATGGCCGTGTCGACGGCGCCCGGACAGACCGCGTTGACGCGGATCCCCTTCTCGGCGAGTTCGAGCGCCGCCACCCGCGTGAGGCCCACGATGGCGTGCTTGGTCGCCGCGTACGCGCCCACGTACGCCATGCCCGTGAGCCCGGTGAAGGACGCCGTGTTCACGATCGTGCCGCCGCCCGCGGCGGTGATCTCGGGCGCGAGGGTCTTGATGCCGAGGAACACCCCGATCTGGTTGACCTGCACGATCTGCACGAACTCGGCCAGCGGGGTGTCGACGAGCGCGTTGAAGCGCAGGATGCCGGCGTTGTTGACCAGCCCGTCGATCCGTCCGTACGCGGCCTTCGCCGAGCGCACCGCCTCCGCCCAGTCGGCCTCCTGGCTCACGTCCAGGTGGACGTAGTGCGCGCCGATCTCCTCGGCGAGCGCCTCCCCCTGCTCGTCGAGCACGTCCGCGACGACGACGCGCGCGCCCTCCGCCACGAAGAGCCGCGCCTCCTGTTCGCCCTGCCCGCGCGCCGCGCCGGTGATCACGACGACGCGGCCGTCCAGCTTGCCCATGACCGACTCCCTAGCTGAGGTGGGGTGCGACGTCCGAGCCGAACGCCGCCATCTGATCGAGGAGTTCGGCGCGGTCCCGGCTGCGGAACCGCACCTGGATCTGGTGCACGCCCATCGCGCCGTACGCCCGCAGCGACTCGGCGAGCGCCTCGGGCGCGCCGTGCAGCGTGCGGCGCCCGACCTCCCAGCCGGGCTCGCCGACGTAGAGCGGTTCGGTGATGGCGCCGACCGTGAGGGGTCCCTCGACGCCCGCCCCCTCGCGCAGCTCCTTCAGCCGGGCGATCTGGCCGGGCAGCCGGTCGCGCGGATCGCCCTGCGGCAGCCAGCCGTCGCCGCGCAGGGCGGCCCGGCGGACGGCGGCGGGCGAGGATCCGCCCACCCACAGGGGCACCCGCTCCTGGGCGGGCCGGGGCCGCTGGCCGAGCCCCTCGAAGTCGTACGTCTTGCCGTGGTGGACGGGGAACTCGTCCGGCCCGAGCGCGGCGCGCAGCGCGTCGATCGTCTCGTCGAGGACGGCTCCCCGGTGGGTGAAGTCCGCCCCGACCGCGGTGAACTCCTCCTCCACGTGACCGGCTCCGACCCCGAGGACGAGACGGCCGCCGGACAGGTGGTCGAGGGTCGCGTACTGCTTGGCGGTCACCAGCGGATGCCGGAGCCCGACGATCGCGACGTGACTGAGCAGCCGGACCCGTTCGGTCACCGCCGCGAGGTGGGCGAGGGTGGCGACCGGGTCGTACCAGACGGTGCTCATGGCGTCCGCGAGCCGGTGCGGGATGGCGACGTGGTCGCAGGCCGCCACGTAGGCGAAGCCGGCGCGGTCGGCGGCCCGGGCGATCTCGACGAGGTCCGCGGGACCGGCGCCCGCCTCCCACCGCTCCGCGTACATGGTGCTCTGCGACTGGACGGGGAGCTGCATCCCGTACGCCAGTCGCCCCTCGGGCAGTACCTGCATGGGCCCGCACCCCTTATCTGACGGTCCGTCACATGGCGGCTGTCGCCATCGTCGTAGCTGACGGCCCGTCAGACAAGGGGTCGGTGGACACCGGCCCGCCCAAGGGCGCCTCAGCCGGCCCAGAGTCCTTCGGGGGTGAGCCCGAGGAGGTCGATCGCGTTGCGCCGTACGATCCGGTCGACCACGTCGGCGTCCAGGTGGCCCATCTGGGCCTCGCCGACCTCCCGGGACTTCGGCCAGGTCGAGTCGGAGTGCGGGTAGTCGGTCTCGTAGAGGACGTTGCCGACGCCGATCGCGTCCAGGTTCTTCAGGCCGAAGGCGTCGTCGAAGAAGCAGCCGTAGACGTGCTCGGTGAAGAGTTCGGACGGCGGACGGTGGACCTTGTCCGCGACGCCGCCCCAGCCGCGGTTCTCCTCCCACACCACGTCGGCGCGTTCGAGGATGTAGGGGATCCAGCCGATCTGCCCCTCGGCGTACATCACCCTCAGGTTCGGGAAGCGCTCGAACTTGCCGCTCATCAGCCAGTCGACCATCGAGAAACAGCAGTTGGCGAAGGTGATGGTGGAGCCGACGGCGGGCGGCGCGTCGGCAGAGGTCGACGGCATCCTGCTGCTGGAACCGATGTGCATGGCGATGACGGTGCCCGTCTCGTCGCAGGCGGCGAGGAAGGGGTCCCAGTCGTCGGTGTGCACGGAGGGCAGCCCGAGGTGGGGCGGGATCTCGGAGAACGCGACCGCCCGGACGCCGCGCGCGGCGTTGCGACGCACCTCCTCCGCCGCGAGCCGGGCGTCCCAGAGCGGGACGAGCGTCAGGGGTATCAGGCGCCCCCGGGCCTTCGGCCCGCACCACTCCTCCACCATCCAGTCGTTGTACGCCTTCACCCCGAGAAGGCCCAACTCGCGGTCGGCCGCCTCGGTGAACGTCTGACCGCAGAAACGCGGAAAGGTGGGAAAACACAAGGCGGACTGGACGTGATTGACGTCCATGTCGGCGAGCCGCTCGGGCACGTCGTAGGAGCCGGGGCGCATCTGCTCGTAGGTGATGATCTCCAGCTTGATCTCGTCGCGGTCGTAGCCGACCGCCGTGTCGAGGCGGGTGAGGGGACGGTGCAGGTCCTCGTAGACCCACCAGTCGCCCACGGGCCCGTCGTCGCCCGGGGCGCCCATGACGGGCGCGAACTTCCCTCCCAGGAACGTCATTTCCTTCAGGGGCGCCCGGACGACGCGCGGCCCCGTGTCCTGGTACTTCGCGGGCAGCCTGTCCCGCCAGACGTGGGGCGGTTCGACCGTGTGGTCGTCCACCGAGATGATCCTCGGAAAGGCGGTCCCGTCGTCCGCCGAGGGGCTCTGCGGGGTTTCCGTGGTCTCCATACCGGCCACGGTAGCGCCGATCTGACGGCCCGTCAGCTCCTCGTCGGGCACGCTGTGGACGGACGCGGCCCGGCGCGTGATCGCGCGCGGAACAGCACGGATGACCGCGGGCGGGTGCGGAGGCCGTGTGAGGACCCTGTGGGGTACCCGTGCCCCGCCCTGTGACCGCTGTCTCGCACGGCTGACGCATCCCCTGAGAACAAGGCAAACTGGCCTCGTTGTACTGACGTTCGGCAGGGGGACAGCGATGGACGGTGTGCCGCGGGTACCGGAGCAGCGGCGCCCGGGCTCGGAGGAGCCCGCCGCGTTGCGCTTCAGCGTGCTCGGACCGGTGCGCGCCTGGCTCGGCGAGGACGCGTTGCCGGCCGGGTCCCCGCAGCAACGCGCGCTGCTCGCCGCGCTGCTGCTCCGCGACGGCCGCACGGCCACGGCCGCGGAACTGATCGACGCCCTGTGGGGCGACGAGCCGCCCTCCCAGGCCCTGGCCGCCGTCCGGACGTACGCCTCCCGGCTGCGCAAGGCGCTCGGCCCCGAGGTCCTGGTCAGCGAGTCCGGCGGGTACGCGATCCGCTCCCTCGGCGAGGGAGCCCTCGACCACACCCGCGCCCAGGAACTCGCCGGCCTCGCGGAGAAGGCACGCGCCGAGGGCGATCTGCCCCGGGCCCGCGAACTGCTCCGGAACACCCTCGCCCTGTGGGACGGCGAACCCCTCGCGAGCATCCCCGGCCCCTACGCGGAGACCCAGCGCGCGCGGCTGGAGGAGTGGCGGCTGCAACTCCTGGAATCCCGGCTCGACATGGACCTGGAGCAGGGCTGCCACGCGGAGGCCGTCTCCGAGCTCACCGCGCTGACCGCCGCGCACCCGCTGCGCGAGCGGCTGCGGGAGCTGCTGATGCTGGCCCTGTACCGCTCCGGCCGGCAGGCCGAGGCGCTCGCGGTGTTCGCCGACACCCGGCGGCTGCTCGCCGACGAACTCGGGGTGGACCCGCGGGCGGGCCTGCGGGAACTCCAGCAGCGCATCCTCCAGGCCGACCCCGGCCTCGCGGAACCCTCCGCCCCGGCCCCGGAACCCGCCGCCGCGCCCGTGCGCCCCGCGCAGCTCCCCGCCACGGTCCCCGACTTCACCGGACGCGCCTCCTTCGTCCAGGAACTGAGCGACGTCCTCGCCGCCGCCTCCTCCGAGGAGGGCCGCGTCATGGCCGTCTCCGCGCTGGCGGGCATCGGCGGCGTCGGCAAGACGACCCTCGCCGTGCACGTGGCGCACCGGTCGCGCGGCACCTTCCCCGACGGGCAGCTGTACGTCGATCTCCAGGGCGCCGGATCGCGGGCCGCCGAACCCGAGGCGGTGCTCGGCGCCTTCCTGCGGGCCCTCGGCACGGCGGACTCCGCCATCCCCGACTCGCTGGAGGAGCGCTCGGCGCTGTACCGCTCGGCCCTCGACGGCCGCCGCGTCCTCGTGCTGCTCGACAACGCCCGGGACGCCGCCCAGGTGCGCCCGCTGCTGCCCGGCACCGAGGGCTGCGCCGCGCTGGTGACCTCCCGGATAAGGATGGTGGACCTCGCGGGCGCCCATCTCGTCGACCTCGACGTGATGTCCCCCGAGGAGGCGCTCCAGCTCTTCACGAAGATCGTCGGCCGGGAGCGGGTGGCCTCCGAGCGGGAGGCGGCGCTCGACGTGGTCGCCGCGTGCGGGTTCCTGCCGCTGGCGATCCGCATCGCGGCGTCCCGGCTCGCCGCGCGGCGCACCTGGACGGTGTCGGTGCTCGCGGCGAAGCTCGCCGACGAGCGGCGCCGGCTGGACGAGCTCCAGGCCGGCGACCTGGCCGTCAAGGCCACCTTCGAACTCGGCTACGGCCAGCTGGAGCCCGCCCAGGCCCGCGCCTTCCGCCTGCTGGGCCTGGCCGACGGCCCCGACATCTCCCTCGCCGCCGCGGCGGCGGTGCTCGACCTCCCCGCCGAGGCCACCGAGGACCTCCTGGAGTCCCTCGTCGACACCTCCCTCCTGGAGTCCGCCGCCCCCGGCCGCTACCGCTACCACGACCTCGTCCGCCTCTACGCCCGTTCCTGCGCGGAACGCGACGAACAGCCCCCGACGGAAAGGGCGGCGGCACTGTCCCGCCTGCTGGACTTCTACCTGGCCACGGCGGCGGGCGTGTACGCCCTCGAACGCCCGGGAGACCGCCTGGTGGACCACCTGGAGCCCACGGAGTATCCGGGCCTCGTGTTCGACGACCGGCATCCGGCGCACGACTGGCTCTACGCGGAGGCCAACGCCCTTCTCTCCTGCGTCCGTCAGTCCGTCGCGGACGGCCGGCTCCCCCGAGCCGTCGATCTCCTCTGGGCGGCCAAGGACCTCGCCGAGTCGGGAGCCAACTCGCGTGAGTACGAGGTCGCCGCGAACACGGCGCTCGACCAGGCGCGCGCCGTGGGTGACGCGCGTGCCGCCGGGCGCGCGCTGACGACGCTCACCGACGTCCACCTGGTCGCGGGACGATTCGACCAGGCCGACGCGGCGGCGGTCGAGGCCATGGGCATGGCACAGAAGGCGGACGACCCCGTCGCCCGCTGCTGGGCCCCGAACACGCGCGGCATCATCGCGATCTACCAGGGCAGGCACGCCGACGGCGAGCAGTACCTGAACTCGGCCATCGAGAACTTCCGCAGTGACAGGAACAGGCCCGGCGAAGCCAGCGCCCTGTGCAACCTGTCCCGCATCCATCTGGCCATGGGGCGGATCGACAGCGCCGTCGCGCTCGCGCGGCAGGGCATCGACATCTACGACTCCATGGACAACGCCCTCCGGGGCGCGAACGGGCGCTACGCCTTGGGCCTGGCCCTCACCCGCAACGGCGACCTGGGCGCCGCGGCCAACAGCCTCGCCGAAGCCCTGGAGACCTTCCAGGACAGCCGTCAGCGGCTCTGGGAGGGGATGACCCTCTTCCGCCTGGCCGAAGTCGATCTCGCCGCCCGCCGGCCGGCCCAGGCCGCCTCGAACGCGGAGATGGCGCTGACGGTGCTGCGGGGCATCGGGGGCGAGTGGCGGCGCGGCCTGGTGCTCACCGTCCTCGGCCGCGCGCTCAGCGGTATCGGGCAGACCGGGCGCGCGCAGGTCTGCTGGCGCGACGCCCTCGCCATCCACGAGGAGTTGGGCTCGCCCGAAGCCGACGAGGTGCGCGGTCTGCTGACCCCGGCCGCCGCGGCGTAGGGAGTTCGGCGGGCCGTTCATCGAACGTTTATCGCCGCCCGACATGCTCACTCCTGTCGTTCCGTCGCGTCGGGGGGCAGGCGGATCGGTGACAGGGCCGTGGGGTTAGTCTGAGCGGCCGATCAGGGCCTGTCCGGCGTCCATCGGGGGAGCTGCCGGGCAGGCCCCCAGCCTCTTGCCTGCAACGAACATGGGGAGTTGAACGCTATGAGCGACAAGAAGAAGGAACCCGTCGTCAAGCCGCTGGACCAGCACGCGACCGGCGAAGAGGCCGTCGTCCTGGACCAGCACGCCACGGACGAAGAGGTCATCGCGCTGGACCAGCACGCCACCGGCGGCACGATCAAGCCGCTGGACCAGCACGCGACCACCGAACCGGCCAACTGACCGAACACAACGGGGAACGGCCGCGGCGGCGCGGAGGGGGAGCCGCCGCGGCCGACGCGTGTCCGGGCGTCGCCGCTGCCGCGGTGTCGCCCGCCGGCTCGTCACCGGCCCCGCAACTCCCCCTTCACCACCTTCCCGCTCGCGTTGCGCGGGAGTTCGTGGACGAAGTCGATCGTGCGGGGGACCTTGTAGTTGGCCATCTCCCGGCGGGACCAGGCGATCAGGTCGTCGGCTGTGAGGGTCGAGTGGGGGCGGCGGACGACGTAGGCGCGGCCGACCTCGCCGAGGCGGGTGTCCGGGGTGCCGACGACCGCGACGTCGGCGACGTCGGGGTGCAGGCCGAGGAGTTGTTCTATCTCGGCGGGATAGGCGTTGAAGCCGCCGACGATGAACATGTCCTTGATGCGGTCGGTGATGCGGAGATTCCCGCCGGAGTCCAGGACACCCACGTCGCCGGTGCGCAGCCAGCCGTCCGGTGACAGGACCTCCGCCGTCGCCGCCGCGTCCTCGAAGTAGCCGCTCATCACGTTGAATCCGCGCACCAGCACCTCGCCGGGCGCGCCCACCGGGGCGTCGGCGCCCGCGGAGTCCACCACCCGCACCTCGGTGTCCGGGACGGCGCGGCCCGAGGTCGTGGCGATCACCTCCGGCCGGTCGCCCCTGCGGCACATGGTGACGATCCCGCTCGCCTCGGAGAGGCCGTACGCCGTCAGGACCGTGGCCACGCCCAGTTCCGTCCGCAGGCGTTCCACCAGGCGCAGCGGCACCACCGCGGCGCCGGTGACGACCAGGCGCAGCGCGGAGAGGTCGTGCGCGTCCCGGGAGGGGTGGTCGAGCAGCGACTGGTGGAGGGTGGGCGGACCGGGCAGGACCGAGACGCGTTCCGCCGCCACGTTCGCGAGGACCGTGTCCACGTTGAACACCGGCTGCGGGATCATCGTCGCCCCGCGCATCAGGCAGGCGATGATCCCGGCCTTGTAGCCGAAGGTGTGGAAGAACGGGTTCACGATCAGGTAGCGGTCGCCCTCGCGCAGGCCGGCGAGGTCGCTCCAAATCTCGTAGCCGCGCAGGGTCTGGGCGTGGGTGATCAGGGCGCCCTTGGGGCGGCCGGTGGTGCCGGAGGTGAAGATGATGTCCGAGGGTTCGGCACCGGACACGGCGGCGGCCCTGCGGCGGGCGGCGTCGTCCCCCACTCCCTCCCCCGCCGCCAGGAAGTCCTTCCAGGAAAGGAAGTCGGCGGGGGCGTCGTCCGCGAGGACCACGACCCGTTCCAGGTGCGGGAGTCCGGGCAGTGGGCCGGGACCGGGACCCTCGCCGGCCGCCCGCCGCAGCGAGGCCACGTACGAGGTGCCGAGGAACGTGCCGGTGACGAAGAGCAGCTTCGCCCGGCTCCGGTCCAGTACGTACGCCGCCTCGGCGCCCTTGAACCGGGTGTTGAGCGGCACGAGGACCGCGCCCGCCGACACCGCGCCGAGGGCGGAGACGATCCAGTCGAGCGTGTTCGGGGCCCAGATGGCCACCCGGTCGCCGAGCCGGACCCCGCTCGCCATACAGGCCGCCGCCGCCCGCTCCACCCGGGCGCCCAGCTCCTCGTAGGAGACACGGGTCCGGCCCTCGACGACCGCCTCGCGGCCGGCGAAGCGTGTGGCCGCCGACCGCACCAGCCCCGGGACGCTTCCCCACTCCAGGTCACCGCGCATCGCGCACCTCCCGCTGCAGCACCACTAGCTGACTGACCGTCAGATTAGCTGTAGCCTGACGACCTGTCAGCAGCCGGGACCGTGCGCGGAGGTGCACCCATGCCAGGGATCAAGGACGCCACAGCCGTCGTCGGCATCGGTCAGACCCCTTTCGCGAAGCAACTGCCCGACTCCGAGAAGACCTTGGCCTGCCGCGCGATCCTCGCCGCGCTCGACGACGCGGGCATCGCACCCGCCGAGGTCGACGGCCTCGCCTCGTACACCATGGAGGAGACCGACGAGGTGGAGGTCGCCAAGGCCGTCGGGTTCGGCGACCTCTCCTTCTTCAGCAAGGTCGGCTACGGCGGCGGCGGTTCGTGCGCCACCGTCGCGCACTTGGCCGGCGCGATAGCCGCCGGTCAGGCGACGGTGGGGGTGGCCTGGCGGTCACGGAAGCGGGGTTCGGGGCCCCGGCCGTGGAAGAACACGGCCGTGCAGCTCCCCACCCCGGCCCAGTGGACCCGGCCCTTCGGACTGCTGCGGCCCGCCGACGAGATCGGGATGCTCGCCCGCCGCTACCTGCACGAGTTCGGCGCGACCCGCGACCACCTGTTCAACGTGGCACTGGCCTGCCGCAACCGCGCCAACCAGAACCCTGCCGCGATGATGTACGAGCGCCCGCTGACCCGCGAGATGTACATGACCTCCCGCTGGATCAGCGAGCCCCTCTGCCTCTTCGACAACTGCCTGGAGACGGACGGCGCGCTGGCCTGTGTGATCGTCTCCGCCGAGCGCGCCCGCGACTGCCGGCAGCGTCCCGTGTACGTCCACTCCGCCGCCCAGGGCCTGCCCGCCCAGCACCACGGCATGGTCAACTACTGGAACGACGACCCGCTCACCGGCCCCGCCTGGACCGCCGCCCGACACCTGTGGAAGAACGCGGACTTCACGCCCGAGGACGTGGACGTGGCCCAGATCTACGACGCGTTCACCCCCCTCATCCCGCTCTCCCTGGAGGGCTACGGCTTCTGCGGGCGGGGCGAGGGCGCGGCCTTCACGGAGGGCGGCGCCCTGGAGATCGGCGGCCGGCTGCCCCTGAACACCGGGGGCGGCGGCCTCAGTGAGGCCTACGTGCACGGCTTCAACCTCATCAACGAGGGCGTGAAGCAGTTGCGCGGCACGAGCACGGCGCAGGTGCCGGGTGCGGCGACCTGCCTGGTCACAGCGGGGGAAGGGGTCCCCACCTCCGCACTCCTGCTGAGGAGCTGAGATGGACGAGTCCCTGCTCTCCCCCGTCCTCGACGACGACGGCGCGCCTTTCTGGGAGTACGCCGCCCAGGGCGAACTGCGCGTCCAGGGCTGCGCCGACTGCGGTGAACTGCGCTTCCCGCCCCGGCCCTGCTGCCCGCACTGCCACTCCTTCGCGAGCGCGTGGCGCAGGATGAACGGGCGGGGCAGGATCTGGTCGTACGTGGTCCCGCATCCGCCGCTGCTGCCCGCCTACGCGGAACTGGCCGGCTACAACGCGATCGTGGTGGAACTGGCCGACGCGCCACGGATCCGGCTGGTCGGGAACCTGGTGAGCGGTCCGGACGCGGCCCTCAACTCCGTTTCCCCGGACCGGATCCGCATCGGGGCGCGGGTGCAGGCGGTGTTCGCCGAGGTGAACGGCGTGACCGTGCCGCGCTGGGTCCTGGAGCGGGCGTGAGCGGGGACGGGGCCGGGCCCACCGGCGCCGAGCGCCCGGAGGCCGCCGGGAACGGAGGGGGTCTCGAAGTCGTCGTCGACAAGGACACCGGTGTCGCCGTCCTCACCCTCGACCGGCCGCACCGGCTGAACGCGATCGACCTCGGCACCGCCGCCGGACTGGCGGCCGCCTGGCGGGCGTTGCGGCACGACGACACCGTACGGGCGGTGGTCGTCACCGGCTCGGGACCGCGGGCCTTCTGCACCGGCATCGACCGGGACGCCGAGGTGCCGCAGCCCTCCTCGCCGTACATGGTGGACGACCCGCTCGCCACGATCGGCCCGAAGGCCAACGACCTGTGGAAACCGGTGATCGCCGCCGTGAACGGGATGGCCTGCGGCGGCGCCTTCTACCTGCTCGGCGAGGCGGAGTTCGTCATCGCCGACGAGGAGGCGTCCTTCTTCGACCCGCACACGACGTACGGGATGGTGAGCGCGTACGAGTCGGTCTACCTCGCCCAGCGCATGCCGTTCGGGGAGGTGGCCCGGATGGCGCTGATGGGCACGGCCGAACGGATCTCCGCCCGGCGCGCGTACGAGGTCGGCCTGGTCTCCGAAGTCACGCCCCCGGGAGGTGCGTCGGCGGCGGCCGTGGCGTGCGCGACCGTCATCGCGTCCTATCCGGCCGCCGCCGTCCAGGGAACCGTGCGGGCGCTCTGGCAGGCCCAGGAGGCGACCCGGGCCGCAGCCCTCGCGCACGCCCCGCAACTGGTCTCCCTCGGCAACCTGCCCGGCGACCGTCAGGCGGAACTGTTCGCGGGGCGGCGCCCGGGCGGATTCCGGACGCGGTGAGTCCCGCGCGGGGTCACCGGTCCGCGGTGGCCCGCGGATCGACCGTGCAGTGATCGATCCGGTCCACGACCCCCGTGCCGGCGGCGGCCACCCGGAGGGTCGCCTTGTCCTTGGCGGGCACCGACACCTGACCGGTGGTGTCGGCCAGCGTGAAGCCGGTCCCGTCCTTGTAGCCGACCTTCACGGTGAAGAGGGCTTCGCGCCCGTTCGGATTCCTGACCTCGACGGTCGTGTACGGGTCCGCCGAGCTCGCGCAGTGCACCAGCACCGCGGTGCCGTCCTTCAGGGACCGGGCCGTGCCGGAGGAGGTCGCGGCGGGAGTGGAACGGTGGGTGGGCCGCGAACGGTAGGTGCCGCCCGTGCTGCCGTTGGTGCTGCTCGTCCCGGAGTCGTACGTGTCGTCGGACGAACCGCCGTACGGGTCGCTGCTGGACGAACCGCCGGCGTACGAACCGCCGCCCGACGTCGACGACGAACTGTCGTGGTCCTGGCGGGAACTGCTGCAGCCCCCGCCACCGCTGTGATGGCTGCGGCTCCCGTGACGTCCGGTCGAGAAGCCGGTCAGAGCCAGCACCACCATCGCCGACACCGCTGTGAACCTGAGTGTGCGCCCCCGCGTGTACATGACGTCACCCTACCCAGGGCGTCCGCACGCACTCCGCCGAGGGACGCACCGGCGGGGGACCTCAGGTCGTACGAGCCGTGCCGGTCCCCTTCTCCGCGTCCAGCGCGTACACGCAGCGGTCCTTGCTGCACGCGTACACCACACCGTCCTTGACGACGGGGGCGCCGGTGATCTCGCCCCCGGTCGCCAGCTTCCAGCGCAGCCGGCCGTCGTCGGCCTTCAGCGTGTACAGCAGGTGGTCCGTCGAGCCGAAGTGGATGCGGCCCTCGGCGACCGCGGGGGCGCCGACCAGGTCGCCGCCGGCCTGGAAGCGCCACTTGGGGGTGCCGGTCACCGCGTCCAGCGTGTACAGACCCTTGCCGCTGCCCACGTGGACGTGGCCCGCGGCGACGAGCACCGGCTCCACGGAGGCGCGGGACTCGGTCGCGATACGCCAGCGGTCGCGGCCGTCGGTGGCGTCGAGGGCGTACACCGTGCCCAGGTAGTCGGCCAGGTAGACCCCGCCGCCCGTCACGGCGGGACCCGGCGCGAAGGTGGGCGGGCTCAGGAAGACGGCCGGGGCCTCGAAGTGCCAGCGGACCCGGCCGCTCGCCACGTCGACGGCGAGGACGCGGGTGCCGGCGGAGATGTACACGTAGCCGTCGGGGGCGTGGGTGATCCGCACCGGTACGCCGCCGCAGGAGGCCGCGTCACCGATGGGGTAGGACCAGCGCTCCTCGCCCGTCCGGGCGTCAACGGCGCGCAGCCGGGCGTCCTTCCAGACGTACACCGTGCCGTCGTGGACCGCCGGGCCGGCCTCCGCCGACTCGAAGTCCGTCTGCGCCCCGCTGATCTCCCAGAGCTTCTGGCCGTTCGAGGCCTCCCAGGCCTGGACACCGCCGCCGCGCGTGCCGGTGACGACCGTTCCGCGATCGGCCTTGAGCGAGTAGACCCAGGCGTCCGTGGACAGCCGCCACAGGTCGGCGCCCTCGCGGGCGTCGAGGGCGAAGAGCGTCGGCCCGTCGGAGGCGTGGATCCGGCCGTCCGCGACGGCCATCGACCAGGCCACGTCCCGCGTCTTGAAGCGGCGGCGGCCGGTCGCCACATCGAGGGCGTGGACCTCGAAGGAGGTGACGTAGACCAGGTCGCCGGCGACCGAGGGGGTGCCCCAGACGTCGTTCGACATGCGGAAACGCCAGGGGCGCCAGCCGGCGGGCGCGTCGGTCGAGAGGGCGGGCGGGGCGGCCGTGGGCGCCGGGTCCGCGCCGTTCACCCCGGCGCGCGGCCGGGACCAGGACGCCGCGAGTCCGGCCTCCGGCGGGGGCGCCTTCACGGCGGCGGCGCGGGCGTCGACGACGCGCGGGCCGGGGCCGATGGGCACCCTGGCGCCCGCGAGGCGCACCGGACCGGTGTCGGGCGCGCCGACGGCGACCGGGGCGTGCGACGGGGGCGGCGGCACCGCGGGGCGTCCGCCGCCGCTGCGCGCGCCGCCGGACGCGGGCTTCACCGGCGGACGGCCGCCGCGGCGCGTCTCGATGAGGCCCACCGCCCGCTCGGGCAGCCACGCCGACGCCGTACCGCTGTCGTCGGAGCCGGAGCCGAAGAGGTGGGGGGCGAGCTGGGCCTGGAGGTCGGCGGGGTTGGGGCGGGCCGTGGCGTCCATCTGCATGCAGGACTCGATGAGCGGGCGCAGCTCGTCGGGGAGGCCTTCGAGGTCCGGTCCCTCGCGGAGCAGCATGAACACCGTCTCGACGGGGTTGGCGCCGTGGAAGGGCGCGTGTCCGGTCGCGGCGAAGACCAGCATCGAGCCGAGCGAGAAGACGTCGCTCGCGCCGGTGACGCTGCGCGAGTCCTTCGCCTGCTCGGGCGACATGTACGCGGGGGTGCCGACCGCGACGTTCGTCATGGTCAGACGGGTGTTCGAAACGCCGGACGCGATGCCGAAGTCGATCACACGAGGGCCGTCCTCGACCACCAGGACGTTCGACGGCTTCAGGTCACGGTGGACGAGTCCCGCGCCGTGGATCGACTGGAGCGCCTCCGCGACGCCCGCCGCGAGCCAGCGCACCGCCTGGGCCGGGAGCGGCCCGCACTCGTTCACTATTTCCTCGAGCGAGGGGGCGGGAACGTAGGCGGTGGCCAGCCAGGGCACCGCGGCGCGCGCGTCGGCGTCGACCACGGCCGCCGTGTAGAACCCCGACACGGCGCGGGCCGCCTCGACCTCGCGCGAGAAGCGGACCCGGAACAGCTGGTCCTCGGCGAGTTCCGTCCTGACCGTCTTGATCGCCACGCGCCGGCCGGAGGCCGAGCGCGCGAGATAGACCAGCCCCATGCCGCCGGCACCCAGCCGTCCCAGCACCTCGAACGGCCCGATCCGCCGCGGATCGTGCTGCGTCAGCTGATCCACCACTTGCCTGCCACCTCCCCGTACGGGTCGCGTCATCCACGTGTGAACGCGGCCCAGTGCAGCGTCTCACCACCGCACCGCCGTGGCGGCACGCACCCCGATTCTTCCTGGCCGAGCCACAGGTTGCGAACCCGGACGCGGATCGGGGTGTCTCGTGACAAAACACCCGCTCCAGGAGGAGTACGGGCGGTCGGGCCCGGCCGTTCACGGCCGAATGACGCCCGTCGTCCCGGATGTACCCCGTCCTCCGGCGCCGGATGTCCCTCCTCAGCGTTCGAGGACGGCGAACGACGCCCCCTGATTGTCCGTGACCACGGCCACCCGTCCGTACGACGCGTCGAAGGGCGGCACCTGGACACGGCCGCCGAGCCGGTTCACCGTCCGGAGCGCCTCGTCGCAGTCGCCGACCCCGAAGTGCACGAGGAAGTGGGGTGGCATCTCGGCGGGGAAGACGCCGGAGACGGGGACACGGCCGAAGTCGGGGGTCGCGTCGGGCCCGAAGAGCGCGTCGTGGAAGAGGGTGCCGTAGAAGCGGTCGACGGTCGTGGTGTCCCTCGCGTACAACTCCGCCCAGCAGAAGGTACGGCGCTCGTGGCGCCGGCCGAATCCGGTGTGGCTGCCGGGCTGCCACAGGCCGAACACGGCGCCCTCCGGGTCCGTGACGAGGGCCGCGCTGCCGAGGTCGCCGGAGGGGCCGGGCAACTCGGTCGGCGCGGTGATGATCTGGCCGCCCGCCGCCATGATGCGCCGGGACAGCGTCCACGCGTCCGGCGTCGCGAAGTACACCGTCCACACCGTGGGCATGCGGCCGTCCCGCTTGGGCGTGAGGCCGGCGACCGGCGCACCGTCCAGCTCCGCCAGGGACATCGGGCCGGCCCCCGCGGTCCCCTCGGACGCCTCCGGGAACGTCCAGCCGAACAGCTCGCCGTAGAAACGCTTGCCCGCCTCGACGTCGGGCAACTGGGCGTCGACCCAGCAGGGCACGCCCTCGGAGAACCCGGCGACAACGTCAGATTCGGCCATGCGATCAAGCTAACGGCGGCGCGCTCATCCCGCAGAGCGGGCGCATCCGCACCGGTGACACCCCATGGAGGACCTCCGGAACCCCTGTGACGGACGGCCGCACCCCATTTGCAGTCGGCCGAATCGCGCTCCGATCACCCCTCGGTAAGCTGACGGCATGACAGGACAAGTGCGTACCGTCGACGGCCGCGTGGCCGGACGGCGTGGGCAGGCGACCCGGCAGAAGCTGCTCGACTGCCTCAGCGAGATGCTCAGCTCGTCGCCCTACCGGGATGTCAAAGTCATCGACGTCGCCAGGAAGGCGGGCACGTCGCCGGCGACCTTCTACCAGTACTTCCCGGACGTCGAAGGCGCCGTCCTGGAGATCGCCGAACACATGGCCGCCGAGGGCGCCGGGCTGACCCAGCTGCTCGACGGGCGGTCCTGGGTCGGCAAGGCCGGCTGGCAGACCGCGCAGGAACTCGTGGACGGTTTCCTGGAGTTCTGGCGGAGGAACGACGCGATCCTGCGCGTGGTCGACCTCGGTGCGGCCGAGGGCGACAAGCGCTTCTACAAGATCCGCATGAAGATCCTGAACTCCGTGAACAACTCGCTCACGGACTCGGTGGCCGACCTCCAGGCCAAGGGCAAGGTCGACAAGGACGTGAACCCGGCGGCCATGGCCGGTTCCCTCGTCGCCATGCTCGCCGCGGTCGCCTCGCACCAGAAGGGCTTCCAGACGTGGGGTGTCAAGCAGGCTGAACTCAAGCCGAACCTTGCGCTGTTGGTGCATCTGGGCGTGACCGGGAAGAAGCCGACGAAGTAACTTATCCGACCTTTTCGCCCCCAACTCCTGTCATGCGGGCGGTAGTTCGTGCCGGAGTCACACTCCGGCGGGCTGCCGCCCGCTGCGCTGTACGGGCGCGGAAGCACCCGGGCCGCGGCCCCGGCACCCGGGCGGGACCTGCTACGCGGGCGGCGGTCCCTCCACGGCGTCCGGGGTCACCGCCGTCCGCCGCCGGACGATCCTGAAGAGCCGGATCTCCCGGTCCACCCGCGCCTGATAGGTGGCGTAGGGCGGCCAGAACGCCAACGCCGTGCGCCACACCGCGGCCCGCTCCTCCCCCGTGAGAAGCCGCGCGATCACGGGGATGTCCTCGCCCCTCCAGCTGATGACCGCGTCGGGATGGGCGAGGAGGTTCGCGGTCCAGGCGGGGTGGCCCGTACGGCCGAAGTTGGAGCCGACGAGGATCCAGCCGCCCTCCTGGGCGCCCGCGACCCCCTCGGCGGCCGCCTCGTCCCGGACCCGGGCCGCACCGGCCTCCGGCATGCAGGCCAGGGGCGTGCGGCGCTCCAGGCCGCTGCGGGCCCCGCGGGCGGTCAGGACGATCCCCGGCAGCATCTGGGCGCTGAGCAGCACCTTGCCGCGGGTCAGCCGGTGCACGGCCCGGTCGAGGGCCGGGATGAGGTGGGGCGCCACCTTGGCGAAGGTCCGCGTCGAGGAGACCCGCTGCACCAGCCGCACACCGGGCATCCTCCGCGCCCCGGTCCCGACCCCGGCCCCGTTCCCGACCCCGACCCCCGCACCGGGCGCCCTTCCGCCCGGGCTCTCGGCACCGCCCACCCCGGGCGACCCTCCGTCCGGACCCCCGTCACCGCCCACCCCGGGCGACCCTCCGCCCGCACCCCCGTCACCACCCACCCCGGGCGACCCTCCGCCCGGGCTGTCGGCGCCGCTCCCCGCGCCCGCTCCGCCATCGGGCCGCCCGCCGTCCCCGCTCCCCGCACCGTCCACTCCGTCGGCCTCCGCCCCGCCACCGCTCATCTTGTCGGCCTCCGCCCCCGCACCGCTCACCCCGTCCGCTCCGGCACCCGTGACACCGCTTCCCTCCCGGCCCGCACCGCTCCCCGGGTCCCCCGGGCGCGGGTGTCCGGCCGCCGCCATCAGACCCTCACCTCTCCGGCGTCGAAGAGGCGGGCGGTGTCGGCCGCATGGGCGCGCAGCCGGTGCACGGGGCCGAAGAGGAGTTCGTCGCCCGCGGCGCGCTTGAAGGAGAGGTGGGCGTCGTGCTCCCAGGTGAAGCCGACGCCGCCGTGCAACTGGATGCCCTCGGACGCGGCGGTGCGCAGCGCCTCCAGCGCCTGGGCCAACGCGAGTCCACCCACGCGCTCGGCGCCGGTTCCCGCGGCCCAGGCCGCGTAGTAGGCCGCCGAGCGGGCCGCCCGCACGCCCACGTACACGTCCGCGAGCCGGTGCTTGACCGCCTGGAAGGAGCCGATCGCGCGGCCGAACTGCTCGCGTGTCCGCACGTGTTCGACGGTGCGCTCCAGCGCGCGGTCGGCGGCGCCCACGGCCTCGACCGCGAGGACGGTGGCGGCGGCGTCCCCGGTGGCGGCGAGCGCGGCGGGCACGTCGGCACCCTCGTCGCCCAGCAACTCGGCCTTCACGTGGCGGAGTTCGATCCTGGCCTGCGGCCGGGTCGCGTCGAGCGCGGTCTGCCGCGCGCGGACCATGCCCGCGGCGTCGGCCCGTACCAGGAAGAGCAGAGTCCGGGACCGGGCGAAGCCGCCGGTGTGCGCGGCCACCACCAGCAGCCCGGCGCTGTGTCCGTCGAGGACCTGCGTCGCCTGCCCGTAGAGCCGCCAGCCGCCGTCCGCGCGGCGCGCCTGGACGCCTCCGGCACGGCCGCCGCCCGCCCAGTCGCCGTGGTTGTCGTCGACCAGCGCGAGGGCGGTGGCCAGGCCCGCGCCCGGTACCGCGAGCGCGGCGGTCAGTTCACCGGAGGCCAGCCGGGGCAGCAGGGCGGCACGCTGGGCCTCGTCGCCGAGGGCCAGGATCAGCGGGGCGGCGAGCGCGGCGGTGGCGAGGAGCGGCGTGGGGGCAAGGAAGCGCCCCGACTCCTCGCAGGCCAGGGCGAGTTCGGTCACCGAGCAGCCGATCCCGCCGTAGCGCTCGGGCAGAGCGAGGCCGGCCAGTCCCAACTGCCGGGACAGGGTCTCCCACAGTGCCCGGTCGTGACCCTCCGGGCCGTGTGCGGCGGCCCGGAGGTCGTCCGGGCCGCACCGTTTGGCCAGCACCTCCCGCAGGGTGCGCCGGATCTCCTCCTGCTCCGCGGTGAGACGGGCGTCCATGGGCGGGCTCCTCCCTGGGGCAGCCTGCGGGATCCGCCGATCCCCTGATCTGACGGGCCGTCATGTTAGGTCGGACGGTTCCAGATGCACAGGGGTGCGGCACCTCCCGGCGGACCGGTTATCTGATGTACCGTCAGATTCATGACGCATGCCACCCCGGGCCGGAACGGTCGCAAGGTCGCCGTGGTCGGCATATCCCTTTCCGACTGCGGTCGCGTGGACGAGGCGACTCCCTACGCGCTGCACGCCCAGGCGGCCCGGCGCGCGCTCGCCGACTCGGGCCTTGACCGCTCGGTGATCGACGGTCTCGCGTCGGCGGGCCTCGGCACCCTCGCCCCCGCCGAGGTGGCCGAGTACCTGGGACTGCGGCCCACCTGGGTCGACTCGACCTCCGTCGGCGGATCCACCTGGGAGGTCATGGCGGCGCACGCGGCCGACGCCATCGCGGCGGGTCACGCCAACGCCGTTCTGCTCGTCTACGGTTCCACCGCCCGCGCCGACATCAAGGCGGGCCGCCGCACCGGAAACCTGTCGTTCGGCGCCCGGGGACCGCTCCAGTTCGAGGTCCCGTACGGGCACACCCTGATCGCCAAGTACGCGATGGCCGCCCGCCGTCACATGCACACGTACGGCACCACGCTCGAACAGCTCGCCTCGGTCGCCGTCCAGGCCCGCGCGAACGCCGCCCACAACCCGGAGGCGATGTTCCGCTCCCCCGTCACCGTCGACGACGTCCTGTCGGGGCCGATGATCGCGGACCCCTTCACCAAGCTGCACTGCTGCCTCCGCTCCGACGGGGGCGCGGCGGTACTGCTGGCCGCCGAGGAGTACGTACGCGACTGCCGCACGGTCCCGGTGTGGGTGCTCGGCGCGGGGGAGCACGTCTCCCACACCACCATGTCCGAGTGGGCGGACTTCACCGTGTCCCCGGCGGCGGTGAGCGGCCGGCTCGCTTTCGAGCGCGCCGGGGTCCGGCCCGCGGAGATCGACGTCGCCGAGATCTACGACGCCTTCACCTACATGACCCTGGTGACCCTGGAGGACCTCGGCTTCTGCGCGAAGGGCGAGGGGGGCGCGTTCGTGGAGGCGGCGAAGGGGCGGCTGCTGGTGGGCGGGGAACTGCCGGTGAACACCGACGGGGGCGGACTGGCGGCCCAACACCCGGGAATGCGGGGCCTGTTCCTCCTGGTGGAGGCCGTACGGCAACTGCGCGGCGAGGTTCCCGAGGCGCGCCAGGTGCGCCGGGCCGACGGCACCCTGCCGCAGTTGGCGGTGGCGTCCGGGACGGGTGGCTGGTTCTGCTCGTCGGGAACGGTGGTGCTGGGCCGGGGGTGAGAGGGGCGCGTCCGGCGCAGGGGGTGTCCGCGCCACGGGGCGATACTCGACGGCATGGAACCGGATCTTCACGAGCTGCTGAGATCGCTGCGGGTGTGGGACACGGAGCTGCCGGTCTTCGAGCCGCTTGAGGCACCGGCGGACCCGCTGACCCTGTTCGCCCGGTGGCTCGCCCAGGCCGCGGCCGCGGGGCAGACCGAGCCGCACACGATGTCGCTGGCGACGACGGACGAGGACGGTCTGCCGGACGTCCGCACGGTGATGCTGCACGGCGCGGACGCCCGGGGCTGGGCGTTCGCCACCCACGCGACCAGCCGCAAGGGCCGCCAGCTCGCCGCCCGCCCGCACGCGGCCCTCGGCTTCTACTGGCCCGCGCAGGGACGCCAGGTCCGTCTCCGGGGCCCGGTCACCCTCGCCTCCGTGGAGGAGAGCCAGGCGGACCTGCACGCCCGCTCCACGGGGGCGCTGGCCGCGGCCCTGGTGGGCCGGCAGAGCGACGTCCTGCCCTCCCTGGCGGACCTGGACCGGGCCTCGGACGCGGCCTGGAAGCAGGCCGAGCGGTCCCCGGACACCCCGGCCCCCACCTGGACCCTCTACCGCCTCCACCCCACGGAGGCGGAGTTCTTCCAGGGCGACTCCCGCCGCCGCCACGTACGCCTCACGTACCACCGCACGGACCCGGGCTGGACGACGGACCTGCTGTGGCCGTGACGCGGCGGGGACGGGTCCCGTGCGCCGCCCCACCGCCCGCCGTGTGAGCCGTCCGTGCCGTTGTCCCGTCCCGGCCGCCCGTGAAGTCGTAGGCGGCGAAGTCCGCGACGGGACGGTAGCCGATGCGCTGGTAGAGGCCGTTGCTCGTCGGATTGGCGAGGTCGGCGAAGAGGAGCACCTCCTGGGCTCCGGCCGCCCGCGCGGCGCGGCTCACCTCGGCGGTGACGGCACCGGCGTAACCGCGCCCGCGCAGGGCGGCCGGGGTGTAGACGGGGGCGACGCGTACCTGGCCGGCGACCGGTGGTGTCGCGCCCGCCATGGCGACCGGGGTCCCGTCGGGCGCCTGCCAGAAGGAGACGCCGCCGTGGGAGATCCGGTCGTCGGCCCACGCCGCGCCGTCGCGGTGTGCGGTTCCGCCGATGGCGTCGGCGAAGTCCCGGTACCAGCGGGCCAGCAGATCCCGGTCGGCCCCGCGCGCGACCCTGGCCCGCCCGGCAGGCACGGGGCCGGGCGTTGTCAGGTCCACGAGCCGGTACAACCGTTCGCTGCGAACCTGTACGGCCGTCGCCCCCGTTCGTCGCCGCCAGGCCTCGGCGAAGGCGCCCGCCGTGTCCGGCTCCGCCATGGCGCCGGGCAGCGCGGTGTCCACGTCCGCGAGCAGTGCGGCGAGGGCGTCCGCGTCCCGCTCGTCCACGGCCGTGAGGTTCAGGCGGTACGGCGGGGTGCGGAAGAACGTCCCGCGGACGGCACCGCCCCGCTCCAGCACGCCGAAGAGCGGTGGCTCCTCGCCGTACCCGCCCATCCCCCGCCTGCGCAGGGCGTCCGTCACGGTCAGCGGAACCGTGTGCCGCACAGGTCCGGCCCGGAGGAAGTCACCGGCCCGGCCGAGGAAGTCGTCGAGGTCACGGGTGAGCTGCCAGGCGTTCGCGGCGGACGTCATGCGCGATGATCCCGCGAGCCCGTGGCAGGACGCCTCCGGTTTTCGGCGGTCGTCCGCCACGGGAGCCCGCACGCGCGGTCTCCGTGAGGCCGGCGTCGGATCCTCACCCCCCGGCCGCGGGCTCCGGGTCCGCCGCGACGCGGCCGTGCAGGTGGACGTCCCGGAACGCGTCGTGTCGGCCCGCCTCGAACATGGCGCCGCGGAGGGTTCCCTCGGCCTGGAAGCCGCAGCGTTCCGCGACGTGGCAGGAGACCTCGTGGCCCACGGCGTGGCCGAGTTCGAGGCGGTTCAGGGCGAGGTCGGTGAAGCCGTAGCGGGCGGCGAGGGTCAGGGCTCGGGTGGCGACCTGGCGGCCCCGCGCCTCCGGGAGGACCCAGTAGCCGACGCGGGCGCAGCTCATGACGTGGTCGATCTCGTTGACGCCGATGTGGCCCAGCGTCCCGCCGCTCTCCGCGTCCGTGACGCGGAACGAGACGTTGGTGCCGTTCGTGGCGCTCGCGATCCGGGACCGCAGCGCCTCCCGGGCGCCGTCGATGTCCCGGATGAACCGGAGCGGGGTGTTCCAGCGCTGGAACTCCGGGTCGGTCAGTCCGCGCAGATACGCCGAGACGTCGGCGTCCGACTCCGCGTCCCAGGGGCGCAGCCGAAGACCGAGCCCGCTCAGCTCGGGGAACGGGTGGACGGCGAACTGTTCGTGGACCTCGGCCATCCAGCCATTGAAACCCTTCCCGCCACCGGGGTCACGTCCGGAGCGGTCCGGACCCGCCCGCCCCGGCCGGCCGGAAGACGGGGATCCCGGACCGGAAGGCGACCTCCAGGTCCATGCCGATCCGCAGGTCCGCCTGCTCGCACCCGACCACCTCGGTCATCATCCGGGGCCCCTCCTCCAGGTCGACGACGGCGGCGACGTACGGCACACGGCTCCCGAAGGGCGGCAGGTCGTTGCGGTGGACGGTGGACCAGGTGTACAGCGCGGCGCGGCCGCTCGCGGGTCGCCAGCCCACGTCCTCGCTCCAGCAGAGCGGGCAGAACTCACGGGGGTAGTGGTGGGCGCGGTCGCAGGCCGCGCAGTGCCGGATCAGCAGCCGTCCCTCGGCCGCCGCGTCCCAGTACGGGCGGGTGAACGCGTCCGCCTCCGGCACGTCGAAGGCGGGGGCGGGGGGAACGGAGGCGGCGGGCGCGGCCGATCCGGCGTCCGCGCCCGGTGCGTACCGGGATCCCGCCGCGCGCCCGGCGCCAGGCGTGGCCGCGGGTGTCGGCGCCGCGGCGGCCGCCGCGGTCCCGCCGGTCCGCGTCCCGCCCTGCTCCGTCCCCGGCCCGCTCACCGGAACAGCCCCAGCGCGTCGTCCAGCGACCAGGTCTGCCAGGCCATCCCGAACAGCGCGACGACCGAGATCAGCGCCATCATCGCGTTCTGCCCCTGCTCCGCCCAGTCGTGGATCATCAGCGTGAAGTAGAGGAGGTTGAGGAACAGGCCCGCGATCAGGGCGACGGGGGTCAGGAGTCCGGCCACCAGCCCGAGGCCCAGGGCCAGTTCGGCGTACACGACGACGTAGGCCATCGTCCGCGGGCGCGGGGCGACGACGGTGTCGAAGCCCGAACGCACCACGTTCCACCGGTGTTTGTGCGCGACGTCCGCCGCCCACGCGATCCCGGTCCCCCGCTCGAACCAGCCCTTCCTGTCCTTGTGCCGCCAGCTCTCCAGCCACCACAGCCCGAGGCCGATCCGCAGCACGGCCAGCCACTCCGCCCCGCCGAGCCAGATCGTGTCCATGGAGCAACCTCCCGCGGAAAGCCGTAGCCGTAGCCGCCTGCAGCCGTATCTGACGGTACGTCAGTTTCGATGTTCCGGGTGCGTGCGCGCAAGAGGCCGGACATGGACGCCGGTACGGGCGGGGGGAGTTCGGCCGTACGGTCCGCCGTCCGGGCGGAGCGGCACACGGACGGACCCGTACTCCGGCGAAGGGACTTCGGACGCGCCCTCTCGCGCCCCGCGGCCGGCCCGTGGACCCCCGCCCCCACCTGCCACGATCGACCGCTCCCGCCCTCCCCCACCGCGATGAGGTGACCTACGCCACCGGCCGCACCCCCTCCTCCACCAGCCGTGATCAGTTCGCAACCGATTCCGGTCTTGACCGAGACCTATCAACCGAAGTCGTGATTACGCTCGCGCACATGGCCGACTCGACTGCTTCCACGACATCCCGCCCGGTGCCGTCCCACGAGGACCGCCCCGTGTACGTGATCGGGGGCGGCCCCGGCGGCCTCGCCGCGGCCCACGCGCTGCGCGCCCGGGGCGTACGGGCCGTCGTGCTGGAGAAGTCGGACCAGGTCGGCGCGTCCTGGCGGCGGCACTACGACCGGCTCCACCTGCACACCACCCGGCGGCTCTCGGCGCTTCCGGGACTCCCGATGCCGCGCAGGTTCGGACGCTGGGTGTCACGCGACAACGTGGTGCGCTACCTGGAGAAGTACGCCGAGCACCACCAGCTGGAGATCGTCACCGGCGTCGAGGTCTCGCGCATCGAGCCCGCCCCGGGCGGCGACGGCTGGCTGCTGCACGCCACCGGCGGCCGGGAGCTGACCGGCAGCGCCGTGGTCGTCGCGACCGGCTACAACCACACGCCGCGCATCCCCGACTGGCCCGGCCGCGACACGTACACCGGCGAGCTGCTGCACGCCGGCGAGTACCGCAACCCCGCGCCGCACGCCGGCCGCGACGTCCTCGTCGTCGGCGCCGGCAACACGGGCGCCGAGATCGCCGTGGACCTCATCGAGGGCGGGGCCTCGCGCGTACGGCTCTCGGTGCGCACCGCGCCGCACATCGTCCGGCGTTCCACCGCCGGCTGGGCGGCGCAGTTCACGGGGATCGCCGTACGGCGCCTCCCGGTGCGCCTGGTGGACGCGCTCGCCGGCCCGATGGCGAAGCTGAGCGTGCCCGACCTGGCCGCGCAGGGCCTGCCCCGGCCCGACACCGGGCTCTACTCCCGGGTCAACGAGGGATCCATCCCCGTGCAGGACGTCGGCCTCATCGACGCCGTCCGCAAGGGGAAGGTCGAGATCGTGGCCGCGGTGGAGGGGTTCGAGGACGGCAAGGTGGTCCTCGCGGACGGCAACCGGATCGGCCCGGACACCGTGATCGCCGCGACCGGCTACGACCGCGCCCTGGAGGGCCTCGTCGGACACCTCGGTGTGCTCGACGGCCGCGGGCGCCCGGCCGTGCACGGCGCGCGCACCCCGAAGAACGCGCCCGGCCTGTACTTCACCGGATTCACCAACCCGATCAGCGGCATGTTCCGCGAACTCGCCCTGGACGCCGAGAAGATCGCCAAGTCGGCCGCCCGGCACGCCTCCGGACGCCGGGACACGGCGGCCACCGAGGGCTGAGCCGCCCGCCCTTCCATCCGCACCCCGGTACGCGCCGCACCGTCCTGCACACCCCGCACGCCGCAGCGCGCCGCCATGGGTCGCGCCGGGCGTCCTCACCGAGTACGGGCCGGCCCCGCGCAGGCCCTGCGCCGGCATCCACTGGGCGGGTACCGCAACCTCCGCCTACCGGAACGGCTCCATGGACGGCGCCGTCAGCTCCGGCGCACGCGTCGCGAAGGAGATCCTGGCCGCCCTGTGACGGCCCACGGCCCCCGCCTGCCGTCGGCAGGCGGGGCGCCACCGGCGCGCGGGCCCGGTCAGGAGGCCGCTGTCAGCTCCGCCAGCTTCTGGAACTCGCCCAGGTCGTAGTTGGCGAGCGCCGAGTCCAGGTTCGTGAGCGCGCCGAGCCGCTCGACGAAGCCCTTGGGGTCGTACTCGATCTGCAGGGCGACGCGACTGGACGTGTCGCTCAGCCGGTGGAACGTGACCACTCCGGCGTGTTCGACGCCCTCCACGGTGCGCCAGGCGATGCGGTCCTCCGGAATCACCTCGGTGAGTTCCGCGACGAAGTTCTTGTCGGCGCCGGGCAGTTTGAGCTGCCAGGCGAAGCGCTGTCCGTCCAGCATGTCGACCCGGCCCACGTGACTCAGGAAGGCCGGCCACCGGGTGACGTCGCTCCAGAGTGCCCACGCGACGGAGACAGGGGCCTGAACATCGACGGTTTCGACCAAAGAGGCGGACAAAGCGACTCCTCACACATTCCGGGCTCCGGACGGAGCGTTCCAGCGGTGGCGAGTACCCGCACGGGAACCACGCATGCGGCCGAGGCCGCGCAGAGACCGGCACCACCGACCGCGAACCGGACACCAGGCCCGCAAGCCCGCCGACGCCTTCGCCCAGCGCGGTGACGCGGCCGTGCGCAGGTGCTGGTCGCGGTGCTGCCGCAGGTCGTCGCCAAGGCGTCCGAGCCGCTGAGCGCCCTCGACAGGATGCCGAGCCCTCCTTCGGGGCCGGGGGCACAGCCGCGAACAACTGAAGCTCCGCCGCGGCGACCGTCCCACGCTGATGGCGGGCGGCCTGTCCGGCCGGGGCCCATCGACCAGTCCGTCGAGGCGGGCCACCGATCACCGAACCGAAAATCCGTCGAGACGACCCGAACGGTCGAGGACATTCGCTCATGTGCTTCGCCGGGAATGCGGGTTCGATGCACGCCGGACACGCTGACGAGCATCCCGCCCGTCCTCCGAAGGAGATCAGCTATGACGTCGTCCCGTGTGGTGCGGCCTCACTCGCGTCGAATACGTGCAGCCATCGCCACGTTGGTGACCGCGACGGCTCTGTCGGTGTCGGCGCCGGCCTTCGCCGACGGGGGGTCCACGGCCCACGACAACGGAACCGATGCTGCCGGGGGCAAACCGACCGTCGTGCTGGTGCACGGAGCATTCGTCGACGCGTCCAGTTGGAACGCAGTTGTGGCACGCCTACAGGCGGATGGCTACCGTGTCATCGCTCCCGCCAATCCGCTCCGTGGCCTGCCCACCGACTCCGCCTACATCGCCAGCGTCCTGCGGAGTGTCAAAGGCCCCATCGTTCTGGTCGGCCAGTCGTACGGCGGCGCAGTGATCAGCGAGGCGGCTACCGGCAACCCCAACGTCAAGGCGCTCGTGTACGTTTCCGCCTTCATGCCGGACAAGGGCGAGGCCCTTGGCCAACTCGCCGCCAAATTCCCCGGCAGCGAGCTCAACCCCGCCCTGGTTCAGGTGCCCTTCAAGAACGCGGACGGCTCCACCGGAACAGATCTCTATGTCTCCCCGGACAAGTTCCGAGCCGTCGCCGCTGCGGACCTCCCGGAGATGGCCACATCGGTGGCGGCCGCGGCCCAGCGCCCCATCTCAGCCACGGCCTTCACCGACAAGGCGACCTCCGCCGCGTGGCGGACCATCCCGTCCTGGGCCGCCGTCGCCACCAACGACAAGGCCATAGCCCCCGACCTGGAGCGCTTCGAAGCCAAGCGCGCCGGCTCCCACACCGTCGAGATCGATTCCTCGCACAGCGTGATGATTTCCCACCCCGACGCCATCACCGATCTCATCCGCGATGCCGCCCGAGGGCAGTCCTCCACACCGGCCCTCGCCGAAACAGGACTCACCACCCTCGGGATCGCCGGCGCTGCCGCCGCCGGCGGCATGCTCATCGCGGGAGCAGGACTCGTCGTGGTCAGTCGGAAACGGTCGACCGGCGCGCGGTGATCGGCAGTGTCCCGGGTACGTCCCCGCGAGCCCGGGAAGTGGGTCTGGCGCGGTGGAGGTCTTCTACTCGTTCGACGATCTCTGCACGTGCGCCGACGACCCGTGCCCGCTCTCAGGAGGCTTGATCACCGAGAGGGTGATCATGTGCCAGTGCCACGGCTCGGAGTTCGACGTCACCACGGGCGTGGTGAAGAGGGGCCGGCTTCCCGGCAGCTCACGGTGTACACGCTGAAGGTCGTCGATGGCGACGTCCGTATCCAGGTATGACGTCGGCGCGAGTCCTGGCGAGTCTTCGGTGTGGACCGGCCTCCGAGCGGTGCGGCGGTAGCCCCTACGTCAGGGCATCCTCCGCGACGCGGCCGCAGGCACAGCCCAGGGCCTTCGCGGCGCGGCGCGCGGCGTCTACCGAGGTCGACCATTGCAGCGATGTGCGGGGCGTCAGCGCAGTGCAACCTCTCCGGCGTGGACGGCGCGCAGGGCGCGCTCGACGGTCTCCTGGCTTTCGCCGACCGGGGCCACGTAGCCGAGGACATCGCGCACGGCGTCCTCGCCGAGCGTGCGGGTCATCACCCACGTGGCGAGGTACTGGGAGGCCAGGCAGCCGCCCGCGGTGGCGATGTTGCCCTCGGCGTGGAACGGCGTGTCCAGCACCGTGACGTCGCAGGCTTCCACAAAGGGCCGGCTCTTCACGTCCGTGCTCACCGGCATGCCGTTCAGCAGTCCGAGCCGGGCGAGGACCAGCGCGCCGGAGCACTGGGCGCCGATCAGCTGTCGTGCCGGGTCGAGCGACAACCGGGAGATCAGCCGGTCGTCGGCGACCACCTCGCGCGCCTTCACCCCGCTGCCGATCAGCACGACGTCCGCCTCGGTCACGAACTCCATCGGGCGCTGCCCGGTCACCTCGACACCGTTCATCGACGTGACCACCGGCGTCGGCGTCGTGATGAAGGCCTCCAGGCCGTCCTTCCGGCACCGGTTGATCAACGCGGAGGCGATGAAGCTGTCCAGCTCGTTGAATCCGTCAAACGTGACCACGGCTACCTGCATGGCGTCTCGTCTCCTCACTGCACGGCACTGGAAATAGAGACTCTCATGCGCTCTGCGCCCGGGTCGCGGGCCAATGGGCGATCGGTGGCTTATCCCTCGGTGCTGCGGTTGTCGAGATCTGCCATGCCATGGAAGGTGGAAGGCGGTGGTGCGCGGCACAGGGGTGAAACGACCGCGAGGCCGGCGCAGGCCCCCTCGTCACGGAGAGGAACCGAGTGGCATGGCGCCCCCATTGAGTGTGAACGTGTTCACGGCACCGGAGAAGGAACTGGTGGCCGAGCGGTCCCGGCCCTTCGGGCCGCCACCGGCCTGGGATCCGATGACCTCGACCCTCGTCTTCGGCGAGCACGACGCTGTCCTGGTCGACGCCCTCACCACGGCCGCCGAGGCTGAGGCCCTGGCGGCCTGGGTAGGCCTGCATCACCGCAACTTGACCACGATCTACATCACCCACGGTCACCTGGACCATTTCGCCGGCCTCGGCGTGCTGTTGCATCACTTCCCCGGCGCCCGCGCCATCGCCACTGCGAAGACGGTCGAGTACGCGCTCAAGCAGGTCGGGCGGCTGCCGGTGTACCGCAAACTGTGGCCCGGACAGCTTCCGGCCGCCACCGCCGTGCCCGAACCCTGGAACGAGGAGACCTTCTCCCTGGAGGGCCACGAGCTGCGGATCATCGAGCAGGGCCAGACAGACGCCGTCGACTCCACCTCCCTGCACGTGCCGGTCCTGGACCTCGTCATCGGCGGAGACGTCCTCTACAACCGGTGCCACATGTTCGTCGCCGCCACCACACCCGAGAGCCGCGAGAACTGGATCGCCGCGCTGGACCGGCTCGCCGCCCTCAACCCGAAGATCGCGGTCGCGGGCCACAAGAAGCCGGGCGCTCCCGACACTCCCGACATCATCACGGCGACCAGGCAGTACCTCACCGACTTCGGCCGCCTCCAGCAGGAGACCAGGAGCGACCAGGAGCTCTACGACGCCATGACCGAGCTGTATCCCGACTGGGTCAGCCACCAGGCGTGGCTGATGTTCGGCTTTTAGCAGGCTTGCGGGTCAGCTGTCATGGGAAGTCCCCCACGGCCTTGCCGAGGTCGCGTTCGAGGTCGCCAGGAGTCTGCAGGCCCCGCCCGGCGAGGTGGTCCAGGCGCTCACGGCTTTCGGGCCGGGCGATCAGGCTCTGGAAGGTGGCGGCGTCGGATCGGATGTGCGCGGGGGACGCCAGGGTCAGGTCGTTGACGGCACGCTTGGCCACCCGCACCCCTTCGGGCGGGAAGCCGGCGATGCGTTTCGCCAGGCGCTCGACGAAGCCGTCCAGTTCGGTGTCGGGCAGGGCGCGGTTGATCCAGCCGTAGCGTTCGGCGGTGTCGGCGTCGAAGTCGTCGGCGCTGACGATGGCCTCGATGGCGCGGGTCCGACCGAGCCGCCGGGCCAGGTGCTGAACGCCACCCGCGCCGGGCAGGGCGCCGGTGCCGGACTCGAACTGCCCGAAGACCGCTTTCTCGCGCGAGGCGAAGATCATGTCGCACGCGAGCGCGAGTTCGTTGCCGCCGCCGCGGGCGCGCCCGCGGACCTTGGCGATGGTGATCACCGGAACTCTCGCCAGTTTGTACAGGAACATGCCGAGCGAGGCATCGCCCGGGCCACCCGCGTTCGCGGCCTCCGCGGTGTACTGCGGGACCGCCGTGAGGTCCACGTGCGCGGAGAAATAGTCCGGCGAAGCGCTGTCGATGACGACGACGCGCACGTCACCCGGGTCGGCGTACAACATGTCGACGAGGGAGACCAGGTCACGGACCAGGTCGACACCGAGGAGGTTCAGGGTGCCGGCGTCGAGGGTGGCGAACAGGACGCCGTCCTCCAGCCGGGTCCGGATCGACGGATGGTCGACGCTCATGATGGCTCCTGGACGTGAGGTGGACGCGAGGACCGAGCCCCTGTCCCAGGGTGCCCCCCTGTGCACCGCGGGCGCCTGCTGGGAGACGGAGAGAAGTCCCTTGCGCGTGGTTGTCGTAGGGGTACTGCGAGGTCCTCGTCCTCGGCCCGGTGTTCCGCAGTTCTTCGAAGGACCCCTGAAAACCACGCAGCTGGTTGCCGGCGACCAGCGGCTCCTGGTACTCCGCCTACGACGATCAAGTCATCCAACTCCGCCAAGTCCGCCTGGAAGCCCACCGCTCTGTCCTCGATGATCGACACCTGCACCAACTGAGAGCATCCCCGTAGGCCTGTCAGTCCACGTCCGCACGGTGTCGCGGGATGCCGCCAGGAGCCGGTCTCTGTTGTCCAGGCGTAGCCCTCAGGTCAGGGTGTGGGCAAGGGGCCCTCCGGGTCGGGCCCCTCCCAGAATTCGGCGCCGAGAGTTTCTTTCAGCAGGGCGTACATCCTCGTTCGGAAGTGGGCGGTCACGAGCCATGGGCGGGTGAAGATGCGGATCTCCTCAACCTCGCCTGCATCGTTGAGGGTGAACATCTCCACGAGTTGCTGTACGTGACCGTCCACGTATTCATCGATCACCACCGCGAATCCCGATCGGCCCTCGATGTCGAGGACGGCACGAACCTTGAGGTCGCTGAAACTTTGCGCCGCTGCTTCGAGGACAGGCCCGACGACAGCCTTCCCCGTCGGCTCTTCGCTCAGGATGGGGGAGTACAGGGTGACATCCTGCGCCAGGGGCGGGACGGCCGGATGGTCGACCCAAACCGGCGTCGGCCCATCCGGGGTATACGGTCCGGATCCGAGACTCGGGTCTGCGAGAGCGTGATCTGTCTTCGCGATCACTTCGCGCAGAGCGGCCATGAATGGCCACGGCCGACCGTAGACGTCGATGGTGGCAATCAGGCCCGCAGCGTTGTATCGGGCGAGGGCCACGATCTCTGTCGGTCGTCCGCCGGGGCTCGCGCTGAACACGACCCCCTCCACCTCGTCTCCCTTGAGCCGGGCTGTAGCTTCAGGCGCGGCGAGCGCCTGCTGGTACGTACCGAGCGCTGCCGAAACAGCGTCGCGACCGGCGATGCGACGCGCGACCAGCGGAGTCGCGAGAGAGACGTCCTCGGCAAGCGCTGTCGGGGCCTCTCCAGAAAGTGCAGCGTTCAACTGATCCGACATCGCGCGCTCCTTGGGGTCACGATCAAGGCGAGCCTCGGGTTTCGGGGAATACGCGCGTACGAGGTCACACGGGCGCGCTCGGCGCCGGCGCCCCAGGCCACCAAGAACCATCTGATGTGCCGCGGCTGTATCCCGAGCGGTGCCACAGAATTTCTGCGCCACAGCCGAGTTCGTCGCCGCCCTTCCAGCATGCGCCTGGAGCTTGACGCGGCGCATGCGGGAGGACACGGGCACTCGTTCACCTGGGAATCCGAGGCCAGGAGGTTCGGGTGCCAAGCCCGGCCGATGGGGAACGCTGCTCTCGCCGTCAACGAACTACGCGGTCATCACGACTACCGGCTTCGCGGGGTCCAGCGCCAGGAGTTCCGCGTGCTCGGCGGTGAGCAGGCGCGTTGATGCGGTGTCGATCCGACGAGTGAGCGGGACCAAGCCATCCTCACCCAGAACACCGAGGCACCGGCTGATCACGCATCTCGGTGGTGACGCACCTCCCCAACTGTGAACCGCCGCGGCCCCCGACCTCAATGCTCGGAGGGACAGCGAGCCTACGTCTCCTACCAGGGTCGGAATGAAGCCGCTCTGCGAGCCCAGGCCTCCACCGTCAACCGGCATTGGTCAGTCCGTGAGCTGCTGTGGTTCGCACTGCCCGGATCCGCTCCTGGTGAGCACCGTGCGCGCGGCCTGCAGCAGTTCTTCGGAGATCGGGTCACCCCGGGTGGCGCGGGCGAGGGCGAGGGCGCCGACCATGGTGCACAGCTGGGCCATGCCGTCGTCCTCGTCGGTGGCCAGCCGGGCGGCTCGGTTGCGTACCCCGTTGATGTAGACCTGCTGGGAGCGAGCGGCCTGGTCGGGCTCGCGCCCGAGATCGGCGGCGAATCCCGAGACGGGGCAGCCGTCCCCGGCGTGATCACGGTGCCAGACCGAGAGGTAGTGCTCGATCAGCGTGCTGCGGGCGGCTTCATGGTCCTCGGTGAGCGCCTCCGGCCCGGCCGGCGAGTGTGCCGCCGGATCCTCGAAGGCGTGGGCGATGGCCTTGTCGACCAGATCGTCCTTGGAGGCGAACTGCTTGTAGAACGCGCCGTGGGTGAGCCCGGACGCTTTCATCAGGTCGGCGATGCTGACCGTGGTGCCCTTCTCGCGGAACATCCGGGAGGCAGTGGCCACGACGTACTGCCGGTTCTCCTGCGCTTGTGCCTTGGACGCGCGGCCCACGGGATCACCCTCCTCCAATAGCTGTCACTTGTCATTTATTCTATCGCGTGTTTAGTCTTATGGCGACATCTATTCTGCTCCGGTGAGGCCATCCGCAGGGGTCAGGAGGGTCATGCGCTGCCTGCCGCCGTCCGAGACGACGGTCCCCTCTGGGTAATCCCAGAACCACCGACAGCACTGGAGACGTCCTGTGGCATCACCACCGATTCCCGCCGGGTCCTCGGCACCTGCGCCGTACACGCCACCCGTGCCGCCGGCGCAGCGGCGAAGGGTTTCCGAGGGGGTCCACCGCCGGCGCTGGGCCATCCTGGCCGTGCTCGCGTTCAGCCTCCTGGTGGTGATGCTGGACAACTCGATCCTCACCGTGGCGATGAAGACCATCGCCCAGCCTGCTCCCACCGGACTCGGCTCCACCCAGAGCCAGTTGGAGTGGGCAGTCAACTCCTACACGCTGGTCTTCGCCGGACTGCTGTTCACCGCGGGTCTGCTGGGTGACCGGCTCGGCCGCAAGAAGGTGCTGCTCTTCGGCATGGCCGTGTTCGGTGTGGCATCCGTGCTGTCCGCGCTGTCGGACTCCTCCGGGCAGCTCATCACCTTCCGCGCCGTGATGGGCTTCGGCGGCGCCTTCATCCTGCCCGCCACCCTCGCGATCATCATGAACGTCTTCGAGCCCGAGGAGCAGCCCAAGGCCATCGGCATCTGGACCGGCGCGGTCGGCTTTGCCATAGCCGCCGGCCCCATCGCCGGCGGCGTTCTGCTGGAGCACTTCTGGTGGGGCTCGGTCTTCCTGGTCAATGTGCCGATCGTGGGCGCAGCGATGGTCGCGATGCTGGTGATCGTCCCCGACTCCAAGGACCCCAGGCCCGGCAGGCTCGACCCGGTCGGCGTGCTGCTGTCGATCGTCGGTCTGGCGGGGCTGGTCTACGGCATCATCAAGGGCGGCCAGCTGGGCGACTTCACCCGGCCCGAGGCGTGGGCGACGATCCTGTGCGGCCTGGCGGTCCTTGCCGGTTTTGTGGTGTACGAGGCCCGCAGCGACCACCCGGCCCTCGATGTCGCCTACTTCCGCAACCGGCGGTTCTCCGCCTCCGTCGCCGCCATCGGCCTCGTCTTCTTCGCGCTCATGGGCGTCACGTTCTTCAGCGTCTTCTACAACCAGAGCGTGCGCGGCTACAGCGTCCTGGAGTCCGGACTGCTCGTGCTGCCGCTGGCCGCCTCCCAGATGTTCTTCGCCCCGCGGGCCCGGCTGGTCGTCAACCGCTTCGGCGCCCGAGCCGTGTGCGCCGCCGGCCTCGTCCTGACCGCCGCGGCCTTCGCCGGCTTCCTGCTGCTCGGCCAGGACACCCCCATCTGGGTACTGGAGGTGCTGTTCTTCCTGATGGGCACGGGGATGGCCCATGTGATGCCACCCGCCACCGTCATGATCATGTCGTCGCTGCCGCGCGAGAAGGCCGGCTCCGGATCCGCGGTCAACAACACCTTCCGGCAGGTCGGCGGGGCCATGGGCGTCGCCGTGCTGGGGTCGCTGCTGTCCACCACCTACCGCAGCGGCATCGACGGCCACCTGGACGTACTGCCCACCTCCGACCGGCACGCCGCAGGTGAATCCCTCCAGGCGACCCTTACCGTCGCCGAGAAGCTGGGGCCGGCCGGCAGGGTCCTGGTGCAGCCCGCGTACGACGCCTTCATCCACGCCATGCACATCACCGCCATAGGATCCGCAGCCGTCGCCCTGGCCGGCGCGGTCGTCGTGCTGGTGTTCCTGCCGGGCAAGGCTCCTGCCGCGGCCGCCGGCGCTACGAATCCCGGCGCCGGACCGTCTGAGCCCGACGGTGATCACGAACCATCCCGCCAGAGCCACGGTGACGCTGCGGGAGCCAACGCCTCACTGACGCTCTGATCACAGCTCAAGACAGATATTTTCCATCCCCTCGAAGGAGATCACCCTGATGACTGCTCACAATCTTGTTCTCATCCCCGGTGCCGGCGGCGTGGGCCGCACGATCTTCGAGCACCTGCGTGCTCAGGACGTGCCGGTGCGCTTCATGGTTCGCCACGATGACGAGAGGGCCGCTGAACTGCGGGCACAGGGCGCAGAGGTCGTCATCGGTGACCTGACCCGGCCTGAGACGGTGGCGGCCGCGCTGCAGGGCGCGACACGCATGTACTTCGGGATGGCCGTTTCACCCCATCACCTGTTGGCGGCCACCACGGTGGCCTCCGTGGCAAGGGAGTACGGACAGCTGGAAGCCCTGGTGGACCTGTCACAGATGACCGTGTCGCAGATGACCGCCACCAGCACCGAGGAGTCCCACCAACAGCGGCTGCACTGGCTGGCAGAGCAGGTGCTGGACTGGTCCGGCCTGCCCGTGGTGCACATCCGGCCGACGGTGTTCCTGAACACCCCGCTGTTCACGGATCTGGCAGCGCAGTCGATCAAGGAAAACGGCACGATCGCCCTGCCGTTCGGCACCGGACGCACCTCACCCGTCGCCGTGGACGATGTCGCCCGGGTCCTCGCCACAGTCCTCCGCGACCCGGCTCCGCACATCGGGCAGGTCTACGAGCTGACTGGGCCACGCTCGGTCGACATGACAGAACTGGCCACGGATTTCTCCCGGGCCCTGGGCCGAGAGGTCTCCTACGTCGACCTGCCCCCGCGGAGGTGGGAAGAGCAGCTCCCCAAATTGGGCCTGTCCCCGCACGTCGTTCAGCACATCATCACCATGGCCAAACTGCATCGCGGCAACCGCTACGACCGCGCGACCGACGGCGTGGAGCGCGTAACGGGCGTCCCTCCTCAGTCGATCGAGGCGTTCGTGGCCGCACGCAGGGATTTCTACCTGGGCTGAACCGCTCCGGACGACCGGCCGCCGACCCCACGCGCACCGAATGCGCATGACTGACCACGATGAGTTCCCGTCCTGCCTTGCGAGAGCTGAGCCGTGGTGGCAGGCGACCGTCGGTCTGCACAACGCTCGCGGGAGGCGCATCCTGAAGGGTGAAGGACGATGAGTAAGGAGCAGGTGATGTCAGTCCTGCGATTCCACATGGACTCCTCGATGAGCCCGTCAGAAGTCATGGGTGTACTGACCGACTTCAGCCCGGCGCGGGCGAAGGCGTGGCCGACGATCGACTCGGAGCACTTCACGGTTCACGAACGAGGCGACACCTGGGCCGAAGTGACCGAGGGCACGGAGAGCAGTTGGGAGCGCGCCCGCTACGAATGGGATCCTGCGGGGGACACGGTCAAGGTCACGACCCATGATTCGAAGGTCTTCGGCCCAGGTGGCGGCTGGGTTTTCCGGATGGCTCCGGAGGACCAGGGCACTCGCGTCGACATTCAGCTCGAACGGGAGCACCCGACGACGTTCAAGGGCAAGATGCTCGGCGCGATCTTGCCCTTCGCAGGACCGGTGTTCAAGAAGTCCTTCAAGGAACCCCTCAAAAGCGCGTAGAGACCTCTCGATGCGAGTCCCTCAACGGTCTTGCCAGCGGTGGACGTCTCGTGGTCGTGGGAGCGTCCGACCAACCGGTCAAGGTCACTCCGATACAGCTCGTCTTCGGCGACGTCCGGATCATGGGGTCCCTCACCGAAACCGCCATCCAGAACGAGAACAACCTGCGATTCGCCACCGACCAGGGAGTCCGGGCGATGATCGAGACCCGGCCGCCGAGCGAGGCGACCGAAGCGTACGAGCGGATGTTCAGCGGAGACGCCCGCGTTCGCATGGTGCTCACCATGTGACCGCACGGTCCGGCAGAAACAGGGGTGGCCATCGGGAGCGGTCCGTTCGGGCGTGCAGATCTCTGACTCGTGCATTTCCGTTCGGTGGTTCGTCGGTCCGGCAAGAGCAGGCTGGATGGACAACGGGCCGTACCGACAGCCACGTTCGAGGCGACTCTGTCCAGCAGCCGCGCGCCTGTCACCGCTGCCTGTAGCACGTGGCGGTGGGCGAGGTCGGTCGGGTTGGCGCCGGTCAGCTTGTGGACGCGTTCCAGACGGTAGGTCAGGGCGCGCACGCTCAGGCTCGGGCGGCGGTCGGACTCCGTCGCGTAGAGCAGGCTTCCATCTCAGCCCACGGCGCCGGATCTCGGCATCACTCACGCGGGTACACCTGACACTGCCGGTGGATCCTGGGCCGCCCGCCCTGAGAGGTGGACGAAGGCGCCGAGAACCTACACCTCGGACCCCGCTCCGAGCCTTTGCCTGCACAACTATTCCTGACACGGCGTCAGTTACGTAATCTGACAGTGCGTCAGTTATCAGTTGGCTGTCACACAGGAGCGGGCGGACCGATGCTTGGATCAACCCACGGCACCCTCACCACCGACTCCCGCCGGGCCCGGGTCATCGCCTGCGGCGAGCAACCTTCACCGGTCGTGCACGGACGGCCGGCCGAGGTCGACGACCTGGACGTCAGCGGGCGCCCGCTGTACGCCGACGCACCCGACCTGGATCGGTTCTTCCGGCCCGGGTCGGTGGCCGTGATCGGCGCCTCCGACGCGGAGGGGCGGCCGAACACCGGGATCACCCGGCAGCTGATCGGCTGGGCCGAGCGGGTCGGCGCCCGGCTGCACCCCGTGCATCCCACCCGCGGGTCCGTCTTCGGCATGCCCTGCCTCCCCTCCGTCGCGGACCTTCCCGAGCAGGTCGACCTGGCCGTACTGCTGGTGGCCGACCCTCTCCCGGTGATCGAGGAACTCGCCGAGGCGAAGGTGCGGTTCGCGGTCGCCTTCGCCTCCGGGTTCGCCGAGACCGGGGACGAGGGCGCCGCGGCGCAGACCCGGCTCGCCGCCGCCGTGCGCCGCTCCGGGATACGGCTGCTCGGGCCGAACACCAACCTCAACGCCTTCGAGCACTTCCGCGACGACCTGGAGGGCCCCGCGGTCGCACTGATCACCCAGTCCGGCCACCAGGGCCGCCCGGTGTTCGCGATGCAGCAGCTCGGCGTCCGCCTCTCCCACTGGGCGCCCACCGGCAACGAGGCCGACCTGGAGACCGCCGACTTCATCTCCTACTTCGCCGAGCGGCCCGAGGTCGGCGCCATCGCCTGTTACGTCGAGGGCCTCAAGGACGGCCGTTCCTTCCTCCTCGCCGCCGACCGTGCGGCCCGGCGCAAGGTGCCCGTCGTCGCCGTCAAGGTCGGCCGCACCGAGACCGGCTCCCGCACCGCCGCCTCGCACACCGGCAAACTGACCGGCGCCGACGCGGTGGTGGACGCGGCGATGCGGCAGTACGGCGTGATCCGCGTCGACGGACTCGACGAACTCCAGGACACCGCAGCCCTGTTGGCCCGCGCGCGGGCTCCGCGGGCCGACGGGGTCGTGGTCTATTCGATCTCCGGCGGCACCGGCGCGCACTTCGCGGACCTGGCCAGCGTGGCGGGCCTCGACCTGCCCGTGCTGTCCGACGCCAAACAGGCCGAACTGCACACGTGGATACCGGACTACCTGAACGTCGCCAACCCGGTCGACAACGGCGGCCACCCCGTCGGCGACTGGCGCGGCCGGAAGATCATCGACGCGATCCTCGCCGACCCGGCCGTCGGCGTGCTGATCTGCCCCATCACCGGGCCCTTCCCGCCGATGAGCGACAAGCTGGCGCAGGACCTGGTGGACGCGGCGGAGCAGACCGACAAGCTGGTGTGCGTGGTGTGGGGGTCGCCGGTGGGCACCGAGGACGCCTACCGCACGACGCTGCTCGGCTCGTCCCGGGTCGCGACGTTCCGCACCTTCGCCAACTGCATCACCGCCGTCCGCGCCCACCTGGACCACGCGCGGTTCACCGCCGCGTACCGCTCGCCCTTCGACGAGGCCCCGCGCACCCCCTCGCCCTCCTTCCGCAAGGCGCAGGCCCTGATGCGCCCGGGTCACCAGCTGAGCGAACACGCGGCGAAGCAGCTGCTGCGCGCGTACGGGATCCGGGTGCCGCGCGAGCAGTTGGTGACCAGCGCGGCGGCGGCCGTGCGCGCGGCGAGCCAGGTCGGCTACCCGGTGGTCATGAAGGCGTCCGGCGCGCAGCTCGCCCACAAGACGGAGCTCGGCCTCGTGAAGATCGGGCTGACCTCCGCCAGCCAGGTCCGTGACACCTATCGCGAGCTGACCGACATCGCCCGCTACGAGGGGCTGCCGCTGGACGGCGTCCTCGTGTGCCAGATGGTGGAGCGGGGAGTCGAGATGGTCGTCGGTGTGACGCACGACCAGCTCTTCGGGCCGACCGTGACCGTCGGGCTCGGCGGGGTGCTCGTCGAGGTGCTGCGCGACGCCGCCGTACGCGTGCCGCCCTTCGGTGACGACCAGGCGCGGGCCATGCTGTCGGAGCTGCGCGGCCGGGCCCTGCTCGACGGGGTGCGCGGAGCGCCGCCGGCGGACGCGGACGCGCTGGTCGAGGTCGTCGTCCGGGTGCAGCGGATGGCGCTCGAACTCGGCGACGAGATCTCCGAACTGGACATCAACCCGCTGATGGTGCTGCCCCGCGGGCAGGGGGCGGTGGCCCTGGACGCCCTGGTGGTGTGCCGCTGAACGCCGCCGGACCCCTCGGCGGCGCGGGAGCCGGGGAGCGTGCGGAAGCCGGGGACGCTCCCCGCCCTCCGCACGGCACCGGAGCCGACGGCGGGACCTGGGCGGCGGCTCGGCCACCGGGCGGGAGCACCCCTGCGGACCCCCCTCACGGCGGGGGCCGCACCCCGGCACCCCTGCCTCTCGGCGCGGAGTCCTCGGCCGTCCGGCCCGGCGGGCACTCCGCCGGATCGCACGGCGGAGCGGTCCCGGCGGATCGGCCTCCCGACGGGAGCGATCCGGCGGTCCGACTCCGGCGCTGTGGGTGCCCGGCGGCCCCGCCACCCCGCACGAGCCCGCGGGCCGACCGGGTTCCCCTCGCGGGCGCCCGCCCGGTCCCGGCCGACCGCGCGAACACCCTCGCGGCCCGGCTCCGCCCCCCTCGCGGCCCGGCTCCGCCCCCCGCGCGGCCCGGCGCGGCCGCTCCCCGCCCCCGTACGAAACGGAGCAGCCCCATGACCGACTCCCGTACGCCCGACCCCTTTGACCCCGGTTCCCTCATGCCCGTCTCCCCCCGTGCGTCCGACGCCGCGTCCCGTGCCTCCACGGAGTCCGCGGGCGCGCCCGAATCGGCCGATTCCCCCGAACCGGCCGAAAAGCCTCTCGACTCATTGATACGGCACACCACTGACAACGCGGTCTCGTGGATCACCCTGGACCGGCCCGAGGCGATGAACGCGCTCACCTGGGACCAGCGGGAGCGGGTGATCGCACTGCTCGCGGAGGCGTCCGCGGACCCGGGGGTGCGGGCGGTGGTGATCACGGCGACCGGTCGCGGGTTCTGCGCGGGCGCCGACCTGCGCGGCGGACCGCCTTCGGGGGCCCGCGTCCCCGGCGACGTCGCCCGCACCATCCGGCTGGGGGCGCAGCGTCTGATCGGCGCCGTCCTCGACTGCGAGAAGCCGGTGATCGCCGCGGTCAACGGCACGGCCGCCGGGATCGGCGCGCACCTCGCCTTCGCGTGCGACCTCGTTCTGGCGGCCGAACCGGCGCGGTTCATCGAGGTGTTCGTGCGCCGCGGCCTGGTACCGGACGGCGGTGGGGCCTACCTGCTGTCCCGGCTGATCGGTCCGCAGCGGGCCAAGGAGCTGATGTTCTTCGGCGACGCGCTCAGCGCCACGGACGCGGAGCGGATCGGGCTGGTCAACAGGGTCGTACCGGCACAAGAGTTGGAGAAGACCGCGCGCGCGTGGGCCGAGCGGCTCGCCGCCGGGCCGACCCGCGCCCTGGCGCTGACGAAGCAACTGGTCAACGCCTCCCTCGACACCGACCGCGGCGCCGCCTTCGCCGCGGAGGCGGCGGCCCAGGAGATCAACATGACGACGGCGGACGCCATCGAGGGCGTCGCGAGCTTCGTGGAACGGCGCACCCCGCGCTACGAGGGCCGCTGACCGCACCGCCCCCGCGCTCCCGAACCCGAACTGCGGCCCGGCGCCCGTCAGTTGCGTCGCAGGATGCGCAGGTCCCCCGAGTCGGGGTCGCCGAAGAGGACGAAGAGTTCGGGGCGGTCGGCGGTGCCGCCGATCGTCCAGTACGTGTCGTGGCCGCAGTCGGCGACGCGGACGACGACCCCGGCCCGCTGCCCGGAGGTGCCTCCGTCGGCGTACGGGTCGTAGCGGCCCCCGGTGTCGAGGAACCAGCTGCCGGCGCCGTCGCAGCGCGTGAACTCCCTGGTCGTGACGTCCTCGAACTCGGGCTGGGCGGGCACTCCGGTGAGCAGGGCCCGGCCGCCGGGGCGCAGCCGCAGCACGGCCCCGTGGTCGCCGCGCCAGACCCCGGTCAGCCGGTCGGCGCCGAGCTTCGGGGGCTCGTACTCCCGGATGAGTCCGGTGGCCAGGCCCACCGCGCCCGCACCGGCGATCAGGACGCACGCCCCGAGGGCGGCGAACGCGGCGCGGAGCCAGACGCGTCGGCCGCTGGGCGGGCGTCCGGTGCTCCGCTCGCGTCGCCGCACGTGGGCGACGGCCAGAGAGGGCAGGACACCGGACCCGGCGATCAGCAGCACCGGGGCGCGGGTGGGGGAGAGCCCGCCGAGCGCGACGGCGGGCACGGCCCAGAGCGTGCCGAGCGACAGGGCCAGCACCAGGTGCCAGGCGGCCTCGGGGACGGGCGTGCGGCGGGCCGCGAGCCGGGCGGCGGAGGCTGCCGGCATCGTGACGGCCGCGGCGTGCAGGGCGCCCAGGGCGGCGAGGAGCGCGGGGCCGAACACCAGCACGCACAGCAGGCCGACGGCGGCGAGGCCACCGCCCGACCCGGCGCCGTGGTCGTCGTCGTCGAACGTGCCGACCCAGAACACGGCGGTGACGGCCGCGGCCTGCGCCGCACAGACCGCCGCGGCGAGGTTCACCTCGGCGCCGTCCCATCGCGGCCGGGGACGCACGGGCGCCCCGGACTCTGCCCACCCCATGGGGCGAAAGATACGGGGCGGCCGACGTCCCGGCGACGGGCGGGCCTCACCCGCCCGCACCGGCCGGACCGGCCCCTGCGCGCCCCGGCTCCGCACCCCTTCCCATCTGACGCACCGTCAGCTTCAATGGCTGGTGTGATGGGACACGCAGGGATGGCCGCCGCCGCCGTCCGCTACCTCAGGTCGGCCGGGGCCCCCACCGTCGCGGGGCCCGTCGAGGCGTTGCCGCGCCCGGATCTGCGCGCGGTCGGCGACGACGAACGGGCGCCCGTCGACCCGGCGGAGTTCCGGCGGGTCCTCGGCCACTTCGCGACGGGCGTCACGGTGGTGACGGCACCGGCCGCCGGCGACGGGGACCCGGCGGGCTTCGCCTGCCAGTCCTTCGCCTCCCTCTCCCTCGACCCGCCGCTGATCTGCTTCATGGTCGGCCGTACGTCGGCGACCTGGCCGCGTATCGCGCGTGCTGGGGTCTTCTGCGTGAACGTCCTCGGGGCGCACCAGGGGGACCTGTGCCGGGGCTTCGCGGTGAGCGGCGCCGACAAGTTCGCCGGTGTCGCCCATGACGCCGCCCCCGTCTCCGGCTCCCCGCGCCTCGCGGGCGCGGCGGCGTGGATCGACTGCACGGTCCACGCGGTGCACACCGGCGGGGACCATCTGATCGTGGTGGGCCGGGTGGACGCGCTCGGCACGGGCGGGGGCGGCGACGGCGTACCGCCCCTGCTGTTCCACAAGGGGCGGTTCCTCGCCTGACCCGCCCCCGGCCCGGTCAGGCGGCCGCGGGCGCCACCCTCACCTTCCGCGCGGCGGCCGGGCGGCTGCGCCGGATCACCAGCGCCATCAGGGCCGCCACCGCGCACAGCGCGCCCGAGGCGTACCAGACCACGTCGTAGGAGCCGAAGCGGTCGCGGGCGACACCGCCGAGGAAGGCGACGAGGGCGGCGCCGACCTGGTGGGAGGCGAGGACCCAGCCGAAGACGATGGCGCTGTCCTCGCCGTACTGCTCGCGGCACAGGGCCAGGGTGGGCGGGACGGTGGCGACCCAGTCGAGGCCGTAGAAGACGATGAAGAAGATCATCGGCGGGTGCACGTTCGGGGCGAGCAGCATCGGCAGGAAGAGCAGCGAGACGCCGCGCAGGGCGTAGTACACGGCCAGCAGGCGGCGCGGCTCGAAGCGGTCGGTGAACCAGCCCGAGGCGATCGTGCCGACCACGTCGAAGACGCCGATGACCGCGAGGAGCGAGGCCGCCGCCGTGATGGGCATGCCGTGGTCGTGGGCGGCGGGCACGAAGTGCGTCTGGACGAGGCCGTTGGTCGAGGCGCCGCAGATCGCGAAGGTGCCGGCGAGGAGCCAGAAGGGGCCGGTGCGGACGGCGGAGAGCAGCACGCCGATCGTGCGCCGGGCGGCTCCCCGCACCGGCTCGGGCTTCGGCACGAACTCCGTGGCGCCGTAGGGCTTCTGGCCGACGTCGGCCGGGTGGTCGCGCAGCAGCAGCCAGACGAAGGGGACGACCGCGAGGGCGGCGAGGGCCACGGTGACCGCGGCCGGACGCCAGCTGTGCTCGGTGACGATCCAGGACAGCACCGGCAGGAAGATCAGCTGGCCGGAGGCCGAGGCCGCCGTGAGAATGCCCGTCACCAGGCCCTTGCGCTCGGTGAACCAGCGGTTGGTGACGGTCGCGGCGAAGGCGAGCGCCATCGAACCGGAGCCGAGGCCCACCAGCAGGCCCCAGCAGAGCAGCAGTTGCCAGGCCGCCGTCATCCACACGGTGAGCCCGGAGCCGACGGCGATCACGGTCAGGGCGACGGCGACGACGCGGCGGATGCCGAAGCGGTCCATCAGGGCCGCGGCGAACGGCGCGGTGAGGCCGTAGAGCGCGAGGTTGATGGAGACGGCGAGTCCGATCGTGCCGCGCGACCAGCCGAAGTCGGCGTGCAGCGGGTCGATCAGCAGCCCCGGCAGCGACCGGAAGGCCGCCGCTCCGATGATCGTCACGAAGGTGACGGCGGCGACGAACCACGCGCGGTGGATCCGGTGCGGGGCGGCGGGGCGGACGGGCCGGGCGTCCTCCGCGGCGGGTGCGGCTTCGCTTGTCTCTGTCACGTCCTTGAGCATCGGGCAACGGAACCGGCCGAACCACTGGCCCGAAGGACAGCATTCGCTAGGATCGGGCCATGGCTCCTTCGGGAACGTTCCGCCCGCACCGTGTCGTCGTCCTCGCCCTCGACGGCCTGCTCCCCTTCGAGCTGGGCATCCCCCAGCGCATCTTCGGCAAGGCGCGGGACACCTCCGGGCGGCCGCTGTACGAGGTGGTCACCTGCTCGGCCCGGCCGCCGGGCCCGGTCACCACCGACGCCGACTTCGAGATCCTGGTCGCCCACGGCCCCGAGGCACTGGCCACGGCCGACACCGTGGTCGTCCCGGCGTCGTACGAACTCGGCCCCGTCGAGCAGGACGGCATCCTCACGCCCGAGCTGGCCGCCGCCCTCGTCCGCATCCGCCCCGGCACCCGCCTGGTCTCCATCTGCACCGGGGGCTACGTGCTGGCCGCGGCGGGCCTTCTCGACGGCCGCCCGGCCACCACGCACTGGATGCACGCCGAGCACTTCCAGCGGCTCTTCCCGAAGATCCGGGTCGACGCGGACGTGCTGTTCATCGACGACGGGGACGTGCTGACGTCGGCCGGTGTCGCCGCCGGGATCGACCTGTGTCTGCACATCGTGCGCCGCGACCACGGCGCCGCCGTCGCCAACGACGTGGCCCGCCGCACCGTCGTACCGCCGCACCGGGACGGCGGCCAGGCGCAGTTCGTCCAGCGGCCCGTCCCGGAGGCGCAGTCGGCCGGCACGACCAACGCGCGTGCCTGGGCACTCGGCCGCCTGCACGAGCCGATCCAGCTCCGTGACATGGCCGGGCAGGAGTCCATGTCGGTGCGCACCTTCACCCGGCGGTTCCGCGAGGAGGTCGGCGTGAGCCCCGGCCAGTGGCTGACCCGGCAGCGCGTCGAACACGCCCGCCACCTGCTGGAGTCCAGCGGTCTGTCCATCGACCAGGTGGCCCGCGACGCCGGGTTCGGCACGGCCCAGTCGATGCGCCAGCACCTCCAGGCCACTCTCGGCGTCACCCCCACCGCCTACCGGCGCACGTTCCGGTCGGGCGCCGGCAGCGGGGACGAGGGCGAGGGCGGGGAGAGCGCCGTCGCCGCGGCACGGGTGTGAGGCGCACCCGCGGGCGGGCGGGCGTCCCGGGCGCCCCCCCGTGCGGGTGCGAGGCCCGGACGCCCTGCGCCGGGGCGCCGGTCAGAACGTGAGCACCGCGCGCGCCACCTTCCCGGCGTGCGCGTCCTCCGCGGCCCGCTCGAAGTCCTCGACCGGGTACGTCGCGGTCACCAGCTCGTCGAGCAGCAGGTGACCCGCGCGGTACAGGTCGGCGTACAGGGCGATGTCGCGCTGCGGGCGGGACGAGCCGTAGCGGCAGCCCAGGATCGACTTGTCCAGGTACATGGAGGAGACGAGGAAGGACGCCTCGGCCGTCGCCGGGGGCACACCCAGCAGGATGGCCTGGCCGTGCCGGTCGAGCAGGTCGATCGCCTGCCGGATCAGCTCGACGCGTCCCACGCACTCGAAGGCGTGCTGGGCGCCGGTGGGCAGGATGTCCTTCACTCCCTCGGCCGAGGTCAGGAAGTCGGTGGCGCCGAACTGGCGGGCCACCGCCTCCTTCGCCGGGTTGGAGTCGACGGCGACGATCCGCAGGGCGCCCGCGATCCGCGCCCCCTGGATGACGTTGAGGCCGATGCCGCCGGTACCGATGACGAGGACGGTGTCGCCGCGGTCGACCCGGGCCCGGTTGAGCACGGCCCCGACCCCGGTGAGAACCCCGCAGCCGATGAGCGCGGCCGACGTGAGGGGGATGTCCTCGGGGATCCGCACCGCCTGCACCGCCTTGACCACCGTCCGTTCGGCGAAGGAGGAGTTCGCGGCGAACTGGTACAGCGGCTGCCCGGCCCGGCTGAACGGCCGCTGCGGCATACCGATCGCCTTGCGGCACATCGTCGGCCTGCCCCGGTCGCACTCGGCGCAGGCCCCGCAGTTGGCGAGCGTGGACAGCGCCACGTGGTCGCCGGGCCCGACATGGGTGACGCCCGCGCCCACGGCCTCCACCACGCCCGCGCCCTCGTGGCCGAGGACCACGGGGACGGGGAAGGGGATGGTGCCGTCCACCACGGACAGGTCGCTGTGGCAGAGTCCGGCCGCGGAGACCGCCACCCGCACCTCCCCGGGCCCCGGGTCCCGCAGCTCCAGGTCGTCCACGACCTCGGTCCGCTTCCCGTCGAAGATCACGCCTCGCATCGCGCCAGCTCCCCTCTTCCCGGGCCGTCCCCGGGCTGTGCCGTTCGTGGGCCGTGCGGGGCGCGCCGTGGCTAACCCCTGGGTTCCTTCGGCAGGCCGAGCGCGCGCTCGGCGATGATCGTGCGCTGGATCTCGTCCGAGCCGCCGTAGATCGTGTCGGCCCGGCTGAACAGGAACAGGTGCTGTGCCGCGTCCAGTTCGTACGGAGCGTGCGGTGACCAGTCCGCCGGACCGACCGCCGCGCCCGCCCCCTTCACCCGCAGGGCCAGTTCACCGAGCCGGCGGTGCCAGCCGCCCCACAGGAGCTTCGCCGCGCTGGGCGCCGCCGTGTCCGCCGGATCACCCGAACCACCCAGCGTGCGGAGGGCGTTCCAGCGCATGGTGCGCAACTCGGCCCACAGGCGCACGAGCTGGTCGCGCACGACGGGGTCCGTGGCGGCGCCGGTCGCGACGGCGGTCCGCAGGACGACCCCCAACTCCTCGGCGAAGCCGATCTGCTGGGCGAGGGTGGAGACCCCGCGCTCGAAGCCGAGCAGGCTCATGGCGACCCGCCAGCCGTTGCCGGCCCCGCCCACCACGTGCTCGGCGCGGGCCACGGCGCCGTCGAAGAACACCTCGTTGAACTCGCTGGTGCCGGTCATCTGGCGGATCGGCCGGACCTCGACGCGGCCCGGCTGGTCCATGGGCAGGAGGAGGAAGGACAGGCCGTGGTGGCGGGTGGACGCCTGCTCGGTCCGGGCGAGCACGAAGCACCAGTCGGCCTCGTGGGCGAGCGAGGTCCAGATCTTCTGCCCTGTGACGCGGTACACGCCCGAGGGTGCCCCCGCCTCCCGCACGGCGTCCGGCGACGCGGAGCCCGCGGCGGGCGCCGGATACACGGAAGCCACCTCACCGGCCGTGTCCTGTACGGCGGTTGTGCGGATCCCGGCCAGGTCGGAGCCCGCCCCGGGTTCGCTGTACCCCTGGCACCACAGCTCCCGGCCCCGCGCGATCGGCGGCAGGAAGCGCTGCTTCTGTTCCGGCGTCCCGTGTGCCAGAAGGGTCGGGGCGAGGAGGTTCTCGCCGATGTGCCCGGACCGCGCGGGTGCCTTCGAGCGGGCGTACTCCTCGGCCCACACGACCTGCCGGGTCAGACCGGCGCGCCGGTTCCCGTACCCGTCGTCCACCCAGCCGAGCCCGATCCAGCCGGCCCGCCCGAGCTCCAGCTCCCACTCGCGGCGCCCCGGTGTACCGGCCAGGTGCTCCGCGAGCCAGGCCCGCACCTCGCGGCGGAACTCCTCGTCCTCGGGACCGAATGCGAAATCCACGCGCTCTCCTCCCACCGGGCCGCGGTTCGTGTCCGCGGGCGCACTCACGCGTTGGGGCGAGCCTTGTCGGCCGCCGCGCGCGCCATCGCCTCCACCTGTTCCAGCAGCGGCATCGGATCGACGCCGACGGTGCCGGGCAGGAAGTCGGCGATCCGCTCCGGGGTCCAGGCGCCCTCGGCGTACCCGGCGCGCAGTTCGCGGGGCTGGGCCCAGACGGCGATCTTGGGTCCGGCGATCGTGTAGACCTGCCCGGTGATGCGTTCCGCGCGAGCCCGTTCCGACAGCAGGTAGACCACGAGCGCGGCCACGTCCTCCGGCTCGCCGATCTCCTTCAGTTCCATGGGCACGTTCGCCGACATGCGCGTACGGGCCACCGGTGCCACCGCGTTGGCGGTGACCCCGTACTTGTGCAGGCCGAGGGCGGCGCTGCGCACCAGGGAGATGATGCCGCCCTTGGCCGCGCTGTAGTTGGCCTGTGCGACCGATCCCTGGTGGTTGCCGCTGGTGAAGCCGATGAGCGTGCCGGACCTCTGGGTGCGCATCACCGCGGAGGCGGCCCGGAACAGGGTGAACGTGCCTTTGAGGTGGGTGGCGACCACCGGGTCCCACTCCTGTTCCGACATGTTGAAGAGCATGCGTTCGCGCAGGATGCCGGCCACGCAGACCACGCCGTCGATCCGTCCGTAGGCGGCCAGCGCGGTGTCGACGACCCGTTGTCCGCCCGCCATCGTCGAGATGTCGTCGGCGACCGCGACCGCTTCGCCGCCCGCCGCCTCGATCTCCTTGACGACGGTGTCGGCGACCGAACTCGTGGGCTCCGCGCCCTCGACGGACACCCCGTAGTCGTTGACGACGACACGTGCCCCCTCGGCGGCCGCGGCCAGCGCGACCGCCCGGCCTATCCCCCGCCCCGCGCCCGTGACGGCGACGACCTTGCCCGCCAAGAAGTTCCCCACGCCCGGCCCCTTCCCGCAGTTTCTGACGGTCCGTTAGATTCAACTCGGATTCTACGACCCGTCGGATACCTGGAGACAAGCCCCCGGGGAGCACTCATGTCACTGCCTGCCGAGTTCCACGAGATCGCCAAGCGCGTGAACAACTGGGGGCGTTGGGGGGCCGACGACGAGATCGGGACCCTGAACCTGATCACCGACGAGGTGGTGCGCCGGGCGGCGGCGACCGTGCGCAGCGGACGCCGCGTGCCGCTCGCGCTGCCGCTCCGGCAGGACGGCGTGCAGACCGGGATGATCCCGGGCCGGGTCAATCCGCTGCACACGATGGTGCAGATCAACCAGGAGATCTTCGGGCCCGGCACGGTGGCGTGCAGCGACGACGCGGTGACCATGGGCCTGCAGGCGGGCACCCACTGGGACGCGCTGACCCATGTCTCGCACTCGGGGAAGCTCTACAACGGCCGCCCCGCCGGCACGGTCACCGCGCACGGCGGCGCCGAGTTCAGCGGGATCGACAAGCCGCGGCATGTCGTCTCGCGCGGTGTCCTGCTCGACGTGGCACGGGCGCACGGCGTGGACCGGCTGCCCGGCGGACACGCGGTCACCCCGGAAGACCTGGAGGCCGCCGAGGAGTTGGCGGGCACCCGGGTGCGGGCCGGCGACATCGTGCTCGTACGGACCGGGCAGATCCAGGTGTATCTGGCGGGCGACAAGCACGGGTACGGGTATCCCTCGCCGGGCCTGTCGGTGCGCACCCCGGAGTGGTTCCACGCGCGCGACGTGGCGGCGGTCGCCAACGACACCCTCACCTTCGAGATCTTTCCGCCCGAGATCGAGGACCTGTGGCTGCCCGTTCACGCGCTCGACCTGGTGGAGATGGGGATGCTGCAGGGCCAGAACTGGAATCTCGAAGAGTTGTCCACAGCCTGTGGACAAGAAAAGCGGTACGCCTTCCTGCTGTCGGCGATGCCGGAACCCTTCGTGGGCGGCACCGGCACCCCCGTGGCCCCGGTGGCCCTCCTGTAGACCGCACCGCCCACCCCTCCGCGACGCCCGGTTCCCGCACGAGGTCCGGCTGGCGGCGCGCTTCCCCCACTCTCGACTGCGCCCGTCCGCGAGGTCCCCACCCCGCTCCGGGCACGGCACGCGCGCCGCCATCCGCCTCCGGCGTACTCACCTCACTCCTCAGCCCCTTGAGAAGCCGACGCCGAATCGCGACCCGCACTCACCGAGGGCCCCCGTCACCGGAGCCCTCGCCGTCCCCTCGCGGCGAATCGCTGAACACAAGCGTGATCAAACGGACACGTCACGTCAACACCCGATCGGCGATTTGCCCCGGCGCATCCCTTATGAAACAGCGCGTACGGAAGCACGGCCCGGCGCATTCGGCCGCCGCCGTGGCCGTGTACAGCGCTTTCGTGCATACATGCACGAAAGCGCGCGCCCGCCGGGGTCGACCGGCGGGCCGTGAGGAGAGGTCGCGTGCGCCGAGACGGATCCCCCGCACGGCATGCGCGGGGGAGGGCGAACCAGGACCTGCCGTCCGGATCATGCGGCGGGGCGCGGCCGGCAGCACACCGCACGCGGGAGCCGCCTGATCCGGACGACGAGCCTAGACCGCCTCGTACGCGAAGTCCTCGAAGGCCGGGTAAGCGGATACGGCCGGGGCGCCCGAGACGCAGCGGTCCACCTCGCACCAGATGCGCTTGCCCGCGCCCTCGGGATTCCAGCCCCAGCGATCCGCGAGGCCGTCGACGAGCTCCAGGCCGCGGCCGTTGGTCTCGTCGCCCTCGGCGTGCCGGGGGATCGGCGGCCGGGCGCAGGAGTCGGTGACTTCGAGGCGCACCGTGGCGGCCTCACCGCCGCCCGGCAGGCACAGCCGCAGCACGGCCGGACAGCCGGTGTGCACCACGGCGTTGGTGACGAGCTCGGAGACGAGCAGGATCAGCGTCTCGGCGAGCGGTTCGTCGGCCCCTATCCCGGAACCCGCGAGCCGCGAACGGGCCCACCGCCGGGCTCGCCCCACCTCCGCGGGGTCGGGCCGGATCTCCAGCTGCACTTGAAGCACCTGCACCGCTCACACCATCCGAACCGGCGGACACATCGCCTCGCGCCTCACAAGGGCCACGATCGTAGCCATTTTCTGCATGGCCAGAACAAGGATCACGGAACGTGATTCCCTTGCGAGACAGCATGGTTGACGTACAGTCACCCCAACAAGCGCTTCGGGCATATTCCAGCGCGAAGGAGTACGCGTGCGGCATACTGTGCGACGCTCGCCACGGGGAGTCGAACAGGCAGGTACGGGGATTCGTCCTGCCTCGCGAGCGGCGCGCATCGCCGGGTCCGGCGCCGCCTCTGGGGCCACACCGGGCTGGCTCAGCCTCGGAACCACTCGCATCCCACACAAGGTACCGGAGCACGGCGCCGACTCCAGGCCGTGACGAGTCACGCATAGGACACAACCCGATCTCGACGCTCCGTGATCCCGGTGTGCCACGTTCCGCGACATCCCTGTCCGCCGTTCTCACGACACCGCAGGACAGGGGCCCGTCAGGCCGGTCCGGCGACCAGATCCTCCGCGAGCGCTTCCTCACTCTGTGTGCCCCCGCCCGCACGGTGGGTCCGTATCCAGGCCCTCTTCAGGTGCAGATGGACGTCGGACTCCCAGGTGAAGCCCATCCCGCCGTGCACCTGGAGGCAGTCGCGGGCGCCCCGCACGGCGGCCTCGTCGGCGAGCAGCCGGGCGGCCGCGACATCGGTGGGGTCGGCGGTGACGGCCGCGGCGTAGACGGCGGCGCGCGCCACCTCGACCCGGACGAGCATGTCCGCGCAGAGATGCTGCACCGCCTGGAAGGCCCCGATCGGCCGACCGAACTGTTCGCGTGTCCGGGCGTGTTGCACGGCCGCCTCACAGGTCCGGACGGCGCTGCCGAGCTGTTCGGCGGCGGTGAGGAGGGAGACGAGGAGGGTGTCCTCGGCGGGCCGGTGCGGGGAGGCGGGCAGCCGGTGCAGGGGGGTCAGCGGGTCCAGGACGGCCAGCGGCTCGGCACCGGCGGTGTCCCCGCGGACGACGTCGGACTCGTCCAGCCATTCGACGAGGCCCGGGCCGGCGGCCGTGACGACGGCCTCCCCGGTGGCCGCCCCGGCCACGGTGCCCGCTGCGAGGTGGGTGGCGATCAGGGGGCCGGGCAGCAGGACGCGACCCGCCTCCTCGAAGGCCAGCACGGCCTCCGGGAGCCCCTGTCCGACGCCGCCGGCCGCCTCGGGCAGGCGCAGGGCGAAGAAACCCGCCGCACCGAGTTCGCGCCACAGCGCCCGGTCGAGGACGGCTTCACCCGCCGTCTCGGCCCGGCCGGCCGCCGCGCGCAGCGCGTCCCGCCCGAACCGGCCCTCCAGCAGTTCCCGTACGCCCTGTCGCAAGGCCTTCTGGTCCGGGCTCAGTTGGAAGTCCATGGTCCGGCTCACCTTCCCCGGGGCAGGCCGAGGATCCGCTCGGCCACGATGTTTCGCTGGATCTGCGAGGTGCCGGCCGCGATGGTGTACGACAGGGACGACAGCCGGTCCAGGGTCCATTCGCGGCCGGGGTCGAGCGACTCGGGCCCGAGCACCTCGGCGGCGGCGTCGTACAGCTCCTGGCGTGCGTGCGAGTAGCCGAGCTTGAAGACCGAGCCCCCGACGCCGGGCACTCCCCCGGTCCGCTGGGCCTCGCCGACGTTCCACTGGGTCAGCCGCCACAGGGCGCGGAACTCGGCGTTCAGCCGGCCGAGGCGGCGGCGCAGTACGGCGTCGTCCCAGCGGCCGTTCTTCCGCGCCTCGCGCGCCACCTCGGCCAACACGCGGCGGCAGGCGACGACTTCGCCGACGAAGGCGGTCCCGCGTTCGTAGGACAAGGTCACCATGGTCACGCGCCAGCCGTCGTTCTCCGCGCCGACGCGGTGGGCGACCGGGACGCGCACCTCGTCGAGGAAGACCTCCGCGAACTCGGTGGAGCCCGCGAGGGTGCGCAGCGGGCGGACGGTGATGCCCGGCGCGTCCATGGGCATCGCGAGCCAGGTGATCCCGCGGTGCCGGGGGGCGTCGGGGTCGGTGCGCACCAGCAGTTCGCACCAGTCGGCGACCTCGGCGTGGGACGTCCAGATCTTCGACCCGCTCACCACGTAGTCGTCGCCGTCCCGCCGCGCGCGCGTGCGCAGCGCCGCGAGGTCGGACCCGGCGTCCGGCTCGCTGAAGCCCTGGCACCAGACCTCCTCACCGCGCAGCACGGGCGGCAGCCAGCGGGCCCGCTGTCCGGCGCTCCCCTCGGAGGCGATGGTCGGACCGGCGTGCAGCAGCCCGACGAAGTTGGCCCCGACATAGGGGGCGCCCGCCCTCTCCGTCTCCTCCAGGTAGATCAGGTGCTGGGTCGGCGTCGCCCCCTGTCCGCCGGCGTCGACGGGCCAGTGCAGACCCGCGTACCCGGCGTCGTACAGCCTGCGCTGCCAGCCGAGGTCGTAGGCGCGGCGGGCGGGCCAGTCGCCGGGGGACGGTTTCGGCGGCAGGGCGGGCAGGACTCCGGCGAGCCAGCTGCGCAGGCGGGCGCGGAACTCCTCCTCCTCGGGCGTGTACGTCAGGTCCACTACAGGTCCAGGTCCAGCATGCGGATCGCGTTGCCGCGCATCAACTTGTGGACGGTCTCGTCGTCGAGGCCCTTCACGTGGTCGAGGGCGACCTCCTTGGTGTGCGGGAAGGTCGAGTCGACGTGCGGGTAGTCGGTCTCGAAGGTGGCGTTGTCGCGGCCGACGACGTCCAGGGACGCGACGCCGTGCTTGTCGCGGAAGAAGCAGCAGAAGATCTGGCGGTAGTAGTACGTCGACGGCGGCTCGGGGATCAGGTCCTTCACGCCGCCCCAGGCGCGGTGCTCGGACCAGACGTCGTCGGCGCGCTCCAGGGCGTAGGGGATCCAGCCCATCTGGCCCTCGGAGTAGGCGAGTTTGAGGCGCGGGAACTTCACCAGGACGCCGCTGAACAGGAAGTCCATCATCGAGGCCATGGCGTTGTTGAAGGACAGCGAGGCCTGCACGGCGGGCGGGGCGTCGGGGGAGGCGGCGGGCATCTGCGAGGACGAGCCGATGTGCATGTTCACGACCGTGCCGGTCTCCTGGCAGACCGCGAAGAACGGGTCCCAGTAGCCGGAGTGGATGGACGGCAGGCCCAGGTGGGTGGGGATCTCGGAGAAGGTGACGGCCTTCACGCCGCGGGCGGCGTTGCGGCGGATCTCGGCGACCGCGAGGCCGATGTCCCACAGCGGGATCAGGCACAGCGGGATCAGCCGGCCGCCGCTGTCGCCGCACCACTCCTCGACCATCCAGTCGTTGTAGGCCCGCACGCAGGCCAGGGCGACCTCCTTGTCGTGGGCCTCGGCGAAGGTCTGTCCGCAGAACCGCGGGAAGGTGGGGAAGCAGAGGCTGGCCTCGACGTGGTTGAGGTCCATGTCCTTGAGCCGCTCGGCGGGGTCCCAGCAGCCGGGCCGCATCTCGGCGCGGGTGATGCCCTCCAGCGTCATCTCGTCACGGTCGAAGCCGACGGCGGCGATGTTGCGCTTGTACGGGAACTTGAGGTCCTCGTAGATCCACCAGTCGGTCGGCGGTCCCGCCGGGTCCATGGTGATCTGGTACTTGCCCGCGACGTACGCGAGTTCGCCGATGCCGGCGGTGAGCGGCCGCGGCCCGCGCTCCCGGTACTTCCGCGGCAGCCAGGTCTCGAAGAGGTGCGCGGGCTCGATCACGTGGTCGTCGACGCTGATGATGCGGGGCAGTTCGGTCATGGTCCCCTCCGCCTGGCGTACGGGTCCGTCCGCGGGTCTCCCCACCGACGACATATCTGATGGGTCGTCAGATCTTTGTCCACAAGCAGGCTAGCCCCGCGCCTATGGACCGACAAGGCGGTGAGCCCTACGCTCTGCGCACGATCTGACTGACCGTCAGCTCCGGCCCGTGCGTCGCGGGTGCCGAGGCGAACGCCCCCGGGGGGTCGAAGTGAACGACACCGCACACGCCCTGAGTTCCGCCCGCACGCTGTGGGAACTGGTCGACCGTCGCGCCGACCTCACCCCCGACCGGCCCGTCCTGCTCCAGGGCGACCGCTCGCTGACCTTCGGCGGGCTGCGCGACCGTTCCGAGCGGGTGGCGGCCGGCCTGTACGAGCGGGGCGTGCGCCCCGGCACGGTCGTCGCCTGGCAGCTGCCCACCCGGATCGAGACCGCCCTGCTGTCGTTCGCGCTGGCCCGCATCGGCGCGGTGCAGTCCCCGGTCATCCCCTTCTACCGGGACCGCGAGGTGGGCTTCGCGCTGCGCGAGTCGAAGGCCGTTCACTTCGCCGTGCCGGGCGAGTGGCGCGGCTTCGACCACACGGCGATGGCGCACCGGCTCGGGGCGCGGAACGTCTTCGAGGCGTACGACGACCTGCCGGACGGCGACCCCGCCGTGCTGCCCGCCCCGCCCTGCGACGGCACCACCGTCCGCTGGATCTACTGGACCTCGGGCACCACCTCCGACCCCAAGGGCGTGCTGCACACCGACCGCTCCCTGATCGCGGGCGGCTCCTGCCTCGCGCACGCCCTGCACCTGTCCGCCGACGACGTGGGCTCGATGGCCTTCCCGTACGCGCACATCGCCGGTCCCGACTACACGGTGATGCTGCTGCTGTACGGCTTCCCGGCCGTGATGTTCGAGCACTTCGCGCTGCCCGCCGCCCTGGAGGAGTACCGCAGGCACGGCGTGACGGTGGCGGGCGGGTCGACCGCCTTCTACGCGATGTTCCTCGCCGAGCAGCGCAAGCAGCCCGGAAAGCCGGTCCTGCCCGCCCTGCGGCTGCTCGCGGGCGGCGGAGCCCCGAAGCCGCCCGAGGTCTACCACGCGGTCGTCCGGGAGATGGACGTGCAGCTCACCCACGGGTACGGGATGACCGAGGTCCCGATGATCACGATGGGCGCGCCGGACGACACGGCCGAGAACCTCGCGACCACCGAGGGCCGGCCGCCGCACGGCATGGAGATACGGATCGTGGACGGGGCGGGGGCGCCCCGGCCTGCCGGTGTCGACGGGGACGTGCGGCTGCGGGGCGAGGCCGTGTGCCAGGGCTATCTGGACCCGGCGCAGACGGCGGAGGCCTTCGACGGGGACGGGTTCCTGGTCACCGGGGACGTCGGGCATCTGACGGAGAGCGGGCACCTGGTGCTCACCGGGCGGGTGAAGGACATCATCATCCGCAAGGGCGAGAACATCTCCGCGAAGGAGATCGAGGACCTGCTGCACCGGCATCCGGCCGTCGGGGACGTCGCGGTGATCGGCCTGCCCGACGCCGACCGCGGGGAGCGGGTCTGCGCGGTGGTCGAACAGCCCGCGGGCTCGCCGGAGTTGACGCTGGCCGCGATGACGTCGTACCTGCGCGGTGAAGGGCTCTCCGTGCACAAGCTGCCGGAGCAGCTGGAGGTGGTGGACGCCCTTCCGCGCAACGAGACCTTGCGCAAGGTCCTCAAGTACCGGCTCAGGGAGCGGTTCTCGGGGTGAGGAGGCCGGGACCACGTCGTCCGGACCGTCCCGCGCGGACAGGCGCGGCGCCGCGCGGTCGAGAGGTCGCGGCGGTGCCGTGGGTCCTGTGGGTCCTGTGGGTCCTGTGGGTCCTGTGGGTCCCGTGGGGCGAGCGAGCTACTCGGGCACCGTGAAGTAGCGGGCGAACGCGGCTACGACCTCCGTCTCGCCGATCCGTCCGTCGGTGTCGGCGTCGAGGGCGGCGGCGGCCTCGGCGGCGGTGTCCTCGTCCGCGCCGAGGGCCGTGATGACGCGACGGGTCTCGTCGAGCGTGGCCGTCCCGTCCCCGTCGGTGTCCGCCACCGCGAGGGCCGCGTGCAGGAAGGGGCGGGCGATCTCGGCGAACCGCTCGGGGTTGTCACGCAGCCGCTTCACCGCGCCGCTCACGAACTCCTCGCGGGTGATGCGCTGGTCGCCGTCCCGGTCCGCTATGCCTGCCATGCCCTGCCAGAACCCCTCGGCGCCGATGTACAGGGCCTGCCCCTTGTCGGACCGGGCCGCCGTACCGAACTCGGCGAGCACGGCCTTGGCCGCGGCGTTGAAGTCCTCCCGGTCGATGTAGCCGTTGCCGTCCTGGTCGAATCCGGCGAACCGGGCGGCAATCCTGCGCTCGTACTCGGTGCTGACCATGATGTGTTCGGACCGCCTCACTGCTCAGCCGGCCGTGGCCGGACTGCGGTTCATCTGGCACGGAGCGTACGTCGCGCGGGCCGCGGCGGGAGCCGAAAACGACGGTTGTGCCAAGACCGGGGGAATTCCGGGACAACGGTGTGGCAGTGCGTCGCGCGGTGCGCCGGGAGGATCACGGTGGGCGAGGCGGCGGACGTGACGGACCGCACGCCGGGCGGCCCCGATCAGGCCGACAGCGGGCGGGACTCCTCGTCGAGGGCCGCGTCGACGTCCGGGTACACGTCGAAGAGGCGGCGCACGCCGAGCGCCGCGAGGACCCGGTTGACGTGGGAGCCCTCCACCGCGCCCTGGGCGGGCAGGATCAGCCGCAGCCGGCCCTGGCAGGAACGCATCAGGCGGCGGGTGGCGATCAGGACGCCGACGCCGCTGGAGTCGCAGAACAGGACCTCGGAGAGGTCCAGGACGATGCTGTGCCGCCCCTCCGCCACCACGTCGTGCACGCCCTGACGCAGCGAGGGCGCCGTCACGAGGTCGAGTTCGCCCGACACCCGCAGCACGGCCCACTCGCCCTCGTCGCGGCTCACCGCGTTCAGGCCGTCCGCGCGGCCCGTACCCGCTCTGCCGCCCGCGCCGCCCTCGCCGTCGGTCACGTCGGTCACCTCGGTCACCTTGAGCGTCACCGCCACGCCTCTCGCTCGCCTCGTCCCGCAGAACCGGAAGCTCTTCGTACGCTTCCTTCCAGCGCGGCTGCCCAGCCGTCATGACGCGAAACACCGATCCGCGGTTCCGTGAATCGGGCTTCCATGAAACACGGATCCACCCCGGAAGAAACGCCGGTCTACGGTCGAAAATGCTCGATGAGGGGCCTGTTTCGGTCGCGTACGGACTCATGCGGTCATGTCCGGGGGTGGAAGCGGCGCGCTTCTACCATCGGTGGCTGGTTCGGGGGCGCACATTGACGCAAAGGGGCGTGCGCTGTCGGACGTGCCGACTACATTCAGGACAGCAGGAGCGCACAGGCTGGACAGCGGACCGCATGGCTGCCCGGCGAACGGGGACACGTCGGTACACGGGCCGGACACACGGACGGACGCCGGACACGACAGCGCACGATGAGGGGTCAGGGGGCAGACATGGCGAAGCAGGACGCACCGCCCCGCTGGGACCGCAAGATGCAGCAGCGGCTCGCACGCGGGGAGGCGGCGGCGCTCGGCGAGTTCTACGACCGGTTCGCCTCGCTCGTGCACGGCCTCGCCCACCGCGTGCTGGGGGACGAGCGGGCCGCCGACGGCATCACCCGCGAGGTCTTCACCCACGTCTGGGAGAACCCCGACGCGTACGACCCCAGGCAGGGGCCGCTGCGCTCCTGGGTGGCCGGTCTGACCCACCGCCTGGCCGTGCAGCGGCTGCGCGCCACCGAGACCGCCGCCCTCGCGCAGGGCGGCCACGGCACGGCCGAGGAGCTGGAGCGCAAGGTCCGCAGCGCCTCCGTCGCGGCCCGCGCGGACTACATCGTCACGTCCATGCCGGCCCCGCTGCGGGCCGCGCTGGACCTCGCCTACTTCCAGCGCCGGGACTACCGCCAGGCGGCGGCCGACCTCGGCGTCACCGAGGACGAGGCCCGCCGGCGGCTCCGTCTGGGCCTCCAGCTCCTGTCCACGGCCCACGACGCGGGACCCACCCGCCCGCCGTCGCCGTACGGGGGTGCGCGATGAGCGGAGAAGCGGACCGCTCCGGACCGCTCGGCCACGGCGACGATCCCCACGACGGCCACGGACGCCACCGGGAGCAGAGGGATCCGGAGAAACCGGAGGAGTACCCGGACCACCCGGAGGCGGGCATACCGCTGCCGCGTTCCTCCGTGGAGGACACCGGACTGCCGCTGCCCGAACCGGCCGCGGCGTCCCTCGCCGTCCCGGCGCCGCTCGTCCTCGAACACCACGTCCTGAAGTCACTGCTCGGCGCGTGGGCGCTGGCCGCCTGCTCGGCGGACGAGACGACCGCCGTCGAGGAGCACCTCGGGGAGTGCGGCGCGTGCGCGGACGAGGCACTGCGGCTACGCGGAGCGGTCGGCCTGCTGCACCCGGCGGAGAGCCTCGACCTGGACCCGACGCTGCGCACCCGGGTCCTGGCGGGCTGCCTCGACCGGCGGCCGCCACGCATCCCGGTTCCCGATTGGGCGGCTCCGTACGACGCGGAGAGCGCGCGGCTCGACGCGCTGCTGCAGGACATCGGCGGCGCCGAGTGGCATGCCCCGGTGCGGCTGCGCTGGTTCGACGGCGACGCTCCCACCAGCCGCCGTACGACGGTGGCGGGGGTGATCGCCCACCTGCTGAGCGTCGACGGTCTCGTGGCCGTCGCGCTGGGCCTGGACGATCCGCTCGGCGAAGCGGGCTCGGCGGGGCAGACCCCGCAGGGGCGCACCGAGACGTACTGGCGCGCCTCGCACTTCCCGCCCACCCGGTCCGTGCGCGGGCCCTGGCGGGCGCAGAGCCACAACATCGTGCGGACGGTGTCGTTCGTGGACGGCGCCGGCACCTCCCGCTCGGGCGGGGGCGGTTCCGGCGGCCTGACCGTGCCGTACGGCGGTTTCGAACTGCCGCTGGCCGACTCGATGCTGGACCGGGCCTTCGAGTGCTGGGTGCACGCCTGGGACATCGCGGACGCGGTGGACTACCCGTACGAGCCGCCCGCCGGCCGGCATCTCCACCGGATGATCGACCTGGCCGCGCGGATGCTGCCGGGTTCGCTGGCCGAGCGGCGCAGGGCGGGCCTCTCGGCCCCGCCGGTGCGGCATCTGGTCGCCGCGGGCGCCGGGGGGCGCAGTCTGCGCCTGGAGATCGAGGGGGCCGGGGGCGGCGAGTGGCTGATCCCGCTGGACTCCCCGGGTGCCGTCGGGTCCGCCGAGCACGAGGTGGCGCATGTCGCGCTGGACGGCGTGGAGTTCTGCCGGCTCGCGGCGGGCCACGTCTCCCCGGAGGAGGCGGCCGCCGGACAGGACGGCGACCGGGAGGCCATCAGGGACGTCCTCTTCGCGGCGGCGTCACTGAGCCGGATGTGACCGCGCGGGACCCGCCCGACCCGCGCCGGCCCGTGCACGCCCGAGTTCTGCGGGCGGGCGGGGGCCGGCGTCCGTACGCCCGGGGGCCCGAGACGGCGCGGGGCCCGAGACGGCGCGGGGCCCGTGACGGCGCGGGGCCCGTGACGGCGCGGCGTTCTGTCGCGCTACGCGAAGATGACCGTGCGGCGGCCGTTGAGCAGGATGCGGCGTTCCGCGTGCCACTTCACGGCGCGGGCCAGCGCCTGGCACTCGACGTCCCGGCCGATGGCGACGAGCTGGTCGGGGGTGACGTCGTGGCCGACGCGTTCGACCTCCTGCTCGATGATCGGGCCCTCGTCGAGGTCGGCGGTCACGTAGTGCGCGGTGGCGCCGATCAGCTTCACACCCCGGTCGTGCGCCTGGTGGTACGGCTTCGCGCCCTTGAAGCTCGGCAGGAACGAGTGGTGGATGTTGATGATGCGGCCGCTGAGCTGCTTGCACAGGTCGTCGGAGAGGACCTGCATGTAGCGGGCGAGGACGACCAGTTCGACGCCCTGCTCGCGCACCAGCTCCAGCAGCTGCGCCTCGGACTCCGCCTTGGTGTCCCTCGTCACCGCGATGTGGTGGAAGGGGACGTCGTAGGAGCCGACCAGCTCGGCGAAGTCCGTGTGGTTGGACACGACGGCCGCGATGTCGACGGGCAGGGCGCCGATCCGGGCACGGAAGAGCAGGTCGTTCAGGCAGTGGCCGAACTTGCTGACCATGAGCACGATCCGCATCCGGTCCTCGGCCCGGTGGATCTGCCAGTCCATGTGGAAGGCGTCGCCGATCGCCGCGAAACTCGCCCGCAGCTTCTCCACCGTCACCGGGGACTCCGCGGAGAAGTGCACGCGCATGAAGAACAGGCCGGTGTCGTGGTCGCCGAACTGCTGACTGTCCTCGATGTTGCAGCCGGTCATGAAGAGATAGCTCGACACGGCGTGCACGATGCCCTGCTTGTCGGGGCAGGACAGGGTCAGGACGTACTGCTCGGCGGCGGGCGCGCTCGCGCGGACGGACGGCTCATTCATGCGGGACAGGTTCCCATACCGGGCCCCCGCGGGGGACTGCCGTCCCGCACCGCGGACGTCCCACGGCGCGACGGGACCGCCACGGTTCCCTCCGGCCGGAGCCGCTAGGCGGAACGCGTCAGGATGCGCAGGACTTCCAGCGTGCGCGGCGGCACGTCGGAGTCCTCGCCGTCGCTGGTCGCGAGCCGGACGTGCGCGGCGCGCGCGGCGTGCACGGCGTCCGGCCACGCCTGGTGGTCGACGTAGGCGGAGACGGGGGCGTCGGGGCCGACCTGGTGCATGATCCGCAGGACGCGCAGGACGGCGGTGTCCACGAGGACCGCCTCCTCGGAGTCCCGGAAGATCGTGCCGACGTACTTCTCGGCGGACCAGTTGTCGAGCCAGGTGTCCTCGACCAGGCGGTACACGGCGTCGGTGACGTCGCCGTACCCGTCGACGCCGGCGAGCCAGACGTCGCGCTGGAAGGCGGGGTCGGAGAGCATGTGCAGCGCGGAGCGCACATTGCTGCGCCAGCGCCACCACGGCATGTCGTTCAGTGGCATGCCGCCCATGGTGGATGAGTGACGGCCGCGACGGGAAGAGTTCTCCGAACCTTGCACGGTCACCGATCGTACGTTCCCTGTGAAAAACACATCACCGACCCCCTTCCTTCACCTCTGTGTCATCTCCTCTTGACCCCGAGTCACTCAGGGGTTCGCGGTGTGAGGGAATCGTGCATGTGCATGACCGGTAGGCGACGTACGCGCACCACCTCCCCCGTTCCGCGCCGTCGGCCCCTCAAGGCCGTACTGCTGTCCGCGTGCGCGCTGGGGGCGTGTGCGTCGATCGCTGTCGGGTGCGGGGTCGTCCCCGGTGCCACGGGGGGCTCCGGGGACGGCTCGATCAAGGTGATGACCTGGGCGCCGGAGAAGACGGCCGCGACCAACAAGCCCGGCATGCCCGCCCTGGCCCGGGCCTACGCCCGCTGGGTCAACGCCCACGGCGGCATCAACGGCCACAAGCTGGAAGTCATCACCTGCAACGACCACAACGACTCCGTCGACGCCGCGCACTGCGCCGAGCGGGCCGTGGACGAGGGCGTCGTCGCGGTGGTCGGCTCCTACAGTCAGCACAGCACCTCCTTCTTCTCCCCGCTGGAGAGCGCGGGGATCCCGTACATCGGCGGCTACGGCGTCACCGACGACGAGTTCACCAGTCCGCTGTCCTATCCGGTCAACGGCGGCCAGCCCGCGCTGCTGGCCGGCCTCGGCGAGCAGCTCGCCAGGAACTGCGGTCCCGTGTCGCTGATCCGTCCCGACACCACGGCCGGTGACGAGCTCCCGGTGCTGCTCGACTCGGGCCTGAAGGCGCAGGGCCACCCGCAGGCCGCCGACCAGCGGGCCGCCGAGGACGCCACCGAGTACTCCCGTCCGACGCAGCAGGCACTGCAGCACGCGACCTCCGACCAGGCCAGGCGCGGCTGTGTGGTGCCGGCCCTCGGCGACCGCACCGACACCTTCATGGACTCCTTCCGGCGTGACAGCACGAAGTACCCGAAGGTCCGCACCGGCACGGTCGTCGGCAGCGTCGACCAGTCGCGGATCGACGCCACCGGCGGCAGCTCGGGGCCCTACGAGGGTTCGTACGTCACCGGCTGGTACCCGGCCGCGGACGACGCGCGCTGGTACGAGATGCGCTCGGTGATCAAGGAGCAGGCGTTCGGCGACAACCGGATCGACCCGGCCGACGTCGGGGTGCAGACCACCTGGATCGCCTACACCGTGCTGAAGAGGACCGTCGAGTCGCTCGGCTCGGGCGAGGTCACCCCGCTGGCCATCCGGCGGGCGCTCGACAACGGCCTCAAGGTGAGCACGGACGGCCTCACGCCGACGCTGCGCTGGCGCTTCGAGGACCTGATCGGCGCCATCGACTTCCCGCGCCTGGTCAACGGCGACGTCACCTTCCAGGTCGTCCGCGACGGCCGGCTGACACCCGCGCGCCGCGGATTCGTGAACATGTCGAAGACGCTGGAGAACGCCGGCTAGGACACCGGCCCCGTCACGACGAACGCCGGCCCGGCCCACCGTCGAGGGGGCCGGGCCGGCGTCCTGGTCGCCGGGTTCGGTCCCGCGGCCCCGTCGGAGCGGGGCGCGGGCCGTCGCTACCGGGTGCGGGGCCTCAGAGCTGGGTGCGGGTCCGCTGGGTCAGTCCGTACTTCGAGGCGATGGAGTTCCAGAGCCTCGCGGCCTTCTCCTTCTGGGCGGAGGCCGTGCCGCTGGCCTGGTTGCCCGCCACGGTCTGCCCGGTGGTGCGGGCGTGGCCCTTGTGGCAGCCCTTGCCGCCCTTGGCCTGGTCGGCCCAGGCCGCGTAGTGGTTGTCGGCCGACGCGGAGGCCTTCCAGCCGCTGGTGAGCGCGGCGGTCAGCCCGGCGTTGTTCGGCAGCTTGTCGACGGTCAGGGCGGAGAGCCGGGTGACCAGCTCACCGCGCTGCTTGGCGGCGTCGCGCAGACTGCCCGCCGCCTGGTCGAGGTTCTGGCACGCCTTCACGTCCCCGACGGCCTTGATCACGGAGTCGCGGCTGCTGGTGCTGTCGGCGAGCAGCTTGTCCAGCTCGACGGCCTGCGCCTTCACCGGGTCGGCGGCGGCGGGCGAGGAACCCTCCGTCGCCGGCGCCGTCGCGGACACCGTCTTGCTGGTGTCGCCCTTCGCGTCGTCGTCCCCGCCGCCGCTGAGCAGGGCACCCGCGCCGATACCGAGGACGACGATGCCGATGCCGACCGCGGCGATCAGCGGGACGCGCGAACGGCTCCTGCCACCGCCGCCCTGGCCGTCGTGGTCCGAGGGGCCGCCGCGACGGGCGGCGGCCCGGCCCGCGGGGGCGTACGCGCCCGGCGCGGGCGGCGCGGACTGGGTGCCGTACGGGTCGTGCGCGCCGTGCGGGGCCGGTGCGGCGGAGTCGAAGCGCGGCAGCTGCTGCGTCGAGGGGGGCGCGTCCGGTTCACTGCGGAAGAGGTTGTCGAACTCCGCGGGGGGCTGCCGCTCCTCCGGTGCGCCGGGGCGTACCCCGTAGGAGTCGGCCGGCTGGGCCGGCACGGGGGCCATGAACTGCGTGGGGTCGGCGTCGGAGCCGCCGGCCGGGGGCAGCGATCCGGGCCCGTTCTGCGGGGTGTGCCCGAGATAGTGCGTAGGGTCCGCGCCCTGGACCTCGGGCGGCAGCGCGCCCGGTCCGACGGGCGGTATGTACTGCGTGGCGCCCTCGTCCGGCGCCGCGGGGACGGGCGGAATGAACTGGGTCGCCCCCTCGTCACCACCGGGTCCGGCCGGTATGTACGGAATGTACTGAGTGGCGCCCTCGTCCGGTGTCGCGGCGGACGGCAGCGGCGCGGGCCGCGCGTCGGACCGGCCGTGCCGGGCGTGGGAGCCCTGCTGCTGGTCCGCGGCCCCGTACCCGTCGTACGCGCCGTAGCCCCCGGCCGCCTGGGCGCCGTGCGCACCGTGCGTGCCGTGGCCGTAGCCGCCCTGCTCGCCGTACGAGGACCGCGCGCCCTCGGGCGGCATCGGGCCCGCGCCGGACGGCTGCTGCTGCTGCCAGCTCTGCGCTCCGTGGGAGTCCGCGGACGTGGCGGTGCCCCACTCCTGGGCGGCGGGTGCGGGGCCGGACTGCTCGGGGGTGGCCCAGGTCCGGCCGTCGTCGCCCCGCGCTCCCCAGCCGTCGCCGGACTGCGGGGGCGGACCGGCCGGCTGGTCGGGGCCCCACGGGCGGCCCCAGGCCTGGCCGCCCGCCGGGACGGCACGGTCACCCGTGGTGCCCGGCAGCAGCGGTTCGCCACCGTCCGAGGGCAGCACGATGCCTTCGCGCGCGGGCCGCGCCGAGGGCTCCTCGCCCTGTCCACTCTGCGTCACCGGGACTCCTACGAATGGGGGACCTTCGGAATCGTCGGCTCACGCTACCGGGTCCCAACAGGCCGGTGCCACGCAGCACGGGACACGACCCGGGCACCCTGTGACACGGGTAACGAAACCGCCCCCGAATGCGCTGTATCTCACTCCCTTCCCGCACGACGCCCGCGTTCTCCCGCCGTTCACGCGGGCACGGCCCGAAAGTTCACGTGCGGGGCCCGCGCACGGGTGGCGTGACGCACACCGCACCGGACCTGGGCGGTACCCGCACACCGGACCGGGGGCGCACACGCCGTGCGCCCCCACCGCATCCGGCGCGGCACCGGCCCTTCGGGACGCGCTCCCCCAACCCACGCGCCCCACCCGTCCGTTCAGGCCGCCGACTGCAACTCCATGCGCGCCCCGAACTCCCGCACCACCGCCTCGTCCCGGAACGGCTCCAGGCGCTGCTGGAGGTCGTCCAGGTACTCGGCGCCGCGGTTGGAGCGGAGTGTGCCGAGGAGTTCGACGGCGCGCAGTCCGGTGGAGCAGGCCTGCTCGATCTCACGCTGCTGGACCTGTGCCGTGGCCAGCAGGACGTAGCCGATGGCACGGCGGCGGGCGCGCGACTCGGGGTGCCCGGCGAGGGACTGCTCGGCGCACCGCGCGGCGGCCTCGGCCTGGCCGAGGTCGCGATGGCAGTGGGCCAACTCGTCGGCCAGGTAGGCCTCGTCGAAGTGCGCGATCCACGTCGGGTCGTCCCCGGAGGCCGCGTCGGCGCCCTCCAGCGCGGTGACGGCCCGTCCGGACGCCGCCTGCGCGGCCCGCGCGTCGCCCAGCAGCGCGTGCCCGCGCGCCTCGGCCGCGAGGAACATCGCCTCGGCGCGCGGCGTCACCCGCCCGCGCGCGCCTTCCTGGGCCGCGCGCGCCAACTGCGCGATCTCCCGCGGGTTGCCGAGTTGGGCGGCCAGGTGGCTCATGGACGCGGCCAGCACGTATCCGCCGTAGCCGCGGTCGCCGGCCGCCTGCGCGAGCCGCAGTGCCTGGATGTAGTACCGCTGGGCGAGACCGGGTTGGCCGGTGTCGACCGCCATGTAGCCGGCGAGTTCCGTCAGCCGGGAGACGGCGGCGAACAGTTCGCGGCCGACCGCCTCGCGGTAGGAGCCGGCCAGCAGCCCGGAGACGACGCTGTTCAGGTAGTGCACGACGACCGGGCGCACGTGCCCGCTGCCGTACTGGTGGTCGAGTTCGACGAGGGCCTGGGTCATCGCGCGGACCGCCGCCACGTCGGAGTGCCCGACGCGCGGGCCCGCCGAGCGCGCGACCTGCGCGTCCGGTCCGGAGATCAGCCAGTCGCGGCTCGGCTCGACGAGCGCGGACGCGGCGACGGACGACCCGGACAGGAAGTCGCGCCGCCCGACGTCACTGCGCCACAGCTCGCAGACCTGCTCGATGGCGCCGAGCACGGTCGGCGAGAACTGGAGGCCGACGCCGGACGCCAGGTTCTTGCCGTTGGCCATGCCGATCTCGTCGATCGTGACCGTCCGGCCGAGCTTGCGGCCGAGGGCCTCGGCGATGATCGCCGGCGCCCGCCCCCGCGGCTGCTGGCCGCGCAGCCAGCGCGCGACCGACGTCTTGTCGTACCGCAGGTCGAGCCCGTGTTCGGCACCGCACATGTTGACGCGGCGGGCCAGCCCCGCGTTCGAGCAGCCCGCCTCCTGGATGAGTGCCTGGAGCCGTTCGTTCGGCTGCCTGGCGATGAGCGGCCTTGCGGCCATGGCGTACCCCCTGTGGCTGCGGTGCCTGCCCACGCACCGAGTTGACGTGTCTTCGCCGGCCCACCCACCGAAAGAAGTCGGCCAGGAAGATCAATGCCCCGCAGACATACCGAAGATGCGGGACATGTGAGGATTGCCGGGGTAAGGGCGGTTCCCCGACCCCACCCCTGGTTACCCACTCCCGGCTGCCGTTCCTCCCGCGCGCCCCCGCACGTGCATCCATGCGCCCCGGGCGGGGAATCGATGCCCGTCCCCCGCGCGCGTGTCCCCCGTAACCCGAGGTGGACCGGGGAGTTGAGTTCCACGTGGAAGAGACCATCGCAGGCACCGAGACCGCGCAGATCCCCCAGCAGCGCGGCGAGTCGCTGCAGGAAACCGCCGTGCGCTATGCCGAGGAGCGCCACTGGGACGTGTTCCCCGGCACTTGGCTGGAAGCCGTCGACGGGATGCAGCGCTGCTCCTGCGACGAGCCGGCCTGTGCCGTGCCCGGGGCGCATCCGGCGCGCGACGACTGGGCGACCCAGGCGACGGGCAGCGCGACCGTGGCGCGGCGGCTGTGGTCGAAGCAGCCGACGGCGTCGATCCTGCTGCCCACCGGGCGTACGTTCGACGCGATCGACGTGCCCGAGTCGGCCGGGTTCCTGGCGCTCGCCCGGATGGAGCGGATGGAGCTCACCCTCGGACCCGTGACGTGCACCCCGGACCGGCGGATGCACTTCTTCGTCCTTCCCGGTGCCACGGCGAAGGTCCCCGACCTGGTGCGCCGGCTGGGCTGGCCGCCCGCCTCCCTGGACCTGGTCGCCCTCGGCGAGGGCGCGTACGTGGCGGCGCCGCCCACCCGGTTCGGCTCCCGGGGCGCCGTGCAGTGGGCGTGCCGCCCGACGCCGGCGAACCGGTGGCTGCCGGACGCGGAGGAACTGATCTCCCCCCTGGCCTACGCCTGCGGCCGGGACCGCTAAGGGCCCTCCCGGCGCCGTCGGCGCGCCATCTCCCCATCGCGGCCGGCCGCCCGGCTCCCGTGGCCCCGGCTGGGGCGGATGGGCCCTAGGGTGCGTGTATGAGCGAGGCAGCGAAGGACGACGGGGTGCCCGCCGTGCGGGTGCGAGGGCTCTGGAAGCGGTTCGGGGAGCAGATCGCCGTCGCCGGCATCGATCTGGACCTGCCCGCAGGGCAGTTCATCGGGCTCGTCGGACCGAACGGGGCGGGCAAGACGACCACCCTGTCGATGGTGACCGGGCTGCTCAGGCCCGATCAGGGCGCCGTCGAGGTCGTCGGCCACGACGTGTGGCGCGACCCGGTGGCGGTGAAGGCGCGGATCGGCGTGCTGCCGGAGGGGCTGCGGCTCTTCGAGCGGCTCTCCGGACGCGAACTCCTCGCCTACACCGGCCGGTTGCGGGGACTGCCGGGCGCCGAGGTCGACAAGCGCGCGGGGCAGCTCCTCGACGTCCTCGACCTGGCGGGAGCCCAGCACAAACTCGTCGTCGACTACTCGACCGGCATGCGCAAGAAGATCGGCCTCGCCTGCGCCCTCCTGCACAATCCCGAAGTCCTCTTCCTGGACGAACCGTTCGAGGGCGTGGACCCGGTCTCCGCGCAGACCATCCGCGGCGTCCTGGAGCGGTACACCGCCTCCGGCGCGACCGTCGTCTTCTCGTCCCACGTGATGGAACTCGTCGAGTCGCTGTGCGACTGGGTCGCCGTCATGGCCGCCGGACGCATCCGCGCGCACGGACCCCTCGCGCAGGTGCGCGGCGACGCGCCCTCGCTGCAGCAGGCGTTCCTGGAGCTGGTCGGCGCCCACGGCCGCGGCACGGTGGCCGACCTGGACTGGCTGGGCGGCGGGGCCGCGCGATGACCACCGCCCCGGGCCCCTCCGCCGCGTCGATCACCCCGGTCGTCGTCCGTCTGAAGCTCTCCCTGCTGCGCAACGGACTGCGCCAGTCGGGCGGGCGGCGGGCCGCGTACATCGCCTCCGTCGTCGTCGCCCTGCTCTTCGCCGCGCTCCAGCTGATCGGCCTGATCGCGCTGCGCGGCAACACGCACGCCATCGCCGTCTCCCTGCTGCTGGTCGCGGTGCTGGCCCTCGGCTGGGCGGTGATGCCGCTGTTCTTCCCCAGCGGCGACGAGACCCTCGATCCGACGCGCCTGGTGATGCTGCCGCTGCGCCCGCAGCCGCTGGTCCGCGCGCTGCTGGCCGCGTCGCTGGTCGGCGTCGGACCGCTCTTCACCCTGTGTCTGCTGGCCGGTTCGGTGATCTCGGTCGCGCACGGGGCCACGGCCTGGGTGACGGCGGTCGTCGCCGTCGCCCTCGCGCTGCTGGTCTGCGTGGCCCTCGCGCGGGCGGTCGCCGCCGCCAACATCCGGCTGCTGTCGAGCCGCAAGGGCCGCGACCTGGCGGTGCTGAGCGGCCTGGTCGTCGCGGTCGGCGCGCAACTGGTCAACTTCGGCGCGCAGCGCCTCGGTTCGTCGGGCGGCCTGTCGACCCTCGATCCGGCGGCGGACGTGCTGCGCTGGGTGCCGCCCGCCTCGGCGATCGGCGCGGTGGACTCGGCGAGCGAGGGTTCGTACGGGGCCGCGGTCGTGCAGCTGGCGCTGTGCGGGGCCGCCCTGGCGGGGCTGCTGGCCCTGTGGTCCCGTCATCTGACGCGGTTGATGACGTCGCCGGACGGGTCCACGCTCCAGGCCGCGGAGCCCGCCGCGCGGGAGCGGGGTTCGTCGCGGCTCGGGCGGCTGCTGCCGGCCGGCCGGACCGGCACGGTCATGGAACGCAGCCTCCGATACGTGTGGCGCGACCCGAAGACCAAGGCGGCCTGGGTGACGTCGCTGGCCATCGGGCTGATCGTGCCGGTGTTCAACGCCCTTCAGGGCACCGGCTCCGCCTACTTCGCGTGCTTCGCGGCGGGCATGCTCGGGATCCAGATGTACAACCAGTTCGGGCAGGACACGTCCGCGTTCTGGATCGTCGCGATGACGATCTCCTCGACCCGGGACGCCTACGTCGAACTGCGCGGGCGTGCGCTGGCCCTGCTGGTGATCACCCTGCCGTACGCGACGCTGGTGACCGTCCTGACGACCGCGCTGCTCGGCGCCTGGCGGCAGCTGCCGGAGGTGCTCGGCCTGTCGTTCGCGCTGCTCGGGGCGATGCTGGCGACCGGGGCCTGGTCCTCGGCCCGTTTCCCGTACTCCATCCCGCAGGAGGGCTACAAGAACGTGGCTCCCGGGCAGGCCGGTCTCGCCTGGATCGCCATCTTCGGCGGGATGGTCTCGGCCGCCCTGCTGTCCGCCCCCGTCATCGCCCTCACGATCTGGCTGAACGTGAGCGCGGACGGGGACCGGTGGAGCTGGCTGCTGCTGCCCCTGGGGGCCCTGTACGGCGCCCTGATCACCCTGCTGGGGCTGCGCCTGGCGGCGCCCCGGACGGCCCGCCGGCTGCCGGAGATCCTGGCGGCCGTCAGCAAGGGGTAGCCCGCGGTCCGCACGTCGGGCCCCGGCCGGTCCGGACATCCGGCCTGGCTGCTCGGTACGCGTCGGGCCGGCCGGTGACGCCGTGGGGCCTAGCCGGTGAGGACGCCGTCCAGGAACGGCTCGATCGCGGCGCGCCACGCCTCGGGCTGGTCGTAGTGCACGAGGTGGCCGGCGTCGGCGACCTCCGCGTACTGGCCGCGGGGCAGGACGCGGACCATCTCCTGCGCCTCGGCCCGGCCCAGCTCGCCGTCGAGGCCGCGCACGACCAGCGCGGGGCACTGGACCTGGGCGAGCTCCTCCCAGTGCGCGTCGTACACCCAGGTCTGGCGGGACTTGAGCATCTGGCGGGGTTCGAAGACGGGGCGCCAGCCGTCCGGGGACTCGTGCATCACCTCGGCGTAGAACTCGCCGCGGGAGGGGGTGCGGCGCTCCACCCAGGGGTCGTCCTCGCCGAACCACTTCCGTACGTCGGCGAGGGTGGCGAAGGGGGCGGGCCAGGCTCTGAACCAGTCCTCCCACTCGCGCTGCGAGGCGGCACCCAGTGCCGAGGCCCGCATGTCGCAGATGATCAGGGCGCGGACGAGGTCGGGACGCTTGGCGGCGAGCTGCCAGCCGGTCAGGGCGCCCATCGCGTGGCCGATGACGACCGCCGGTCCGAGACCGAGCTGGTCGAGGGCGGCCTCGGCGTCCTCCACGTAGGCCTCACGGGTGTACTCGGCCTCCGGGGCCTTGTCGCTCTGGCCGTGTCCGCGCTGGTCGAGCGCGACGGCGCGGTGCCGCTCGGAGAGCCAGCGGGCGGTGGAGGCCCAGTGCGAGGCACGGCCCATCAGGCCGTGCAGTAACAGCACGCCGGGCGCCTCGGAGGCCCTCGGCTGGTCGGTCTTGGGAGGATCGGCGAACTCCCAGGCAGCGAGGCGTACACCGCCCGCTCCCGTCACGTCGATGCGCCGCACCATCGGTAAGGGCACCCCCCTAGCTCGCTCGGACCCGCCCGCTCCCGCTTCGAACCGGCCGGTCCACTCGTACCGCTTCCTGCCGCTGCTCCTGCTGGTGTGCTGCTCGGTGTGTCCCTGGGGTCTCTCCCGGTCCTCCCGCCACGACGCCACGTTATCGAATGGGGTTTCGAAGCTGGCCTTTCCGGCCGCAACACCCCTCGTTCGAGTGACCACCCCGGGGGGTTGGCCGCCGCCCTCGCGGGGAGATCTTCAGCGGGGGGCGGACCGCTCGGGGAAACCGGTCCGAAGGGAATGACCCTGGGAGCTCGGGGCTCCGGGTCAGTACGGGGGAGGACAGGCCCCGGCGCCATGCGGCGCCGGGGCCCTCTCCACGTCCACGGCACATCCTTGCGCCCCCTCCCCGACCGCACACCGTCGCTCTCGGACACGGTCAAGAGCCCTCAGGTCATATGCCTCACGCGACAGCCTTGCACGCAAACGGTCCCGGCGCTGCGATTCCGCACACTGAATCTTGGTTTCGGCCAGCTCACCCGGGCGCCACAACTGCCCCTGACGTCCCAGCAGTTGACATGCCGGGAGATGGTCCGGCAGGGGGACGTGGCGGGTCTCGCGGCGGGCACCCGGGTGCCGGCGTCGAGACCGGCGCACGCCGGCCCGTCGGCCGTCACCCGGGACCTGCCCCTCGCGGGTACCCGAAGCCCGGGAGCGCCGAAGGAGCGGCGCGGCCGGGAGGACGGTGGGCCGGCCCGGGGGCCGGCACGGGCGGGGTGTCAGCGCTTGGCGACGAACACGTGGGAGGCGACCTCGGCCTCCAGCTCCGCGGCCTCGCCGCCGCTGCCCACCAGCACGCCGCCCGCCGACTCGGTCACGCTGACCACGGAACCGGGCTGCACGCCCGCCCGCCGCAGCGTGTACATCAGCTGCGCGTCCGTCTGGATCGGCTCACCGATCCGCCGGACGACGACGGTCTTGCCGTCCAGACCCGGGTCCAGCTCGGCCAGGGAGACCATGCCGGCGTCCAGGAACGGGTCCGCGCCGTCCTTCTCGCCCAGCTCCTCCAGGCCCGGGATCGGGTTCCCGTACGGCGACTCGGTCGGGTGGCGCAGCAGCTCCAGGACGCGGCGCTCCACCGCCTCGCTCATCACGTGCTCCCAGCGGCAGGCCTCGGCGTGGACCTGCTCCCACTCCAGACCGATGACGTCGACCAGGAGGCACTCGGCGAGCCGGTGCTTGCGCATGACGCGTGTGGCCAGCCGTCGGCCCTCGTCGGTGAACTCCAGATGCCGGTCGCTGGCGACCGCGACCAGACCGTCGCGCTCCATGCGCGCCACCGTCTGGCTCACCGTCGGGCCGCTCTGGTCGAGCCGCTCCGCGATGCGGGCGCGCATGGGGACCACGCCTTCCTCCTCCAGCTCGAGGATGGTGCGGAGATACATCTCCGTGGTGTCGATCAGTCCGGACATTCGTGCCCCTTGATTAGCTCTGCCGGAGACTCGACATCCACCGGCGTGTGCGCTGGCCCTGAACTCAATTCTGACGCATAGCACTGACAAGCGTGCCTCGTCGTCGCAACCGCACGCCGCCGGTGTCCCACGACGGCCGCCGTCCCGGCATCCGGACGGCCCGTACGCACCCCGGCCGCGGCGCCCCGGGCGCCCCCAGGCCGTATTGACAGGGCACTGGTCCAGACCGCAACGTGATCCGCGACACGACGGGAGTACGGCCGCACCGGCGCACCGGTTGGGCCGCGCGCCCGCCCGGGGCCGATCCCGGGGTCGATCCCGAGCCGACACCGTCCGGCACCGGGCCGACGCCGGCGAGACGTCCGGGACTTCCGAGCCGACGAGACTTCTAAGGGGCTTCGCCGATGAGCGACAGCAAGCTGGCCGGGCAGTTCTTCGACGCCGCGATCGGTCTGCTGCAGCGGGTGCGTGACGAAAGCGCCGCCGACATCGAGGCGGCCGGGACGCTCGTCGCCGACACCGTCACCGAAGGCGGCCGGCTCTTCGCGTTCGGCGCCGGCCACTCCTCGCTGGCCGCGCAGGACATCGTCTACCGGGCCGGCGGGCTCGCCCTGATGAACCTGCTGACCGTGCCGGGCGTCGTCGGCGTCGACGTCATGCCCGCGACGCTGGGCTCCGCCCTGGAGCGGGTCGACGGTCTGGCGAGCGCCGTCCTCGACTCCAGCCCGCTGCGCTCCGGCGACCTGCTGGTGATCATCTCGTTGTCCGGCCGCAACGCGCTGCCCGTGGAGATGGCCATGAACGCCCGCGCCCTCGGGGTGAGGGTCGTCGGCGTCACCTCCGTCGCCTACGCCACCGAGACCAAGTCACGGCACGTCTCGGGCACCTACCTCAAGGACCACTGCGACATCGTCCTCGACTCGCGGATCCCCGTCGGTGACGCGGAGCTGACCCTGGACACCATCGAGGCGCCCTTCGCGCCCGCCTCCACCGTCGTCACCACCGCCCTCCTCCAGGCCGTCATGGCCACCGCCGCCGGCTCCCTCGCCGACCGCGGCATCGAACCGCCGCTGCTGCGCTCGGGCAACGTCGACGGCGGCCACGAGTGGAACGGCCGCGTCATGACCGAGTACGGCGACCGGATCTTCTACCGCCGCTGACCCCGATCCACCGGCCCGCGCGCCCCGGCCGCCCGAGGGGTAGGGGTCGCCGGTTCAGGGCCGTGCGGGCCGGTCCGCCAGGTCCAGGGCCGCCGCGATCCGCACGGCCACGTCCTCCGCGTACCTCGCGTCGGCGCGCTCGAAGCGGCCGCGGCCCGCGCTGCGCAGGAACGTCACGACACCCAGCGTCCGCCCGCGGCTGCGCAGCACCGTGCACAGGGAGTGGACCGCGTCCGGCGGCCACTGCCGGGCGAGCGCCCAGCCGCGGGCCTGCTCGGCCTCGTCGGTGCCCGCGCTGGCCCGCACCGAGCCGGCGCGCTCCGCGCACTGCAGCGCCGGGTGCCCGTCCGCGTACCGCACCGGCAGTCCGGCCTTGCCGGTCAGCAGGCTCGGCCCGGGCGCCCCGGCGGGGGTGGCGGCGGTGCGGACGAGCCGCACCGGCACGTCGTCGTCCTGAAGGAAGCCGCCGGCCACCCGGTCGACCAGGGCGTGGTCGGCGAAGCCCGCGAGGGAGAAGTCGAGATGGACGGTGGCGGCCTCGCCGGGATCCTCGCACTCGGCGGCGGCGCGCCCGGCGCGATGCAGCTGGTTGGCGCGGAAGCGCAGCAGCGCCGCCTCCTGCTCGGTCCGCTTGGCCTCCGTCACGTCCTGGAAGAGCCAGCCGACGCCGAGCGGTACGGGCTCCTCCGCGAGCGGCGAGGAGAGCCGCAGGAAGCCGCTGCGCCAGCAGCGGCGGGCGTCGCCCTCCGGGGTCCGCACGCTCACCCACATCTCCGCGGGGGCCGGGGGCGCACCCTCGGCCAGGACGTGCGTGAGGGCGCTCTCCAGCTCTTCCACGCCCTGGGAGAGCAGCTCCCCGAGGGGGCGGCCGAGGACGGAGGTGCGTCCGGTGCCCAGGGCCTGCGCGGCGTGCGCGTTGACCACGGCGGGCCGCAGGTCGGCGTCGACGAGGACGACGCCCCAGCTGGCGTTCTCGAACAGGGCCTCGCTCAGGGCTATGGACCGTTCGAGGTCGATCTGCGCGTGGACCTCGCTGAAGGCGCAGTACACCCCGGCGGGCTTGCCGTCCGGGCCGCGTACGGAGGCGGACTGGGTGCGCACGAGGACACGGCCGCCGTCCTTGGTGAGCAGCGCGAACTCGTGGACCTGACGGCCCGGGGCCTCCATCGCGGACAGCAGCCGGGCCTCGACCTCCTCGGCGTCCGCGGTCCGCACGGCCCAGCCCGCGAACCCGTGCCGGCCCACCGCCTCGGCGGCGGTCCAGCCGAGGATGCGTTCGGCCTCGCGGTTCCAGTGCGTCACGACACCGTCGGCGTCAAACGCGCACAGTGCCGCGTCCATGCCGTCCAGCAGCGCGGCCAGGAGATCCGAACCGTCCCGCTCGGGCTCGTCGGGCCCCAGCTCGTCGGTGGTCCCACTACGCCGGGAAGCACTCACCTGGACCCCCTGCAGGCTGCGTCCGCGTGTACGGCTCGACAGTTCGCTCGCCGACTCTCATTCAACTCGAACGTGACCCAGCCCACATCGACTTCCCCGAAGATTGGACGAAATCGTTGCACCCCGGATTCCCGCCCCGCCCGCCCCAACAGCCCCCGGCCCACCCCTCCAGGCAACCCGTGGAAACCCAGCTCACCACGCTGCACAGCACGCTCTGCCACAACCGTCCCCTCCTCGACGTCCCCGGCGCCTACCCACCGCGTCCGGGACTAACGGGACCTGTCCCGGACCCGTTCCGATAAATGGGTTGAGCCCCTCCCCGGGTGTTCCTAGAGTGGACGGCACGTAGGAGAGGAGGTGGTTCGGCTCATGACGGAAATCCGGACAGACGAGGTGGCTGCGGGCTAGAGGCCCGTTGTCGGACTCGGTTCGGCGCCGGACCCGCATGTGTGTCATGCATGCAACCGGCCCAATCCAACGCAGTCACCCGACCCGCGAACTCGCCGGTACGTCCGGCCCGGCTCCCCCCGCCGTCAGGCGCGGGGAACCAGAGTTCGCGGGTCGTTCGCGTTCACGGGACGACGCCTTTCGGCAGGTGCGGCACGCGCCGCGGCGCGCACGTACCGGCGGAGTGACGCGGGCCACAGGTGGATCGGATGGGGCGCAGTACGCTGTGGCCATGCTTCCGATGCTCGTCCGACGCCGCCACGTGGACTACGTGCGCGTCACGAGCATGGGCTGTCGGCCTTCCGCCTGACCCGGCCCCCGTTTCCCTCGCGCTGCTCGCGAGTCACGCGTTGCTCGCACCGCCTCTTCCTCCACCTGGCACCCGCGGCCCCCGCCCCACCCCCGGCGGCCCGCCCGGGCACCCGTACACCCCGCGGACGCATCCCATGACGACGAACACGTCTCTGCCGAACCCGACGCCCCGCCCCGGCCGGCCGGCGTTCCCCTCCTACCAGCAGCTCCCGATCATCGACCTGTCCGCCGCCGACCGCGGCCCACAGGCCCGGGCCCTGCTGCACGCCCAACTCCACAGCGCCGCCCACGACGTGGGCTTCTTCCAGCTCACCGGGCACGGCGTCACCGACACCGAGACGCGTGCGCTGCTCGACGCCACGCACCGGTTCTTCGCCCTGCCCGAAGCCCACCGGCTCGCCCTGGACAACACCGGCTCCCCGCACTTCCGCGGCTACACCCGCACCGGCGACGAACGCACCGGCGGCAGCCGCGACTGGCGCGACCAGCTCGACATCGGCGCCGAGCGGCCCGCCCGCGTGCCCCGCCCCGGCGAGCCCGCGTACTGGTGGCTGGAGGGCCCCAACCAGTGGCCCGCCGCCCTGCCCGAGCTGCGCACCGCCGCCCTCGCCTGGATCGACCGGCTCAGCTCCGTCGCCGCGCGGCTGCTGCGCGAACTGCTCACCGCGATCGGCGCCCCCGCCGGCTTCTACGACCCGGTCTTCGGCGACCACGCCCACCCGCACCTCAAGCTCGTCCGCTACCCCGGCAGCGCCTCCGACGGCGCCGACCAGGGGGTGGGCGCCCACAAGGACTACGGATTCCTCACCCTGCTCCTCCAGGACCAGGTCGGCGGCCTCCAGGTGCAGCGCGCGGACGGCCTCTTCCACGACGTGCCGCCCCTGCCGGGCGCCTTCGTCGTCAACCTCGGCGAGCTCCTCGAAGTCGCCACCGACGGCTACCTGCTCGCCACCAACCACCGCGTGGTCAGCCCGCCCGGCGCCACCGAACGGTTCTCCGTGCCGTTCTTCTACAACCCGCGCCTCGACGCCCGCGTCGAACCGCTGCCCTTCCCGCACGCCTCCACCGCCCCCGGCATCACCGACGACCCCTCGAACCCGCTCTTCGCCGAGTACGGCTTCAACGAACTCAAGGGCAAGCTGCGGGCACACCCGCTGGCCGCCGCCCGCCATCACGCGGAGCTCCTCACCCCCGCGTGACGGCCGGCGGCACCGGCGCACCGGCGACCGCGCCTGCGGGTCAGCGCGCGATGTCCCCGTAGCCCTCGATCTCCTGGGGGCCGCGCGTGCCGGGGCCCACATAGGTGGCGGAGGGCCGCACCAGGCGGCCGGTGCGCTTCTGCTCCAGGATGTGCGCCGACCAGCCCGCGGTACGGGCGCACGTGAACATCGACGTGAACATGTGCGCCGGAACCTCCGCGAAGTCCAGGACGATGGCCGCCCAGAACTCCACGTTCGTCGCGAGGACCCGGTCCGGACGGCGGGCGTGCAGCTCGGCCAAGGCGGCCTTCTCCAGCGCCTCGGCCACCTCGAAGCGGGGCGCGCCCAGCTCACGCGCCGTACGGCGCAGGACGCGGGCCCGCGGGTCCTCCGCCCGGTACACGCGGTGCCCGAAGCCCATCAGGCGCTCCCCCTTGTCGAGGGCCTGCCGGACATAGGCGTCGGCGTCGCCGGTGCGCTCGATCTCCTCGATCATGCCGAGGACCCGGGAGGGCGCGCCACCGTGCAGCGGACCCGACATGGCCCCCACCGCACCGGACAGCGCCGCCGCCACGTCCGCACCCGTCGAGGCGATCACCCGCGCGGTGAACGTCGACGCGTTCATGCCGTGCTCGGCGGCCGACGTCCAGTACGCGTCGACCGCGGCGACGTGCTTCGGGTCGGGCTCGCCGCGCCAGCGGATCATGAACCGCTCGACGACGGACTGCGCCTTGTCGATCTCGCTCTGCGGAACCATCGCGTTGCCCTGCCCGCGGGCCGACTGGGCGACGTACGACAGCGCCATCACGGCCGCGCGCGCGAGGTCCTCACGGGCCTGCCGCTCGTCGATGTCGAGGAGCGGTTTGAGGCCCCAGACGGGCGCGAGCATGGCCAGCGCGGACTGCACGTCGACACGGATGTCGCCGGAGTGGACGGGGATCGGGAACGGCTCGGCGGGCGGCAGGCCGGGGTTGAAGGCGCCGTCGACGAGGAGCCCCCACACGTTCCCGAAGGAGACGTTGCCGACCAGGTCCTCGATGTCGACGCCCCGGTACCGGAGTGCGCCGCCCTCCTTGTCCGGTTCGGCGATCTCCGTCTCGAACGCGACGACTCCTTCGAGTCCGGGTACGAAGTCGGACATCAGGCGGCTCCTCGTGACGTGTTCGGCAGATGGTGTTGTCGGGGCGCGCACGCCCCTGTCCCACCGGGTGGGTGCCGGTCGGCGGTCGTGCGGTCCGCGCAACGGATCCACGGTCGTCCCCGAAGACTCTCGAATGCTCTTCGAAGAGTCCTCGCCGACTCGCGGTCCGAAGCGGACACCCCGGTCATGCCCCGTGCGGCCGGTCATCCAACCGGAACGGCCCCAGCACGATATCTCCGGGTGCCTGCTTTGGGGAGAGCACGCGGCACTCAGTGCCACCACGTGACGAAGCACACCCACCCCCGGGGGAAGCCCCGCATACGGCAGGATGGCCGCGTGAACGATCGTTTCCCGGACGAATCCGCAGCCGAACCCCTCATCCGCCGCGCCGCCGAGACGGCCGAGGAGGACCTCGCCGCCCCCGACCCCGCCGCGATGCGCGCCCACTACCGCGCCGAGGGCCTCGACGAGAGTGACCTCGCCCCGCACCCCATGGAACAGTTCGCCCGCTGGTTCCGGCAGGCCGCCCAGGCCTCCCTGCACGGCTTCGTCCACGAACCCAACGCGATGATCGTCTCCACAGCCGACGCCGAGGGCCGCCCCAGCTCCCGCACCGTCCTGCTCAAGCAGTACGACGAACACGGCTTCGTCTTCTACACCAACTACGGCTCCCGCAAGGCCCGCGAGCTGGCCCAGAACCCGTACATCTCCCTGCTGTTCCCCTGGCACCCGCTCGCCCGGCAGGTCATCGTCACCGGCACCGCCCGCCGCACCGGACGCGACGAGACCGCCGCCTACTTCCGCACCCGCCCGCACGGCTCCCAGCTCGGCGCCTGGGCCAGCACCCAGTCCACCGTCATCACCTCACGCACCGAACTCGACTCCACCTACGATGAGTTGAGCGCCCGCTACCCCGAGGGCGAACAGGTGCCGGTGCCCCCGCACTGGGGCGGATTCCGGATCGCCCCGCAGAGCGTCGAGTTCTGGCAGGGCCGCGAGAACCGCCTCCACGACCGGCTCCGCTACGTCGCCGAAACCGACGGCGGCTGGCGCCGCGAACGCCTCAGCCCCTGAACCCGTACAACCCGACGGCCGCCCGACGACCGCCCACACCGGCTCCGGTCGCCCACCCCCGGACCTCAGCCCAGCGCCTCGTCCACGATCACGCCCCACTGCGCCACCACCCGCTCCCGACGCGCCCCGTCGTCCGTGAGCAGGTTCGCCAGACCGAGGCCCCGCGCCATGTCCAGCAAACCCTGCACCGTCTCCCGCACCCCCGGCCGCGACTCGTCCGCGCCCAGCAGATCCACCGCGATCCGGTGACTCTCCCGGCCGACCCGAGCCTCCAGCTCGGTCACCCGCGCCCGCAACTGCTCCTCGTCGGACGCCGCCACCCACAGATGCAGCGCCGCCCGGAACAACGGCCCCGTGTACAGGCCGACCAGCGCGGCGACCACGACCCGCCGGTCGGCCGCACCCTCCGGGAACAGGGCACGCAACGCCGTCGACCGCTCCTCCGCGACATACTCCACCGCCGCCGTGAACAGGTCCTCCCGCGTCGGGAAGTGATGCTGCGCCGCACCCCGCGACACACCCGCCCGCTCCGCGACGACGGACACCGTCGAACCCGCCCAGCCGTACTCGGCCAGACACGCCACCGCGGCCGCCAGCAGCCGCTGCCGGGTGGCCCGGCTGCGGTCCTGCTTCGGCTCGTGCGGCACCCGCGCCGCAGGCTCCGCCGCGCTCACACCACCCATGCGGGATCCCGTCGTTCGAGGAAGGCCGACATCCCCTCGCGCGCCTCGCCCGAGGAGAACAGCCGGGCCGAGAGCGCGGTCAGATCCGCCGCGTCCCGGTCGAAGGCCTCCAGCACCTTAGCCGTGAGCAGCGCCTTCGTCTCGGCGAGACCCTGCGGCGACGACCGGCGCAGCCCGTCCAGCAACGGCGCCAGCACCACGTCCACCTCGTCACCGGCCGCCGTCAGCAGCCCCGCACGCACCGCCTCCGCCGCATCGAACCGCTCACCCGTCAGGTAATAGCGGGCCAGCGCCCGCGGATCGCAGCGCGGCAGCAGCGGCAACGAGATGACCGCCGGAGCGACCCCGATCCGCACCTCCGTGAACGCGAACGTCGCCGCCCTGCCCGCCACCGCCAGATCACACGCCCCGAGCAGCCCCAGACCACCCGCCCGCACATGACCGGCCACCCGCGCCACCACCGGCTTGCGCAGCGCGACGATCTGCCGCAACAGCCCCACCAGGGCGTCCGGATCCGGCGGGTTCCGCAGATCGGCGCCCGCACAGAACGTGTTCCCGGTGTGCGTCAGCACCACCGCGCGCACCGCGTCGTCCTTCTCGCACCCCGCCAGCGCCCGCGCCAGTTCACCCACCAGCACCGCCGACAGCGCGTTCCGGTTCGCCGGCGCGTCCAGCGTCAGCGTGGCCACCGCCCGCTCGTACCCCACCTCGACCACCGTCATGACCGGCCCCGCAGCTCACGGCGCAGGATCTTCCCCGACGCCGCCCGCGGCACCCCGTCGACGAACGTCACCCGACGCACCCGCTTGTACGGCGCCACCTGCTCCGCGACGTACATCATCACCTCACCCTCCGACAGCTCCGGCGCCGACGGCTGCCGCACCACGAACGCGTGCGGAACCTCGTTGTGGTCCTCGTTGTACGCACCCACCACCGCCGCGTCCGCTATCCCCGGATGCGTCAGCAACAACGCCTCCAACTCCGCCGGAGCGACCTGGAAACCCTTGTACTTGATCAGTTCCTTCACCCGGTCCACCACGAACAGCCAGCCGTCCGCGTCCACATGACCGACATCCCCCGTGTGCAGCCAGCCGTCCGCGTCGATCATCGCCGCCGTCGCGTCCGGCCGCCCCAGATAGCCCTTCATCACCTGCGGACCCCGGATGACGATCTCCCCCGGCTCACCGACCCCCAGATCCCGGCCCGGATCCTCCAGCGACACGATCCGCATCTCCGTGCCCGCGATCAGCTTCCCCACCGTCCCCGCCGGAGGATCCACCGCGCCCAGCGGAACCACATGCGTCCCCGGCGACAACTCCGTCATCCCGTACGCCTGACCCACCGGCGGCAGCCCCAGCCGCGCCGAACACGCCGCCGCCAGACCGGCGTCCAGCGGAGCCGCCGAACAGATGATGTACCGCAACGACGACAGGTCGTACTCCGCGACCGCCGGATGCTTCGCCAACGCCAGCACGATCGGCGGCGCCACGTACAACGCCGTGATGCGATGCTCCTGGATCGCCCGCAGGAACTGGTCCAGCTCGAAACGCGGCAGCACCACCACCGTCGCACCCTGCCGCAGCGGCGCGTTCATCAACGCCGTCAGACCGTAGATGTGGAAGAACGGCAGCACCGCCAGCACCCGCTCCCCCGCCTCCATCGGGATCAGCGGCGACAACTGCGCCAGATTCGTCCCGATCGAACGGTGCGTGAGCATCACCCCCTTCGGCACACCCGTCGTCCCCGACGAGTACGGCAACGCCGCCACATCCACCGCCGTGTCGATCTCCACCCGCGGCTCCGGCGCCGAACCACCCAGCAGCTCGGCCAACGACCGCACCCCCGGCGCCTGATCGCACACGAAGATCTCCCGCACACCACCCGCCAGTTCGGCCGCCCGCCGCGCCACCTCCAGCAACGGCGACACCGTCACCACCCACCGCGCCGAACAGTCCCGCAACTGCTTCGCGAACTCCTCCGCCGTCGCCAGCGGATGCACCGTCGTCACCGACGCGCCCGCCCGCGTCGCCCCGTAGAACACCGTCGGGAACGCGATCGTGTTCGGACTGTGCAGAGCCAGCACATCCCCCTTGCACAGCCCCGCCTCCACCAACGCCGCCGCCAACCTGCGGTGGAACAGATCCAGTTGCCCGTACGTGAGAGTGGTGCCGTCGACACCGTCGACCAGCGCCGGCACCTCACCCCACTCACCGGCACGACCCAAGACCACCTCGTGGATCGGCTCCTCGACAGCCGGAACATCTGCGTACTCGCTACGGAACACAGTTCCTCCTAAGACGCTCAGTACGACTTGGGCAGACCCAGGGTCTGATGGGAGACGTAGTTGAGAATCATCTCCCTGCTGACCGGTGCGATACGAGACACCCGCGCCGCCGTAATCAGCGACGCCAGACCGAACTCCCGCGTCAGACCGTTCCCGCCCAGCGTGTGCACCGCCTGATCCACCGCCCGCACACACGCCTCAGCCGCCGCGTACTTCGCCATGTTCGCCGCCTCACCCGCCCCCACGTCGTCCCCCTCGTCGTACAGGAACGCCGCCTTCTGCATCATCAGCCGTGCCAGCTCCAGCTCGATGTGCGCCTGCGCCAACGGATGCGCGATCGCCTGATGCGCCCCGATCGGCGCCTTCCACACCGTCCGCTCCCGCGCGTACTCCACCGCCCGCGCCAGCGCGTGACGCCCCATACCGATCGCGAACGCCGCCGTCATCACCCGCTCCGGATTCAGCCCTGCGAACAACTGCAGCAGTCCCGCGTCCTCATGACCCACCAACGCGTCCGCCGGCAGCCGCACCTCGTCCAGCGTCAGCTCGAACTGCTTCTCCGCACCGTGCAGCTCCATATCGATCCGCCGCCGCCCGAACCCCTCCGTGTCCCGCGGCACGATGAACAGACACGGCTTCAGACTCCCCGTCCGCGCATCCTCCGTACGGCCCACGATCAACGTCGCGTCCGCGATGTCCACCCCCGAGATGAACACCTTCCGCCCGCTCAGCACCCAGTCCGCACCGTCCCGGCGGGCCGTCGTCGTGATCCGGTGCGAGTTCGACCCCGCATCCGGCTCCGTGATCCCGAACGCCATCGTCCGCGAACCGTCCGACAACCCCGGCAGCCACTCCCGCTTCTGCTCCTCCGTACCGAACCGCGCGATCACCGTCCCGCAGATCGCCGGCGACACCACCAGCATCAGCAGCGGACACCCCGCCGCCCCCAGCTCCTCCAGGACGATCGACAGCTCCGCTATGCCACCACCCCCACCGCCGTACTCCTCCGGCAGGTTCACCCCCAGATAGCCCAGCTTCCCCGCCTCCGACCACAGCTCGTCGGGATGACCCCCCTCCGCGACGACCTTCGCCAGATACTCCCGGCCGTACCGCCTGCCCAGCGCGGCGACCGCCGAGCGAAGCGCCTTGTGTTCATCGGTCTCGGTGACAGCACTCATGAGGGCTCCTCAGTACGATCGGTACGAAAAACGCAGCCTGTACGTGCCTGAAAATGCTTGAACGCGCCTGCCCCGCCCCACACTTACGAGGCCGGCCCCGACGAGGCCGCGTCCCCCGCCGCCTCCTCCCGCACCACGGCCAGCAGAGCACCCACCTCCACCTGCTGCCCCACCACCACCCGCAACGCGCTCAACGTCCCCGCCGCCGGCGCCGCGATCCGATGCTCCATCTTCATCGCCTCCAGCCACAACAAGGGCTGCCCCGCTCGCACTTCGGACCCCACCTCAAGGCCCTCCGCCACCCGGACCACCGTCCCCGGCATCGGCGCCAGCAACGACCCCGGAACCCGCTCCGCCGCCGCGTCCGGGAAACGCGGCACGACCGTCAGCACCACGTCGTTCACGAACACCCGGCCGTCCCCATACGTCGCCACCGCGAACGCCCGCCGCACACCGTCCACTTCGAGCACCACACGCCCCGCATCCACGTACAGCACCCGCACCCCCTCCGCCACCGGCCCGCCACGCGCATACCGGTACACGGCCTCGTGCTCCACACCCGCCATCCGGTACCGCTTCACCTGCGGCTGCGACACCACGTTCCGCCAGCCACCGAACCGCGACCGGCCGAACCCGTCCGCCAAAGCCGCCGCCAACGGCGCCAGCACATCCACCACCGGCTCCGTCAACACCCCCAGATGACGGTCGTAGAAACCCGTATCCATCCGGGCCCCCACGAACTCCTCGTGCCGCAACGACCGCACCAGCAGATCCCGGTTCGTCACCGGCCCGTGCACCACCGCCCGCTCCAACGCACCCGCCAGCTTCCGCACCGCCTCCGCCCGCGACCCCGCATGCGCCACCACCTTCGCCAGCATCGGGTCGTAGTGCACCCCCACCACGTCACCGTCGGCGAAACCCGTATCCAGCCGCACCCCCTCCGGAACCGCGAACCGGTGCACCGACCCCGTCTGCGGCGCCCAGCCCCCCGCCGGATCCTCCGCGTACAACCGCGCCTCCACCGCATGACCCCGCGCCACCGGAGGCCCACCCTCCAGCCGCTCCCCCTCCGCCACCCGCAACTGCAGCGCCACCAGATCGACCCCGAACACCGCCTCCGTCACCGGATGCTCCACCTGAAGCCGCGTGTTCATCTCCAGAAAATGCGCCCGCCCGTCCGCGACCAGGAACTCCACCGTCCCCGCACCCACGTAGTCCACCGCACGCGCCGCCCGCACCGACAACGCGTACAACGACTCCGTCAGACCACCCAACCCCGGAGCCGGCGCCTCCTCGATCACCTTCTGATGCCGCCGCTGCAGCGAACAGTCCCGCGTCCCCAACGGCCACACCGTCCCGTGCGCATCCGCCAGGATCTGCACCTCCACATGCCGCCCGCCCTCCACGAACGGCTCGACGAACACCTCCCCGTCCCCGAAAGCACTCAACGCCTCCGCCCGCGCGCCCTCCAACGCACCCTCGAGCTCCGCCAGATCACGCACGACCCGCATCCCCCGCCCGCCACCCCCCGACGCGGCCTTCACCAACACCGGCAGATCCGCCGCCGTCACCCGCTCCAACGGCGCGAGCCCCATCAGCTTCTTCGCCCGCGTCTTCGACGCCATCGCCTCGATCGCCTCCGGCGACGGACCCACCCACACCAGGCCCGCGTCCAGCACCGCCCGCGCGAACCCCGCGTTCTCCGACAGGAACCCGTACCCCGGATGCACCGCGTCCGCCCCCGCACGCAACGCCGCCGCCACGATCAGATCACCCCGCAGATACGTCTCCGCAGGCGAAGCACCCGGCAACCGCACCACCACATCCGCCTCACGCGCATGCAACGCACCCTCATCGGCGTCCGAACACACCGCCACCGTCCGCACCCCCACCTCACGGCACGTACGGAACACCCGACAGGCGATCTCGCCCCGGTTCGCCACCAACAGACTCGAAATCACGGGAACCCTCACATCCGAAAGACGCCGAAACCACCCCGCGCACCCTCGAAAGGCGCCGTGTGGATCGCGGACAGACACAGACCCAGCACCGTGCGGGTATCCCGCGGATCGATCACCCCGTCGTCGTACAACCGCCCCGACAAGAACATCGGCAACGACTCCGACTCGATCTGCTGCTCCACCATCGCCCGCAACGCCGCATCCGCGTCGTCGTCGTACGGACGCCCCTTCGCCGCCGCCGACTGCCGCGCCACGATCGACAGCACACCCGCCAACTGCTGCGGCCCCATCACCGCCGACTTCGCACTCGGCCACGCGAACAGGAACCGCGGATCATAGGCACGCCCGCACATCCCGTAATGCCCCGCCCCGTACGAGGCGCCCATCAGCACCGACAGATGCGGAACCCGCGAATTGCTCACCGCGTTGATCATCATCGCGCCGTGCTTGATGATCCCGCCCTGCTCGTACTCCCGGCCCACCATGTAGCCCGTCGTGTTGTGCAGGAACACCAGCGGAATGTCCCGCTGATTCGCCAACTGGATGAACTGCGCCGCCTTCTGCGACTCCGCGCTGAACAACACCCCCTGGGCGTTCGCCAGCACCCCCACCGGATAACCGTGCAACGACGCCCACCCGGTCACCAGACTCGCCCCGTACAGCGGCTTGAACTCATCGAAATCCGAACCGTCCACCACCCGCGCGATCACCTCCCGCGGATCGAACGGATGCCGCAGATCCCCCGGAACGATCCCCAGCAGCTCCTCCACGTCGTACTTCGGAGACTCCACCGCACCCGGATCCCCGTACGCCTTACGGTGATTGAGCCGCGCCACCACCCGCCGCGCCTGCCGCAGCGCATCGCGCTCGTCGACGGCGAAATAGTCCGCCAGACCCGACACACGCGCGTGCATCTCGGCACCGCCCAGCGACTCGTCGTCGCTCTCCTCACCCGTCGCCATCTTCACCAGCGGCGGCCCGCCCAGAAAGACCTTCGCCCGGTCCTTCACCATGATCACGTGGTCCGACATCCCGGGAACGTACGCACCCCCGGCCGTCGAGTTCCCGAACACCACCGCCACCGTCGGGATCCCCGCCGCCGACAACCGCGTGATGTCACGGAAGATCGCACCCCCGGGAATGAAGATCTCCTTCTGCGACGGCAGATCCGCACCCCCCGACTCCACCAAACTGATGCAGGGCAGCCGATTCGCCAGCGCGATGTCGTTCGCCCGCAGCGCCTTCCTCAGACTCCACGGATTGCTCGCACCACCCCGCACCGTCGGATCGTTCGCGGTGATCAGGCACTCGACGCCCTCCACCACCCCGATACCGGTGACGAGCGAAGCCCCCACCGCGTACTCACTCCCCCACGCCGCGAGCGGCGACAACTCCAGGAACGGGGTGTCATCATCGAGAAGCAGCTCGATCCGCTCACGGGCCGGCAACTTCCCCCGCCCCCGATGCCGCTCGACATACTTCTCCCCACCCCCCGCCAACGCCTTCGCATGCTCGGCATCCAACTCCGCGAGCTTGCCGAGCATGCTCGCCCGGTACTCCGCGTACTCGGCACTCTTCGGATCGAGCGCGGAGGAAAGCACACTCACAGCAGGGCCTCCGGAATATCCAGATGACGGGAACGGAGCCACTCGCCCAAAGCCTTGGCCTGAGGGTCGAAACGGGCCTGGGAGGCGACGCCCTCGCCGAGGATGCCCTCGACGACGAAGTTGAGGGCGCGGAGGTTGGGCAGCACATGTCTGACAACTGACAGATGACGGCTTTCAGATATCAGAGTCTGAAATCTGTCAGTTGTCAGTTCGTGGACCAGCCATCTCCAGGCGTCGTCCGTGCGGGCCCAGACGCCGACGTTCGCGTTCCCGCCCTTGTCCCCGCTGCGTGCGCCCGCGACCAGTCCCAATGGCGCGCGCCGGGTGGGCCCTTCGGGCAGCGGCAAGGGGAGAGACGGTTCTTCCGGTGGCTCCGGTACGAGCGTCTCGCCGGGCGGGGTCACCGGTATCCGGCGTCCGTCGTCGAGGACGGCGACGTGGTCCACCGCGTCCTGCGGGATGTACTCGTCCTCGAAGACACCGTACGGCGAGCCTGGTCCCGGGGGTGCCAGGACGTGGAATCCCGGGTAGCTGGCGAGCGCCAGTTCGATGGCGGCGCCGCTGAGGGTGCGGCCGACTGCTGCCTGGTCCGGGTCGCGGACGACGAGGCGGAGCAGGGCGCTGGCGGTCTCCTCGGTGGGCGCGTCGGGGTGGTCGGTGCGGGCGAGGTCCCAGCGGATGTCGGCCGGGCGGGTCTTGGCGGCGTCGAGGGCTGTCTGCATCTGGTCGCGGACGAGATCGGCCTTGCGTTCGATGTCGAGGCCGGTGAGGACGAAGGCGACCTCGTTGCGGAAGCCGCCGAGTTTGTTGAGGCCGACCTTGAGGGTGGGGGGTGGGGGTTCGCCGCGGGCGCCGGTGATGCGGACGCGGTCGGGGCCGTCCTGGGTGAGGGTGACGGTGTCGAGGCGGGCGGTGACGTCGGGTCCTGCGTAGCGGGCGCCCTGGGTCTCGTAGAGGAGTTGGGCGGTGACGGTGCCGAGGTCGATGATGCCGCCGGTGCCGTCGTGTTTGGTGATGACGCTGGTGCCGTCCTCGTGGAGTTCGGCGAGCGGGAAGCCGGGGCGGTGCAGGCGGGCGGGGTCGTGCTCGGTGAAGAAGGCGTAGTTGCCGCCGGTGGCCTGGGTGCCGCATTCGAGGACGTGTCCGGCGACGACGGCTCCGGCGAGGCGGTCGTGGTCGTGGGGTGTCCAGCCGAAGTGGGCGACGGCGGGTCCGGTGACGAGGGCGGCGTCGGTGACGCGTCCGGTGACGACGATGTCGGCGCCTTCGCGGAGGCAGGTGGCGATGCCGGCGCCGCCGAGGTAGGCGTGGGCGGCGAGGCTGCCGGGGTGGTGCGGGGTGCGGTCGTCGCCTTCGACGTGGGCGACGCGGGTGGGGATGCCGAGGCGGTCGGCGAGTTCGCGGACGGCGTCGGCGAGTGCGGCGGGGTTGAGGCCGCCGGCGTTGGTGACGATGCGTACGCCGTTGTCGTGGGCTAGGCCGAGGCATTCCTCGAGTTGGCGCAGGAAGGTCTTGGCGTACCCGCGGTGGGGGTCTTTGAGGCGGTCGCGGCCGAGGATGAGCATGGTGAGTTCGGCGAGGTAGTCGCCGGTGAGGATGTCGAGGGGGCCGCCGGTGAGCATGTCGCGCAGGGCGTCGAAGCGGTCGCCGTAGAAGCCGGAGGCGTTGCCGATGCGCAGGGGGCTCCGGGGGGCGGCGGGGGTCACCGGTGGGTTTCCTCGGGTCGGCGTCCGGGTCCGGGTGGGCCTGCGAAGGCTTGGGCGATGTCGAGCCAGTGGTCGGCGTCGGGGCCTTGGGCGTGGACGGCGAGGTCGGTGCGGTGGGCTCGTTGGGTGACGAGGAGGCAGAAGTCGAGGGCGGGGCCGGTGACGCGTTGGGGGGCGTCGGTGGGTCCGTGGGTCCAGAGGTCGCCGGTGGGGCTCTGGAGTTCGATGCGGAATTCTTCGGTGGGTGCGGGGAGGCCGTGGACGGCGAAGGCGAAGTCGCGGGCGCGTACGCCGATGCGGACGACGTGGCGGAGCCGGTCGGTGGGCTGCCGCTGTACGCCGAGGGTGTCGGCGATGTCCTGTCCGTGGGCCCAGGTTTCCATGAGGCGGCCGGTGGCCATGGAGGCGACGGACATGGGGGGTCCGTACCAGGGGAAGCGGGTGGCTGGTGGGGCTGCGCGGAGGGCGGTTTCGAGGGCGGTGCGTCCGGTGCGCCAGGCGGTGAGGAGGTGTGCGGGGGGTTGGGCGGCGCCTTCGTCGGCGCCTTGGTCGACGAAGGTGTCGGGGGCGGCGAGTGCTCTTTTGACCTCGTCGGCGAAGGCGTCGGGGTCGGTGACGGCGAGGAGGGCGGCCCGGTCGGTCCAGGCGAGGTGGGCGATCTGGTGGGCGATCGTCCAGCGGGGGGCGGGGGTGTCGCGGGCCCAGCGGGTGTCGTCGAGTTCGGCGACGAGCTGGTCGAGTTCTTCGCTCTCGTGGTGCAGGTCGTCGATCACTGCGGTCACGGGCGTCGGGTCGGACACGGTGCGCTCCCTCGGGACACGGCGGTGTGTGGCTGGGAGCATGGCAGCGTCCGAAGAAACAAGCAAGCGTGCTTGCATTAATCAGGCCGTTGCTGTGCCGCCGGTCCGTGGCCGGAGGGTGTGTGGGGTGCGTCGAGAGTGTGCGGCGCGCATCGGTGACGGTCCGCTGGGATGTGCACGCCGCGTCGTACGTAGGAGCCGCGTCGTACTCGCGGAGCGGTGCCCTACGTCAGAGCCGTGCCGTACGCCGGGACGGTGCCGTACGTCGGAGCGGTGCCATACGCCGGGTCCGTGCCCCTCGTCGGGTCCGTGCCCCTCGCCGCGGTCGTCCGTCCGTGGTGGTGGGGGTTACGCGTCCGGGGCCGGTTGGAGGGTCTTGGCTTTTCCTCGGCCGATCTGGGTGCGGACGGCGCCCATGCTCGCGGCGATGACGAGGGCGATGGCGAGGGATTCGATGAGGGAGAGGGCCTGGTCGAGGACGAGGAAGCCGGCGGTGGCGGCGACGGCGGGTTCGAGGCTCATGAGGATGGCGAAGGTGGAGGCGGGGAGGCGGCGCAGGGCGAGCAGTTCGAGGGTGTAGGGGAGGACGGAGGAGAGGATGGCGACGGCCCCGCCGAGGACGATGGTGGTGGGGACGAGGAGGCGGGTGCCGGATTCGGCGATGCCGAGGGGGAGGAAGGCGACGGCGGCGACGACCATGGCGAGGGCGAGGCCGTCGGCCTGGGGGAAGCGTCGGCCGGTGCGGGCGCTGAAGACGATGTAGGCGGCCCACATGGCGCCGGCGCCGAGGGCGAAGGCGACGCCTGCGGGGTCGAGGCTGGTGAAGCCTCCGCCGCCGAGGAGGAAGACGCCGCCGAGGGCGAGGCCGGCCCAGAGGAGGTTGACGGCGCGGCGGGAGGTGACGACGGAGAGGGCGAGGGGGCCGAGCACTTCGAGGGTGACGGCGGGGCCGAGGGGGATGCGGGCGACGGCTTGGTAGAAGAGGCCGTTCATGGCGGCCATGGTGAGGCCGAAGACGATGACGGTGTTCCAGTCGGCGCGGGAGTGTCCGCGGACGCTGGGGCGGCAGATGGCGATCAGCACGATGGCGGCGACGAGCAGGCGCAGGGTGACGACGCCGAGGGCGCCGACGCGGGGCATGAGGCTGACGGCGAGGGCGCCGCCGAACTGGACGGAGATGCCGCCCGCGAGGACGAGGCCGACGGGTCCGAGGGCGCCGCGCCGGCCGGGTCCGGCGGTGGGTGCCCCGGCCGCGGGTGCGGTGGCCGGGGCGGCCGGGGCCGGGGTGGTGGGGGCGGCGCTGGGGGTGTTCACGGGGCCTTCCAGGGGTTCGACTCAGGTTCGTTCATCGTGCTGTACCAGTCGGTCCAGAGTAGTGGACTGGGTCAGGCGTGTGAACCTGTTATGCAACTGTCGCAGAAGTGTCCTGGGAGTGCTTCCCGGGGGCGGTGTCGCGCGGTGGGGGTGGGCGCCGGCCGCGCGGCACCGTCGGGGGCTGGTCAGCGGCGGGTCATGTAGAGGTCGAGTGCCTTGTGGAGGAGGCGGTTGAGGGGGAAGTCCCATTCGCCGAGGTATTCGGCGGCCTCGCCGCCTGCGCCTGCTTTGAAGCGGAGGAGGCCGACGAGGTGGTCGGTCTCGTCGAGGGTGTCGGTGATGCCGCGGAAGTCGTAGACGGTGGCGCCGAGTTCGTGGGCGTCGGCCATCATGCGCCATTGGATGGCGTTGTTGGGCTGGACCTCGCGGCGGCGGCTGGTGGAGGCGCCGTAGGAGTACCAGACGTGCGTGCCGACGGTGATCATGGTGGCGGCGGCGAGGACGTCGCCGTCGTGGTGGGCGAGGTAGAGGCGCATGCGGTCGGGGTCCTCGGTGGTGAGGGCGGTCCACATGCGCTGGAAGTAGGGCAGCGGGCGGGGGATGAAGCGGTCGCGTTCGGCGGTCTCCGCGTACAGCTCGTAGAAGGCGGGGAGGTCGTCGTAGCCGCCGCGGACGACTTTGACGCCGGCTTTGTCGGCCTTCTTGATGTTGCGCCGCCACTGCTGGTTGAGGCCCTTGTGGATGTCGTCGAGGGTGCGGCCGGCGAAGGGGACCTGGAAGACGTAGCGGGGCTGGCCCGCGGCGAAGCCGTCCTCGCCGCCGGGTTCGGTCTGCTGCCAGCCCATGGCGCGCAGCCGCCCGGCGATGTCGGTGGCCGCGGGTTCCTCGGAGGTGGGGGGTACGTCGGCGAGGCGTCGTGCGGCGGGGTCGGCGATGGCGGTCTTGACGGTGTCGGCGCTCCAGCGGCGGGCGACGACGGGCGGTCCCATCTTGACGGTGAACGCGCCGCGTGACTTGAGGTGGGTGAGCAGGGGGCGGAGCCAGCGTTCGGCGAGGTCGGGGGCGTGCCAGTCGATGACGGGGCCCTCGGGGAGGTAGGCGAGGTAGCGCTTGATTCTGGGCAGGGGGCGCAGGAGGACGAGTCCGACGCCTTGGAGGTGTCCGTGTTCGTCGAACCAGCCGAGGCTCTCGGTCTGCCAGTCGGGTTTCACGTCGCCCCAGGACGGGACCTGCATGTGGCTGGCCGAGGAGCGGGCGCGGACGAACGTGAGGTGTTCGTCGCGGGTGATCGTCTGGAGGCGGAGGGTCATGCGGGGTGCTCCTCGGGGTCCTCGGTCCGGTGGGGTGTCCGGTGGAGTCGTCAGCGTACTGATCAGGGGGTGTCCGAGCCGGTGTCCTGGGGGCGGGTCCGCAGTGCCTCGGCGAGGACCTCCGCCAGGTGGCGGCCGGTGCGGTCGCCGAGGTGGGCCAGTTGGGTGCGGCAGGAGTAGCCGTCGGTGAGGATCACGGCGTCGGGTGCCGCGGCGCGTACGGCGGGCAGGAGTTGTTCTTCGGCGCAGGCTCTCGACACGTCTTCGTGGCCTTTTTCGAAGCCGAAGTTTCCGGCGAGGCCGCAGCAGCCGCCGGAGAGGGTGCCGGTGAGGCCGGCGGCGGCGCGCAGGCGTTGTTCGGCGTGGTCGCCGAGGACGGCGTGCTGGTGGCAGTGGGTCTGGCCGGCGACGGGGCGGTCGAGGCGGGGTGGTGTCCAGTGGGGTGCGTGGCGTTCGAGTGCTTCGGCGAAGGTGACGACGGCGGTGGCGAGGCGGTGGGCGCGGGGGTCGTCGGGGAGGAGTTCGGGGAGGTCGGTGCGCAGGGTGGCGGCGCAGCTCGGTTCGAGGACGACGACGGGGAGGCCGTCGATGGCGAGGTAGGGCTCGATGAGGTCGAGGGTGTGGCGCAGGACGGTGCGGGCGTGGTCGAGCTGGCCGGTGCTGATGTAGGTGAGTCCGCAGCAGGTGCGTCGGGTGGGGTGGGGCAGGAGGTGGCGGGGGTGGAGGGGGCCTCGGGTGGTGCCGTCGCCGATGGGTCCGTGGCGTTGGGGGGTGTGTGGGGGGAGGAGGACGGTGAGTCCGGCGGCTTCGAGGACGTGGACGGCGGCGCGTCCGACGGAGGGGGTGAGGTGTTCGGTGAAGGTGTCCGGCCACAGGAGGACGGTGGGGCCGGCGGAGCCGGGGAAGAGGCCGTGGGAGCTGGGGAGGCCGGGTCCGGGTCGGGGGGTGGTGCGGCGGCGGCGTTCGTGGGCGCGGGCCCGGTCGCGGAAGCGTTTGGTCCACCACTGGCTGAAGGTCTGGGGTGCGAGGCGGGGGATGGTGCGGTCGGGGGCGATGCCGGCGAGGCGTTTGGCGAGGGCGGCGGCGGGGGGCAGGGAGGCGAGGGCGTTGACGATGCGGGTGGTGCGGGTGCGGGTGACGGCGGCGAGCCAGAGGGGGAGGCGGCCGAGGGTGTAGTGGGTGCGGGGGCGGCGGCGGCCGGCGTAGTGGTGGTGGAGGAATTCGGCCTTGTAGGTGGCCATGTCGACGCCGACGGGGCAGTCGGAGCGGCAGCCCTTGCAGGAGAGGCACAGGTCGAGTGCGTCGCGGACCTCGGTGGAGCGCCATCCGTCGGTGATGATCTCGCCGGCGAGCATTTCGTGGAGGAGGCGGGCGCGGCCTCGGGTGGAGTGGGTGTCGTCTCCGGTGGCGCGGTAGGAGGGGCACATGACGTCCTGGCCGGGTGGGGTGGTGGTGCGGCATTTGGCGACGCCGACGCAGCGGCGGACGGCGGCGGTGAAGTCGCCGTCGTCGGCGGGGTAGCCGAAGGTGACGTCGACGGGGTGGTGCGGGAGGGGGGCGAAGCGGAGGTTCTCGTCGAGGCGGTGGGGGCGGACGAGGATGCCGGGGTTGAGGAGGTTGTGGGGGTCCCAGAGGTCTTTGGCGCGTTCGAAGAGGTGGACGAGGTCGGGGCCGTACATGGCGGGCAGGAGTTCGGCGCGGGCCTGTCCGTCGCCGTGTTCGCCGGAGAGGGAGCCGCCGTGGGAGACGACGAGGTGGGCGACGTCCTGGGAGAAGCGGCGGAAGTGGGCGATGCCGGGGGTGGTGATGAGGTCGAAGTCGATGCGGACGTGGATGCAGCCGTCGCCGAAGTGTCCGTAGGGGGTGCCGCGGAGGTGGTGGTCGGTGAGGAGGGCGCGGAAGTCGCGGAGGTAGGCGCCGAGCCGGGCGGGGGGTACGGCGCAGTCCTCCCAGCCGGGCCAGGCTTCGCCTGCGGGGCCGGTGGTGGCGGGGATGCGGGTGGCGGTGCCGGAGGCGTCCTCGCGTAGTCGCCACAGGGCGCGTTGGGCGGCGGGGTCGGTGACGACGAGGGAGTCGGTGACGTCTGCGGCGCGGATGATGGTGTCGGCGTGGGCGCGGGCTTCGGCGGGGGTGGTGCCGCCGGTCTCGACGAACAGCCAGGCTCCGCCGCGGGGCAGGGTGGTGTGGTCGGGGACGAGGTCGGCGGCCATGCCTTCGACGGTGAGGGGCCGGTGCGTCAGGAGTCCGGCCGCGGCGTCGGCGGCGTCGCTCTCGTCGGGGTAGGCGAGGACGGCGAGGGCGCGGGCGGGGGGTGTCCGGACGAGGTGGACCTCGGCTTCGGTGAGGATGCCCCAGGTGCCTTCGGTGCCGCAGTAGGCGCGGGCGACGTCGGTGCCGCGTTCGGGCAGGAGGGCGTCGAGGGCGTAGCCGGAGATGCGGCGTGGGAGGTCGGGGTATCCGGTGCGCAGCAGGGCGAGTTCGCCGGCGACGAGGTCGAGGAGGCCGTCGGGTGCGCCGGCTCCGTCGCGGCCGAGGCGGGCGGTGCGGCCGGTGGGGTCGATGACGGTGAGGGTGCCGACGTTGTCGGCGGTGGTGCCCCAGGCGACGGAGTGGGTGCCGCAGGAGTTGTTGCCGATCATGCCGCCGAGGGTGCAGCGGCTGTGGGTGGAGGGGTCGGGGCCGAAGCGCAGGCCGTGCGGGGCGGCGGCTTCCTGGAGGCGGTCGAGGACGGTGCCGGGCTGGACGCGGGCGGTGCGGGTGGCGGGGTCGAGGTCGAGGATCCGGTTCATGTGGCGGGTGAGGTCGAGGACGATGCCGGTGCCGGTGGCCTGTCCGGCGATGGAGGTGCCGCCGCCGCGGGGGACGACGGGGACGCCGTGGTCGCGGCAGAGGGCGAGGGTGGCGGCGATGTCGTCGGCGTCGCGGGGGGAGACGACGCCGAGGGGGACGCGGCGGTAGTTGGAGGCGTCCATGGTGGTGAGGGCGCGGGCGGTGGTGTCGAAGGCGACGTCGCCGCGGACGGCGCGGGTGAGGGCGGCCCGCAGGTCGCGGGAGGCTTCGTGCGGTGCGGTGCGGGCGGACGGGTTCGCCGGGGTGCCCCTCGCGGGGGCGCCCTTCGTCCCTTGCCCGTTCGCCGGGACGCCGCTCGCCGGAGCACCGCTCACGGGGTCGCCATTGGCCTCGCCACCGCCCGCCGGAGCACCACTCACGGGGTCGTCATTCGCCTCGCCACCACTCGCGGGGGCGCCGGAGGGTGGGCCGGGCGGTGAGGGCGGGTTCGTGGGCGCGGCCGGGGAGGTGCCGGGTGGTTGTGTGGGGTGTGCCCGGGGTCGTCGTTCCGGTCGTCGTTCCGGTCGTCGTTCCGGCTGTCCGTCGGGCCGTCCACCGAGATCCGTCATGTCACCAGGATGCCGCCGGGGGTCCGCCGGGGCCGCCCGGCGGCTACCCGAAAGGCCCCGTTTTGCCGGGCCGATCATGAGACCGCTTTCCGAACCTTCCCAATCCGATCACGAACTCTCATATAGTGACGGCCAGTTGAGCACCAGGTGTCGCTTCTCGCCCAGGATCCGACCGAGGACACGACCGAGGACACGTTCTTCCCCCAGGAACACGACCGAGGACCGATTGATGACCCCGCCCCTGACCTCCGGCGAACGACCCACCCTGCGCGCCATCGCACCCCCCGTGCTGACCGCAGCCGCACTGGCCGCGATCGCCGTGCTGGCCGCCGTCCTGCTCGCCCCCGCAGCCGCCCGCACCCCTCTGGCCTGGGGTCTCGGCACCGCCGCCGTGCTGCTGTGCGCGGCTGTCGCGGTGGCCGTCCGAGCCGTCCGGGCCACGAGGCTCCTGCGCCGCCGGCTCGACTCGGTGACCCAGGACGCGGGCCGGCTGCTGCACGAACGCGCCCGGCAGGCCGAGGAGTTCAGCGCGGAACGGGCCCGGCTGGCCGACGAGGCCGCCCGCGACCGCGCGCACGCCGCCGAGGCGGCCGACCGGGAACGGGCCCGGCTGACCGAGGACGCCGTACGCGAACGCGACCGGCTCACCGGGGAGTTCACCGCCGAACGCGACCGTCTCGCCGAGGAGTTCGGCGCGGAACGCGACCGGTTCGCCGCCGACCGCGCCCGCCTGACCGCCCGCAACACCGAACTCGACGCCCGCGCCCGGCAGGCCACCGGTGAGCGTGCCGCCGCGATCTCCGCGACCGCCAACGCGGCCGGACGCATGCAGGCGCTGTCCACCGGCATGCTCGCCGACCTGCGGGCCATGGAGGAGAAGCACTCCGACGAGGACGTCCTCGCCGACCTCCTCCACCTCGACCACCGCACCGCCCAGGCCGGCCGGCTCGCCGACTCCGTCGCCGTCCTGGCGGGCGCCCGCTCCGGACGCCGCTGGGCCCGCCCCATCGTCATGGAGTCGATCCTGCGCGGCGCCATGGGCCGCATCGGCGGCTACCAGCGGGTGCGCGTGCACTCCGCGAGCGAGGCCGCCGTCGCCGGACACGCCGCCGAGGGCGTCATGCACGCGCTCGCCGAACTCCTCGACAACGCCGCCTCGTTCTCCCCGCCGACCGCCGAGGTCCACGTGTACGTGGAGGAGGTCCCGGCTGGCGTCATCGTCTCCGTCGAGGACAGCGGCCTGGTGATGGGCGACGTCCAACTGCGCCGCGCGGAACGCGCCGTCTCCGGCGAGGCCGCGGACACCGGCGGCCTCGGCGGCCTCACCGGCACCCGCCTCGGCCTCGCGGTGGTCGGCAGGCTCGCCCGCAAGCACGGCCTGAAGGTGTCGTTCCGGCCCTCCGCGCGCGGCGGCACCGGCGTCCTCGTCCTCATCCCGCAGGACCTCCTCACCCCGCCGAGCACCGCGACCGGCGCCACGCCCGGCACGGCCACCGCGGCCACCGCGGCCACCGCAAGCGGCACACCCGCGCCCGCCGCCGTCGACGGCCACACCTCCGCGCCCGGCACCCGCGAGCGCCGGGAACCCGAGGCGCAGCACAGCCCGGACGGGCCGCGGGAGAAGGCCGGTCCGGTCGAGGGCCACGACGCCCGGACCTCCCGGCCCGCCGAGGACTCCCCCACCGCCCCCGTGTCGTACGCGGCGGGCCGCGCGGGTGGGGACCTCGACCCCGACCCCGTCCCGGCGCACGACTCGCCGCGGCACGAGCAGGGGCCCGCGGCCACCGGCGGGCTGCCCAAGCGGCGCCGCGGCCGCACCCTCGCCCACGCCGAGCGCAGCCGCTCCCACACGACGCCGCAGCCCGCCCCCGACGCCCGTGGCGGGGAGGATCCGAGGACCCGGTCCGCGGCCCGCTTCGGCAGCTTCCGGCAGGCGGTGCGCGGCACCGCTCCGGACGCCTCCGACGCCGTACGGGCCGAGGAGCCGCAGGTCGAGGAGCCCGGGCGGGCCCGCGCCGAGGACCAGGTCACCGGACAGCTGCCCGCACCCGGCACGGACGGCGCCGGTGGCACGGACGGCGTCCGCGACGAAGCCGACGCACGGGGCGCCGCCCCCCTCTTCACCACCACCCCCACCCAGCACGCGCTCCCGGAAGGCGACACCACCTCATGACCGGCACCATCACCGCCGACGAGAAGCTCTCCTGGCTCATCGAGGGCCTCCTTGAGCGCACCCCGGGCGCCCGGCACGCGCTCGTGCTCTCCCGCGACGGCCTGAAGCTGTGCCGCACCCCCGAACTGTCCGTCGACCAGGCCGACCAGCTCGCCGCGATCGCGGCCGGCATCCAGTCGCTCTCCCACGGGGCGTCCGTCGAGTTCGGCGACGGCTCCGGCGGCGTGCGCTCGGCGATGGCCGAGTTCTACGGCGGGGTGCTGTTCATCGTGGAGGCGGGCGACGGCGCGCACCTCGCCGTCGTCACCGCCGAGGACGCGGACGCCGGACTGGTCGGGCACAACATGAGCGAACTCGTGGAACAGCTGAGCGAGTACCTGAGTGCGCCGCCGCGGACGTCATGAGCCGTCCCGGCAGGGACGACGCGCCCGACCGGCTGTACACCCTCACCGGAGGCCGCAGCCGGTCCGGGCCCGACACCCCCTTCGACCTGGTGACCCTGGTGGTCGCCGAGTGCGAGCCGGTGACGGGAATGCAGTCCGAGCACACCGCGATCCTGCGGATGTGCGAACGGCCCACCGCGGTCGTGGAGATCGCGGCGGAGCTCGGGCTGCCGGTGTCGATCACCCGCATCCTGCTGTCCGACCTGCTCGCCGCGGGCCGGGTCAGTGCCCGCCACCCGTACACGACCGTTCCCTCCGGCCTTCCCGATCCCGACATCCTGGAGCAGGTGCTCGTTGGACTCCGTAACCTCTGACGCTCGTGCGCCCCTGTCGGCGTCGGCCGACAACGGCCTGAAGATCGTGGTCGTGGGCGGCTTCGGCGTCGGCAAGACGACCCTGGTCCGCTCGGTCAGCGAGATACGTCCCCTCAACACCGAGGAGACGATGACGCAGGCCGGCGAGGCCGTCGACGACATCAGCGAGGTGCGCGGCAAGTCCGCGACCACCGTCGCGTTCGACTTCGGCCGCATCACCCTCGACGCCCGCAACGTGCTCTACCTGTTCGGGGCGCCCGGCCAGGAACGGTTCTGGTTCCTGTGGGACCGGCTGTTCTCCGGCACGCTCGGCGCCGTCGTCCTCGTCGACACCCGCCGCATCGACGACTCCTGGTACGCCATCGACCGGCTGGAGCACCACGGCACCCCGTTCATCGTGGCGTGCAACGACTTCGGCGGACCAGCGCACACCCCCGCGCAGATCCGCGAGGCCCTCGACCTCGACCCGCACGTGCCGCTCCTCGACTGCGACGCCCGTTCCCGGGAGTCCAGCAAGCGCGTGCTGATCACGCTCGTGGAACACCTCCAGTCCCTGCACGCCCGCCACGGCGCCGCCACCGCGGAAGACGCCCTGACCGCACCGGAGCCCGCGCTGTGAGCCCCACCCCCGCCCCCGTCCCGCTCAGCGGCCCCCGGTTCCAGACCGAACCGGCGGAGCTGTACCGGGAGATGCGGCGCGACCACGGATCGGTCGTGCCCGTCGTCCTCGACGGCGACATCCCCGCCTTCCTCGTCGTCGGCTACCGCGAACTCCACCAGGTGACCGGCGACCCGCAGCTGTTCAGCCGCGACTCGGACCTGTGGAACCAGTGGGAGCGCATCCCCGACGACTGGCCGCTGCTGCCGATGATCGGCCGCAAGCAGCCCTCCATCCTCTACACCGTCGGTGAGCGACACCGCGAACGCGCCGCGATGATCAGCGACGCCCTCGAAGCCGTCGATCCCTTCGAACTGCGCTCCCACGCCGAGAAGTTCGCCGACGAACTGATCGACGCGGTCTGCGCCAAGGGCGAGACGGACATCATCGCCGACTACGCGGCCCTGCTCCCGGTCCGTGTCCTCGCCACGCTCTACGGCTTCTCCGACGAGCAGGGCCCCGGCCTGGTCACCGCGCTCAACGACATGGTCAACGGGCGGGAGGGTGCGCTCGCCGGACAGCGTCATCTCGCCGCCTCCATGGCGCAGTTGCTCGCCGACCGCAAGGAGACACCGGCCGACGACGTCGTGTCCCGGATGCTCGCCGACCCCTCCGGGTTCACCGACGAGGAGATCGCCCAGGACCTGATGGTCATGATGGCCGCCGGGCACCAGCCCAGCGCCGACTGGATCGGCAACTCGCTGCGCCTGATGCTCACCGACGACCGCTTCGCGGCCTCCCTGTTCGGCGGCCGGCACAGCGTGGCCGAGGCCATGAACGAGGTCCTGTGGGAGGACGCCCCCACCCAGAACGTCGCCGGACGGTGGGCGTCGCGCGACACCCAGCTCGGCGGGCGCCGCATCCGCACCGGCGACCTCCTGCTCCTCGGTCTGCAGGGCGCCAACTCCGACCCCCAGGTCCGTACCGACAGCTCCGCGCTCACCGGCGGGAACAACGCCCACTTCGCCTTCGGACACGGTGAGCACCGCTGCCCCTTCCCCGCGCAGGAGGTCGCCGAGGTCATCGCGCGGACCGGTATCGAGGTCGTCCTGGACCGGCTGCCCGACATCGACCTGGCCGTGCCCGCCGAGGCCCTGACCCGGCGCCCCTCCCCGTGGCTGCGGGGGCTGAACGAACTGCCCGTCACGTTCACGCCCGTTCCCGTCCTCTGAGACCCCGACGCACCCGGCCGGCCCACCCGCCGGCCGGGGTCCGGGGGCTGCCCCCGGAAAGACGCCGTACTCCTACCCCGCCCCCTTGGAGGGATCCCCGCATGACCACCGGTACCGAAGAGACCCGCATCGTCCTGGACCCCTTCGTCACCGATCTGGACGGCGAGAGCGAGGCGCTGCGCGCCGCGGGTCCCCTCGCCGCCGTCGAGCTGCCCGGCGGCGTCCCCGTGTGGGCGGTTACACGCCACGCCGAGGCGCGCGCCCTGCTCACCGACCCCCGCCTGGTCAAGGACATCAACGTGTGGGGTGCCTGGCAGCGCGGGGAGATCGCGCCCGACTGGCCGCTGATCGGGCTCGCCAACCCGGGCCGCTCCATGCTCACCGTGGACGGCGCCGACCACCGCAGGATGCGCACCCTGGTCGCGCAGGCGCTCACCCCGCGGCGGGTGGAGCAGATGCGGGAGCGGATAGCGAAGCTGACCGAGGGCCTGCTCGACGGTCTCGACGGCGATGTCGTCGATCTGAAGGCCGACTTCGCGTACCCGCTGCCGATGTACGTCGTCGCCGACCTCATGGGTATCGAGGAGGCGCGGCTGCCGCGCCTCAAGGAGCTGTTCGAGAAGTTCTTCTCCACGCAGACGCCGCCCGCCGAGGTCATCGCGACCCTGACCGAACTGGCCGGGATCATGGCGGCCACGGTCGCGGCGAAGCGGGCCGCGCCGGGTGACGACCTGACCAGCGCGCTCATCCTGGCCTCCGAGGACGGTGACCACCTCACCGACGAGGAGATCGTCTCCACCCTGCAGTTGATGGTCGCCGCCGGCCACGAGACGACGATCTCCCTGATCGTCAACGCGGTCGTCAACCTGTCCGCCCACCCCGAGCAGCGCGCCCGCGTGCTGTCCGGCGAGGCCGACTGGTCCGCGGTCGTCGAGGAGACCCTGCGCCACTCCACCCCGACCTCGCACGTCCTGATCCGTTTCGCGACCGAGGACGTCCCGGTCGGCGACAAGGTGATCCCGGCCGGCGACGCGCTGATCGTGTCGTACGGGGCGATCGGACGGGACGAGGAGGCGCACGGCCCGACGGCGGCCGACTTCGACATCAGCCGCTCGGACGGTCCCCGGCACATCTCCTTCGGGCACGGCCCGCACGTGTGCCCCGGCGCCGCCCTGTCCCGCCTGGAGGCGGGCGTCGCGCTGCCCGCCCTGTACGCGCGCTTCCCGGGCCTGGACCTCGCGGTCCCGGCGTCGGAGCTGCGGAACAAGCCCGTGGTGACGCAGAACGACCTGTTCGAACTGCCGGTGCGGCTGATCGGATGAGGTGACGGGGCGCCCTCCGCGGAAGGCGCCCCCGGGCGGGGGGGCGCGCCCCCCCCCCCCCCCCCCCCCCCCCCCCCCCCCCCCCCCCCCCCCCCCCGGGGCCGCCCCCCCCCCCCCCCCCCCCGCCCCCGCCCCCGCCGCA